>JANPIO010000269.1:0-2793 GCA_031425055.1 Phormidium sp. VAR_61_metabat_6
GTAACCAGCACCGCACACTGCTGAAAGTACAGGTCAAGCGCTTCGTCGATGGGCTGGTCGATCATGCCGAAGTTGAGCATTAGGTGGGCCATGGCCCGGTTGCGGTGCCCGGTCGATCGCTCCGACATGAAGGTCGATACATCGACAAACACCTCGTCGCCAACATAGCGCTGAAACATAGCCAGCAATCGGTTGAGGCGTTCTGCGGGGTCTTTGCCAGGAATCAGGCCAGTGGTGGCGATCGCCCCCGCATTCACCATCGGGTTATCCGGGCGCTTAGAGTCCTCATCTAGCCGAATTAGGGAATTAAACGGATCACCGGTGGGCTCTACGCCCACTTTTTTGAGTAGTTTTTCCCGGCCATAGTCCTCTAAGGCCATGGCGTAGACAAATACCTTCGAGATCGATTGAATGGTAAATTTCTGCGCCACATCTCCCACCTCGTAGGTGCGGCCGTCGAGGGTGACAATGCTAATGCCAAACCAGTCGGGGTTAGCCCGCGCCAGCTCAGGAATATAAGACGCTACTTGACCTTCGGAAACCCCTTTAAACTCTTGGTAAAGCTGCTCTAAAAACGCCTGAACCTGGGTCATGGGAATTTTGGGGTAATGAGTAAGTGAGAACTGGCCATCACTCAAGGCTCTGGGAGCTTTTCGCCTGGATTTGAATCGGTCTATCAAACCTGATAACCCATCGATCCACTGACTCATCCACCCTCTACCCACCCACTCCCCTACTTTTGTTCGGGGTGCTGAGCTTCGGGGCGATGGTCGCCCAGCTCGTTGAGCCGCCAAATCAGCTGATGCAGTCGGCCAAAGTCGCGGTTGTTGAAGTGCATCACCAATCGGGGCAAAGCGGTGGTTTCGTCTTTGTGCTCTTCGGGCAGCGCAGTAGACTTTTCAATTATTCCTTTGGCCAAGATGTCGCCAAATTCTTGGTTGAGCAGGTCGACAGCGCCATCGGAGAGGTCGCTCTTGAGGCGAATGATCAGGCGATCGCTGGTATAACGACAGGAATGGTATACCCGATAAAAACTGCTGATGGCGTGGCAGGCGTCATCAACGTTGTCGGTAATGGTGTACAAGCTGGGGTCGTCAGGGCTAATTAACCCTCGGCTCAGCAGGTGCTCGCGAATGTAGTTATCCCACCCCTGCCAGTAGTTACCACCGGGATGATCGACCATAACGATGGGCATGGGGTCGGCTTTGCCAGTCTGAATGAGCGTCAGCGACTCAAAAGCTTCGTCTTGGGTGCCAAATCCTCCCGGAAACAGAACCAGAGCGTCACTTTCGCGCAGGAAAAACAGCTTGCGGGTGAAGAAATACTTGAAGTTGATCAGCTTCGGGTCGCCCTCCATCACCGGGTTAGCGCCTTGCTCAAAGGGCAGCTGAATGTTTAACCCGAAGGATTGCTCTGAGCCAGCCCCGGCGTTACCCGCCTCCATGATGCCGCCCCCGGCACCGGTCATGACCATAAAACCCAGCTCGGTGCTCTGCTTGGCAAACTTCTCAGCCAACTGGTAATCGGGGCTCATTGCCCCTGTGCGCGCCGAGCCAAAAATAGTAATTTTGCGGGTGTGCCGGTAGGGATAAAAGATCTGGAATGCCTGCTCCATATCCAGCAGGGCGAAATTCAAAATCTTCCAGTCGAGTCGGTCTGCCTCCCGCCCCATCATGCGCAGAATGGTTTCTAGTACCTGGCGAATGAGCTTGCCATGCTCTAGGTGAGGCAATTGCTCAAACACCGCAGCCAAATCGGCCTGAACGCTAGAGGGTAAATCTGAGGGAAGCGCAACCATACGCCGTTGGGTCCATAAAGGCAGCATCCTATTCTAACGACAATTCTGCCCCCTGCTGTGCAAAAACCCTCTAGCGAGAGAGTAACTAACGCTAGAGGGTTATATCAGATATTCATAAGCTAGTGGCTAAACCCGTGGCGACCCGCCTTTGCCAGACCTGGTTGAAAGGTTGCGGCGATCGCCTTCGTTACGCCGTGCGGCTAGTCTTTAATACTTTTAGGCCAAGAAGAGCGAACCTAGAGGTACTTTTCAAGGGTATTGGCCAAGGTGGTTTTGGGTACGGCACCCACTACCATGTCAACCCGCTGCCCCTCTTTGAAGATCATTAGGGTGGGGATGCTGCGAATACCGTACTGGCTAGCTACACTCGGGTTCTCGTCGGTATTGACCTTGACGACCTTGATCTGGCCGTCGTACTGCTCAGCAATTTCCTCGACGACCGGGGCAACCATCCGGCAGGGGCCACACCAGGGGGCCCAAAAGTCAACCAGTACGGGAACGGTGCTTTCAAGAACTTCTTGCTTAAACGTGGAGTCTGTTACCTGAGCGGCTGCCATGCCTTGTGTTCCTTGCCGTTATTAACCACACGCAATCTTATCATAGCTGACCCCCGGCTTCTTGGGCGAGTGGTCAATATCTACCGAGGGGATGGGCGCTAACTCATCTAAACCAGCCGGATTTCCGCATTTTTAGGCTGAAGATGCTTTAAATAAGGAACCGCCCAGACCAATGGCCTGGGCGGAGTGTGGTGTGAGGAGTGAACTGAAACTAAAGGTTTCAGTACCACTTTATTGTAGTGTGGACAGTTGAAAATCTGCCACCGCTTAATGACTTCGCAACAAAATTATGGTAACCACGAATTATTTCTGCTTGCAGGAACCTACGTAGTGGTTCAAGACCGGCTGCCTCGGCATTTTAGAGTGCAGCAGGCGACCCTACCCCATAGAACAAGCCGATTCTATAACTACTCTTCGAGAGGGGAAAGCCGAAGGGTG
>JANPIO010000270.1:0-64508 GCA_031425055.1 Phormidium sp. VAR_61_metabat_6
GAAGTCCAAGCTTTGTATGAAGAGATTTTAATTCACGTTACCAGCTTCTTCCGTGACCCCGAAATTTTTGAACTATTGAAAACGGAGGTTTTTCCTACAATTAGTCAGAATAAATCGTTTAGTGAGCCGATTCGGATTTGGATAGCAGGCTGTTCAACTGGGGAAGAAGTCTACTCCATCGCCATCTGCTTATTAGAGTTCTTCAACGAGCAACCTAGCATACCAGCAATTCAAATTTTTGCTACTGACATTAGCGAATCGGCAATCAGTAGAGCTAGGTCGGGCTTTTATTTGGAAACGCAGATGGAAATGGTTTCCCTAGAGCGCCGCAATCGCTTTTTTGTGCCAATTGTAACGGGTGGGTATCAAATTAGCAGTACCATCCGTGAACTTTGTATTTTTGCTCGACATAATTTAGGCGGTGACCCACCATTCTCAAATCTTGATCTGATTAGCTGTCGTAATGTGCTGATTTATTTATCAGATATTTTGCAAGAACGGATTATACCCCTGTTTCATTACAGTCTCAACTCCAATGGCTTTCTGCTACTAGGCAGTTCAGAAAGTATCAGAACATCCTCCGATATGTTTGCATCAGTACATGACCCATCATCTAAAATCTACGCTAAAAAATTAACTTTGACTCGTGCCTTGCCTGTGTTTATAACAAATCCTTATCCCCTTACTAGAGATGAGCGACAGCAACGAATTTCTGAGAATATTGTCAACAACTTTGATTTAGGACGAGAAGTTGACCGCCTAATTTCAAACCGTTATGCGTCTGTTTGTGTCGTAGTTAATGAACAGATGCAGATCTTACAGGTGCGAGGGGATACTGATCGCTATCTAAAGCTATCTCCTGGTACAACTGACTTAAACTTGCTATTAATGTCCAGAGGAGGATTGGATAGTGTACTTCGCACTTCGATTTATCAAGCCCAAATCCAAAATACTCCAATTCAACAAAAACAGATTCAAATCGAATCCGGTGAGAGACCAGTAATCCTCGATCTTGAAGTGATTCCCTTCCAACCCGTAATTGCGAAAGATCTCTACTTCTTAGTGATTTTTGAAGCGGTTTTACCCTCCCCTACTCCTCTCGGCCCTGCTACTACTACTGAGCAAAGTCAAAGTTCGGAAGCTCTAGAGCATGAGATTATGCAGCTACGTCAGGCATTGACCGCCTCTACCCAAAGAGAAATTGCTGCTCAAGCACATCTACAGGCGGTAATTCAGGAACAAAACCATCTCAACCAAAGCCTTCGGGTGGCAAATGAGGAAATCTTGTCCAGTAATGAGGAGTTGCAAAGCACCAATGAAGAACTCCAAACCGTCAAAGAAGAGATTCAAGCCACTAACGAAGAACTCTCGACCACCAACGACGAACTTCGCAGCCGCAACCTGCAACAAACTCGAGACAACAGCGACCTCAACAATTTTGTTGACAGCATCAGTGTGCCGATCTTAATGCTCGACAACGAGCTGAGAATTCGCCGCCTTACCCCCACAGCGCAGCGCCTGTTTAACTATATTCCCAGCGATATTGGACGACCGTTTAGCGACCTCCGTACCGATTTTGATGTTTCTAGCCTAGAGTCTATGGCGCTAGAGGTGCTGGAGACGCTCAACACCAAAGAACAGGAGATTCAAACCCAGGCAGGCCATTGGTATTCCATACGAATTCGTCCCTATCGCACGACGGAAAACCAGATTGACGGATTGACCATAGTCTTTCTCGATATTGACGCGCTCAAACGTCATGCTGTCATCTTAGAGGCGGCTCGTGACTATGCAGAAGCGATCATTGAGACGGTGCAAATCCCGTTAGTAGTGCTAGATGCCGCTCTGCGAGTGAACAAGGTTAATCACTCGTTCTGCGAAATGTTTCAGATTTCAGCATCAGAGGCCGTGCAATCTCTCCTGTTTGAGCTAAGCCATGGGCGGTGGAATATTCCCCAACTGCGATCGCACTTAGAAGACGTGCTCAGCAATGATAGCCAGCTGCAAAATTTTGAGATGGACTATTGGACTGAGCAAACTGGGCAAAAAACGCTGCTGATCAATGCTCGTAAGCTACAGCGTGACAATGACACGGCCAGGGTTTTGCTGGCGATCGAAGACATCACCGAGCGCCAGCAGTTTGAAGCCGAGCGATCGCAGCTCCTCGCCCAAGAACAGGCCGCCCGTCAGCAGGCAGAAGCGGCCAACCTGGCCAAAGATGAGTTTCTCTCAAATCTCTCCCACGAGCTCCGCAACCCCCTCAACGCTATATTGGGCTGGGCGCAGCAGCTCCGCGCTCGCACCCTTAAGGAAACGACTGTCACCCGTGCTTTAGAGACTATTGAGCGCAATGCCAGGGTGCAATCTCAACTCATTGAAGATATTTTAGACACCTCTCGGATTGTGAGCGGCAGGCTCAATCTGCGCTCTGCACCACTCAATCTGCGCTCAGTGGTGCAGGCGGCGATCGAGACCGTTCAACTCTCCGCCGAGGCCAAAAATATCGAAATCGTAGCTCAGCTCCAGGCTGAAAGGGTCGTCGGTGATGCCGATCGATTGCAGCAAGTCTTGTGGAATTTGCTGTCAAACGCCATTAAGTTTACCCCGCCCAACGGACGCATTGACATCACCCTAGAGCGGGTGCAGGGGCAGGCTCAGATCAAAGTGACTGACACCGGGCAGGGCATTGCCGCCGACCTCTTGCCGCATATTTTTGAGCGCTTCCGTCAGGGCGACTCTAGCACCACCAAAGCAAAGCCCGGTCTGGGTTTGGGTTTGGCGATCGCCCAGCACCTGGTAGAACTGCACGGGGGCACCTTGCAGGCCACCAGCCCCGGTGAAGGACAAGGCGCGACATTCATCGTTAGTTTGCCTCTGGACGAGTCATCTCCAGAGGCAACCGCCGGTAATTTAGAGCCGCCTGCCTTAGATCGTTCGAGCGACCCGGCAGCGGCGTTAGAGGGCCTGCAAATTTTGGCCGTCGATGACGAAGTTGATGCCCTTGATCTATTCAATTTTGTCTTGGAAGGTTACGGGGCTAACGTGCTCACCGTGACTTCTGCCAAAGCTGCTCTAGCTGCTCTAAACGACAATCCCAATCGGTACAACCTGCTGATTTGCGATATTGGCATGCCCGAACAAGACGGCTATTGGTTGATTCGACAAGTGCGATCGCTGAGCGCAGAGGCCGGAGAGCAAGTTCCGGCGATCGCGCTGACGGCCTATGTGAGCGAGGCAGAGCAAGAACGGGCGATCGCCGCCGGTTTTCAGTGTCACCTGGCCAAACCCGTCGACCCAGAGAATTTGGTTAAAGCGATCGTGTCAGTCTGTAGCGATATTGTGTGATCAACAGGCACTACCCCACCGTCCATCCCTTAGTTTTTTCTGCCCTCACGCGATCGTGTTGGGATAGGACAACTAGGCCATTTAGTTCTTGCAGCAGCGTCTCAGCAGTACCCGTGTCTCCTTGACATCCTCCCCGACCTAAAGGGCGGGGCTTGAAACCCATCGCTTTTGGTCATGATCTCAGCCTTCCCTGTCGCCACAGTCGTCGCCAGATGTACAGAGGACTAATTAGGCTGTAAAAATAGAGGGTAATCTCGCAGGCAGTCACAGTATCACTCATCACCTGGCCTCGATACTTGACCAAATGGCGCACAATTTTGCGCATATCGTTGGCCAGGTAAGCATGGGCCATCAGCGGACGCTGCCACAGAGGCACGCTCAGCATGCGGGTGCGATGGCGGCTGAGGCCAATGCCCCGAAACATGCGCAGCAGATAGTCGCGCTCAAACCGACTAGCCGGAATCTCATGCTGCATTCGCATGGCCGGGTTATACCAAATCTCCCAGCCGTGGCGCTGCATGTGCAACACCACCTCCAAATCTTCCCCCGCCGCCCGAAAGCCAATGGCATCGGCCAGGGTTAGCCGCTCAGGCACGCTGCCCAGCCAGGCCTGCCGCCGCACCACCAGCCCCGCCGCTGGCGGCAACACCTTTTGCTCAGGCGCATAGAGCAGAGGCTCAGACCCGCGCTCGGTCAGGGCCAGCAACGACCCAATGCGCTCAAAATTCGGCGGTGGGGTCACTTCAAAATCTCCCCGAATGCGGCTGCCAAAGGCCCCTGCCTGGGGGTGAGTCTGGCCAAATCGGTGAGCCGCTACCACCCAGCCCAGGGCCGGGTGATTGTCGTCGTCTAAAAACCCCACCAGGGGGCTGCGGGCCAGGGTAATGGCAGACTGGCGGGCGTAGCCAGCCCCCTGACGGGCCTCAAAGGCATAGCGCAGGGGAACATCTTGAGGCCACTGCTGCTGATAGGCTTTAAACACCTGGGCGGTGCCATCGGTGCTGTTGTTGTCAACCACGATCACCTCCCAGGCCAGGTGCTCGGTGCCCAGCTGGGCTAGCAGACAGTCGAGCACCTTGGGCAGGCGGTGCTCACCGTTGTAGGTGCAGATCACCACCGACAGGTCGAGGGTTTCTTTGCCGGGGGCAGCATTGGCCAGCTTCAGCCGCAAGCGCCGCAGCAGGCGTTGGGTGTAGCTGGGCAGCGGTCGGCTAGCCATCGCCCGCCGCTGAGGGCCTGGGGCGATCGGTCGTTTAGCAGGCGGAGAGCCTACCCCAGCAGAGAACGATTCAGCTACCGCTAAAAAAGACTCAGCCATAGGTACCAAACCCTTTGCGCTACTGGGTGACGCTCCCCAGTGTGCCCGGCAGGAATGGCCCAATATCTTGGCTGGCTGAGTCTGGCCAAAATGGCCACTGGCTTAGTGCAGCCCCGGCTCGATCTGGCTGATGGGGACAAAGCACTCAGTGGGCAGCAGCACCGGGCGATCGCCAAAGATCAGCTTACCGCGATGGGTCTTAGTGCTAATGGCAATGCCGATGGGGCGCTGCACATCCTCAGGGTGCACCTCGTAATAGGTGCGGTAAATTTGCCGGGCTGACTTGAGCAGAACCGGGTTAAGCGCCATGGGCAGGGCACCAACATCTGGCAGCTGACTGGGCAATGGGCTAGAAGAAGGGGGTTGCTGTAGACCGTACACGGCTCACCTGTGCGCTTATGAACAGACTCTAACTCGATCTTCCAGGGGCAGCACATTCTAGAAAGACTTCTAGAAAGAACTTTATGACAGGGCACTCAGCAGGGCTTCGCCCATAGCTTTGCAACCCACCTGGGTCATAGTCTCAGACATGATATCGCCAGTTCGATAACCCTGATCTAAAACTGTGATCACGGCCTGCTCAATGCGATCGGCGGCGGCAGGCTGGTCGAGGGCGTAGCGCAGCATCATGGCGGCACTCAGCACTTGGGCCAGGGGGTTGGCTTTGTCTTGCCCAGCAATGTCGGGGGCCGACCCATGGACAGGCTCGTAGACCCCCGGCCCGCTGGCCCCGAGGCTGGCTGAGGGCAACATGCCAATGCTGCCGGTCAGCATCGCCGCCGCATCGGAAAGAATGTCGCCAAACAGGTTGCCGGTAACGATCGTATCAAACTGCTTGGGCCAGCGGATCAGCTGCATGGCGGCGTTATCGACATACATGTGGGTGAGGGCAACGTCGGGGTAGTCGGCAGCGAGGGCGGTGATGCGATCGCGCCACAGCTGCGACACCTCTAGCACGTTGGCCTTATCGACCGAGCACAGCTGGCCTTTGCGTTTTTGGGCTGTCTCAAAGGCGACCTTGCCAATGCGATCGATTTCGCGATCGGTGTAGGCCATGGTGTTGACCCCCCGCTTCTGCCCAGTTTCGCTCTCAAATATCCCCTTAGGAGAGCCAAAGTAAATGCCCCCCGTTAATTCCCGCACCACCATAATATCGACCCCTTCCACCACCTCCCGCTTCAGCGAAGAGGCATCGATCAGCTGAGGCAAAATGGTGGCCGGGCGCAGGTTGGCAAAGAGTTCTAACCCCGATCGCAGCCCCAGCAGCCCTGTCTCAGGCCGCTGGTGGCGGGGCAGCGTATCCCACTTATAGCCACCGATCGCCGCTAGCAGCACCGCATCGCTGCCCTTACAGGTCTTCAGCGTGTCCTCCGGCAGCGGCTCCCCGGTGGCATCGATCGCAGCCCCCCCGATCAGCGCCTCCTCAAACTCAAAGGCCAGATCCATCTGACGGCCCACAGTGTTGAGCACATCCACCGCCACCGCCATAATCTCAGGGCCAATACCATCACCGGGCAGCAGCGTAATGCGATAAGTCGAAGTCATAGCGTCCGTGGATTGCGTAAACGTAGGGCACCGCCCACCAGCCTGGGAAGCACACCGATTCAATATCATACCCCTAGGGGCCAACCCCTCCCCGCCAACTTCCCCAGCTCCCCTACCTTCCCTATCCCCTCCTAATCCATCACTACCATCACCCTTCACCCCCATGCCCCAATACCTCTACCTCCACGGCTTCGCCTCTAGCCCTCGTTCAGCAAAAGCCCAAGCAATGAAAGCCCGCTTCGCCACCCTCGGCCTCGACCTCATCATCCCCGACCTCAACCAGGGCGACTTTGCCCACCTCACCCTCGGCCGCCAGATCCAGCAGGTCAGCGCCCTAATTTTGGCCCAGGATGAACCTACGGTGCTGATTGGCTCTAGCCTGGGTGGGCTAACCGCCGCCTGGGTCGCCCAGCAGGCGACTGTTAGCGATCGCATTGAGAAGCTGGTGCTACTGGCTCCCGCCTTCGACTTTCTCCAGCAGTGGCTGCCCCGCCTCGGCCCGGAGGCGATCGAAACCTGGCGCACCGAGGGCACCCTGCCCGTTTACCACTACACCGAGCAGCGGCAAATTCCTCTCCACTACGGTTTCATCACCGATGCTCAGAGCTACCGAGACGATGACCTGCGGGCCAACATTCCCACCCTGATTCTTCACGGCACCCGCGACGAGACTATAGCGATAGAAGCCAGCCGCGCCTACGCTGCCCCTCGCCCCTGGGTGCGCCTGGTGGAACTGCCCAGCGATCACGCCCTAACAGATGTAGAGCCAGAGATTTGGCAGCACAGCCAGAGATTCTTAGCTCGACTTTATCCATTTGATCCGAAAAGGAAGGCAGCAAGCAGAATTCAGATGAGGGGCTGAGGAGCTTACTGCGGTGGAATTCATGGAAATGATGATAGCGTTTGCGCCGCTGTTTTCCCAGCGGGTGTGGCCCCAAGTGTTAACTCTAGTGATAGGAGCGCTACCGATTTCTTCAGCGATCGGGCGGTTAGGGCCTATTTTCTATGCTTGGTCAAAAAGCGATCGAGCTGGTTAGCAAAGGCTGCCGTATCTCGCTGACTAAATGGAGGAGGCCCACCGGTTTCTACCCCGCCGCTGCGAAGCTCAGTTAAGAAATTTCGCATGGATAGGCGCTCTCGAATATTGCCACGGTCATAAAATTCGCCCCGAGGGTTGAGGGCATAGGCCCCTTTCTCGATGGCTTCAGCCGCTAGGGGAATGTCGGCTGTGATCACCAAATCGCCAGATTGTAAGTGTTGCACAATATAGCTATCGGCGACATCTAAACCCGATCGCACCAGTACGGCATCAATGTAGGAAGACCCTGGAATTTGTAGCTCTTGATTGGCGACTAGGGTGGTCTTAATCTCAACCCGTTTGGCAGCCCGAAACAGGATCTCTTTAATCACATTGGGGCAGGCGTCGGCATCAACCCATATCTGCATAATCAGTTTTCACTCTCCCAGACAGCCACTTAATAACCTAACCACCCGATCATAAGACGAATGTTTAGTGTTAATCGCCTGCACCTCAATACCACTGCACTGAGGATCAGCGGTCTAGCGATCGCATCGATGCCGACTGGTTGCAGTATCCCGTAGAAAATTCTTGAGAACGCCGCATGCTACGTCCTCAAGAATTGGCAACAGGCGGACTGTCGCCGACTTGTCTCACTAGGTTTAGGCTATTGCGCCTCGGTTGTCAGCTCGCTCCAGGCCTGCACCACGGCTTGGAGCGCAGGTGGGGCATCGTCGATGGCCAGGTCAATGTAGATGGTCTCGTAGTGCATGGCCGACAGCTGCACTGTGGGGTAATCGGCAAAGGCCGCATCGGTGATATAGCGCAGGCGATTGAGGTTAGGGAAGCGCTGGTCTTTTAACACCTGTTCAAAGGCTGCTACTTGCTCTGCTGAGAGTTGCCGTTCTGAGACAACCTTGCCGTTCTCTTTCCGCAAAAGTCGGCCATCGGTGAGCAGCACAGTCTCAAATTGGGTGCCGATTAAGCTCCCCGATTCGACTGAGCGAAAGATGTGGGCTTCGGGTTCTGCTGCTGGCTCCGACATCACTGGGGGAATAAAGTCGGGAATGAGACCGTTGCGGCTAATGGCGGTGGGGTTTTGCACCATCTCCCGACCATCTTGACGAGCGTGATAGACCCAGCTTTGCTCGCCGTCGGTGATGACGAGACGCAGACCCGAGATAGCAATCATGGTGCAGAGCTGGTCGGGCTCATAGATACCCATGCAGCCGTCCCAGGTAGCGGTTTCGGCGGCAGCAATGCGCAGGTCAGCGACGGGGCGATCGACCTCGGTGGCGACGGTTCGCAAGATGCGACGGCTCACCGCTCGGGTCACCAGATCCTCAACCGTCGTCGCTGCCCAGTTGCCTGGACGAGGCTCGGGCTCTAGGGCGGGTCGGGGTTCACTCTGCTCTGGAAACCCGCCAGATCCTGAGCTAGGGTCAATACAGGCCGCTGCCATGCCTTGAATAGCGATCGTCCCCAGGGCCAGCAGCGCGATCAAAGTTTTAGTCCGAAGAGGTAAGGGAGCCATAATCTCAACACTGTTTTGCTTTGCTCCATTACCATAGCCAGCCACTCAGAGCTGCGAAGCGTGGTTACAAAATCGGTTACGGGATGGGCGCAGGGGGGCAAACGATTGGATGACTTTTACCGTCAGTGGTACGATCGCCTAACGAACGCACCACTGACGACTATGACACTAGGCGGCTTGCCAAATTTCGCGCACTTTACCTTCCGGTAGCCACTCGGCAACTGCCTCAATGCGCTCTTGGGACAACTCATCTTTAGTGGCTGAAAAAACGGCGGAGACAACGATTTCCGCATTCACCGTCTTTGGCACGCCCGCTTCATTATCCACTCGCGTCAAAAACAGCTTAGAGTCGATACCTAGAGGTGCTGGCCCTTTGAGGGGCGGACGAATGCGGCTCAAAAAACCGACAATGGGGTTTCTGTCTTTCCAAAGGTCAGACACTTCCATTTGCAAGGCTTTTTCGTCGGTCGGCAGCGCATCGTTGTGCAGCTCAGCCGCCACACGGTCAGCCTCAGCCGTGGTCATCACGTCGCGCATCACCCGAAAGACTGTTTCGGTAATATCACGAGCATCGTAGATATCAGGCAGACCGCCCTTAACTTTGACCTTTTCTAAAAATGGTGTGTGCTCGTTGAGCAACGGCACTGTTGGGCCTTGATCAAGGTCTTGAGGAGGGTTTTGTTCCATGTCTTTCAGCATACGCTGGCCCTTCTCTGTCAACGTAGCCCGCTTAAATTCAATTAGGTGAGGTAGAGGCCCGTCTGCAGCACCATAGGTGTTGGCCACGCGAAAGTCGACCTCGTCTGGGTCTACTATGCTAGGCACGTCTTCCTGGTTGCCATAGGCATTGCCGCTAAATTCGGCTTTGATATACTGCCTCTGATTTAGGTAGTCTAGGTGGCCTAGTAGATCAGACTCAGTTAACCCTAGACCAGTGAAGTCAGTAGAAGAAAAATCAATGTCTCCCTGCTGGTTTTCTTGGTTACACGCGTTGATTTTGGCGAGGATGATAAACACCACATCGTCTCGAATAGAAATTGGCATGAGGCCTCCTTAGTATCTGTTTAACGAATGTAAGAATCCAATGGACAGCATGGCTGCCCACTCTGGCTGAGCGCTATTCTTCGACATACATGGGAGGTTCAACGGCAAAGTTATCGATTCTGCCAGACTCGTCAATTACAAAGCCATGGGAGCTGGGCGTAGTTCCCTCTTCTTGGACCGCGTAATCGGCTATTTGCTGCCGATTTTTGTCGACATCAACGTTAGACGGAATTTTTTCGTCGGTGGGGTTAACGTTGGTTGCCTGAGCCGTTTGCACAGCCCACTGATTGCCGGGAGCCCCACGACCTGGTTCGGCCTCTTGGGGGTTGCCAACGTTGTTAGGAGGATCGTTTTTGGCGGTCATAGTAGTTGGGTGATGGTTACAGCTGTCGCAGGGCAAAGACCCGTCATGATTAGTTGCGATCGCCCAATCTGAACAACTGCGACATTCTGAAGATAGGTTAACGTGGCTGCCATCAAGCCCAGCACTGTCGTAAGGAGCAGATCGCAATCTGGCGAACGTCATCCTTTAGCTAGGTTGTAATGTGCGATCGCCCTCAGATCTGCACCCCGCACTCTATAAAAAACGTGGTGAACTGAGTAGGAAAAAGTACTATTTAGCTCATTAAAAAGCCAAAATAGTTGGCAATAGCCTTGCTTCTGAAAACCGATATTGACCTCCCACCTCTGAGTATGTTGAGAAGGTGGGCTACAAGCTTTGGAATGGGGGAACTGACCTTGACGAAGCGGCTCTTACCAGCGGTTGAGGCTGAGCAGAGCCATCACTTGCTTTGCCCTAGCGCTGCCATAGGCCCCAGGCATTTTATTCCTTTAGACATATTCCTGTTGTTCTAGAGAACACTATAAGATCCCTTCAGCAACTGGCACCCCTTCGCCCTGCGTTTGAGGTTTACAGCTTTTTTGGGGCTGTGCTTGGCCTAGCGGCTAGCGGTTGTGGGCGATCGCCCCCTATAGCGAAGCCAACTCAAGGTTTGCACCATCAGTCTTGTTATGACACCCCCAGAGCGGACAGTTTTATTGGTCAGTAGCTCGCCCGGGCAGGCCGATCGATTAAAGCGTATGGTGCAGCAGCACAAAGCGGCTATCTCCTACCAGCTGGTTGAAGCGCCTAATGATCGCCCGATCGACCCAGACCAGCTGCTCCAGAGCGATGGTATTCTGCTCGACCTTGCCCCCTCAGACGGGGATGGTGTAAACCGACTCAAGCAGCTGCAACAGCTAGGAGGCCAAGCTCTACCCATTGTGGTCGTAGGCGAGAACGATCTTAAAACGGCAGTAGCGACCCTTAAAGCTGGAGTTGCCGACTATTTAGTGCGCGACCAGCTTACCCCACAGGCGCTGAGTTTGGCCTTGGGGGCGGCGATCGCCGAGGTGAACACGGCGCGCCTTGCCCCTGTCTTAGACCATCGCCCCATTCCCTCACCCCCCCAGCCACCCTACGCAGCCCTGCCGCAAATTGTGTGGACGTCCGATCGCACTGGAGCGATCAACTACTGGAATCAGCGCTGGTATGAGTACACCGGTCTCAGCGCCGCCGAGTCGCTGAGCTGGGCGGAGGCTAGCTGCCTGCACCCCCACGATCATGACTCTACCCTGGCCACCTGGAGCGAGGCGATCGCCGCCGGTAAGCCCTTTGCCATTGAGCACCGTCTGCGGCACCACAATGGCACTTACCGCTGGGTGATGAACCGGGGTGTGCCCACGCGCGACCCCGACGGACAGCTGACGGGCTGGGTGGGCACCATAATCGATATCGATGACCAGAAGCACCTGGAAGAACGCCTTCAGCTAGTTGTTCAGGCGGTGAATGGGCTGGTGTTTGACGTCAGCAAGGTGAGCCTGGACGGGAACGACTGCGTTTACCGCTCTGAGCAACTGTTCGATCTAGTTGGGGTGCCTGCCGACGAAGCCCCACCCACATCGCAGTGGTGGGTAGACCGCATTCATCCCGCCGATCGGGCGCGACTGCGCCACCACATGCAGGAACTCCTGGCCAGCTCTAGCCAGCTCTACGAGTCAACCTATCGGGTGCGCCACGAGGATGGTCGCTGGATCGATGTTTGGGAGCGGGGCTGCCTGGTGCGCGACGAACAGGGGCAGGTGACTCGGGTGGTGGGTTCCACGGTTGATATCAGCCAGCAGCAGGTGGCCCTGCGCGATCGCAACCAGGCCGAACTCCAGCTGCGAAAGGCCCTGATTCAGCTTGAAGCGGCCCTGTCTGCCGGGTCGATCTACACCTGGTGCTGGAATATTCGCGAGAATCGGGTGGTGGCTAATCGCAGTTTTGCCCAGCTGTTTGGGCTTGACCCCGAGCGGGTTGCCGCTGGGGTGCGCCTAGAGAAATTTATCGCCATCATTCACCCCGACGACCGGGCGCGGGTGGCTGCTGCCATTGACCAAGCGATCGCCACCGGAGACAGCTGCACCGCCGAGTTTCGCATCTGCAATTCCCAGGGTGACGAACACTGGGTGATTGCGCGGGGGCAGGCCGAATACGATAGCGAGGACCATGCCGTTATCTTTCCTGGCGCGCTGGCTGACATCAGCGATCGCAAACAGGTCGAACTTGCCCTAGAGCAAAAAATTCAGGAGGCCGAAGCCAGTCAACGCACCCTCAATGCCCTGATGACCTATATTCCTGAAGGCATTGCCATCGCCGAAGCTCCCGACGTACGCATTCGCCAAGTCAGCCGGTACGGGCAGCAGATGACAGGGCGCACCTTCGCAGAACTTGTCGGCCTACCCTCAACCGCCCATCCAGAAACCTGGCAGTTTTTTGCCCTCGATGGCACCCTGGCAACCCCTGAGGCTTTGCCCCTCGCCCGCGCTGTTAAACACGGTGAGGTTATCACCAATGAAGAATGGCTGCTGCAAACCGCAGATGGCCAAAGGATTTTGACGCTGTGCAATGCCGGCCCCATCTACGATCAGGAGGGGGCCATTACTGGCGGCATTCTGGCCTGGCAAGACATTACCGAGCTTAAACAGACAGAAATTGCCCTACAGCGCCATCAGGAACACCTGAATCTGGCGATGGCAGCCGCCCGCATGGGCAGCTGGGACTGGGATATTCAGCTTGATGTGATAAAGTTTTCTGACAATATAAAACGCCTATTTGGCCTTGACCCCGAGCATTTTGGTGACTGCTATGAAACCGTCATGGCCATGGTTCACCCCGACGATCTGCCTCGGGTCGAGCGAGCGCTGCACGACGCTGTCTACAAGCAAGCCGAGTACAACATTGAGCTGCGGGTGATTAAGCCTGATGGCACGGTGTGCTGGATTTTGAGCCTGGGTCGGGTTTTCTATAGCGCTACGGGCATCCCGCTTACTATGACGGGCATCGACATTGACATTACCGATAGCAAACAGGTTCAGCTGACCCTGCAACAGACGACTGAACGGCTCAATGTGGCCCTCAAAAGTGCGCCGATTAGCCTGTTTAACCAGGATCTCGACCTGCGCTATACCTGGATTTACAACCCCACCCACGATCTATCTGTAGAGCAGGTAATCGGCCAGCGCGACGAAGATTTGACCTCGCCCGAGACTGCGGCCCGGCTCACCGACCTCAAGCGTCAGGTGATCGTCACCGGCGTTAGCCTGCGCGAGGAGGTCAAGGTAACTGCCAATGGGCAAACTACCCACTACGATCTGACCATTGACCCTATTCACGATGACAAAAATGCCATTGTCGGCATCACCTGTGCCGCCGTTGACATCAGTGAAAGAATCCAAATCGCCACCGAGCGCCAGCAGGCCGCAATGGCCCTGCAAGAAAGCGACGACTGCCTGCGGATGGCGATCGAGTCGGCTAACATGGGCATCTGGGACTGGAACCTAATCACCAACCAGCTGACCTGGGACGCGGGCTGCAAAGCCATTTTTGGCCTGCCCCCCGAAGCCGACAGCAGCCTTGAGCGGTTTTATGAAGGGCTGCACCCCGACGATCGCGATCGCATTCAACAGGTCATAGCAAAGTCGCTCACCCAAAAGAGTGGCGGCAACTACGACGTGGAATACCGGGTGATTGGCCTGCAAGATCGGGTGGAGCGGTGGGTGCGGGCCAAGGGGCAAACCTATTTTGATGGCGATGGCAACCCCCTGCGCTTTACCGGCACCATCCTCGACATCACCCAGCAAAAGCAGGCCGAAGTCGCCCGTGAACAGCTGCTGAGCCAAGAGCAGGCCGCCCGCGCAGCCGCCGAGCGCGCCAACCGTATTAAAGATGAGTTTTTGGCAATTTTGTCCCACGAGCTGAGGTCGCCCCTCAACCCCATTTTGGGCTGGGCCAAGCTGCTGCAAACCAAAAAACTCGACGCGGAAAAAACCGCCCGCGCCCTCGAAACCATTGAGCGCAACGCCAAGTTGCAGACTCAGCTAATCGATGACCTCTTAGATATTGCTAAGATTTTGCGCGGCAAGCTCAAGATCGAACCCGCCTCGGTTGACCCGGTGTTTGTGATTGAGGCGGCGATCGAGACCGTTCAGGCCGCCGCCGATGCCAAAGCCATTCGCATTGAGACCGATTTGCCTGAGATTGGGCCGATTCAGGGCGACGGAGCCCGCATTCAGCAGATTGTTTGGAATCTGCTCACTAACGCCATCAAATTTACCCCCGAACAGGGCCAGATCACGATTCAGCTCGCTCAGGTAGACCACTGGGCCCAGCTCAAGGTCACCGACACCGGCCAGGGCATTCGGCCAGAATTTCTGCCCCATATTTTTGAATCTTTTCGTCAGGCAGATGCTTCGATTACGCGGCAGTTTGGCGGTCTGGGTCTGGGGTTGGCGATCGTGCGCTACCTAGCAGAAGCCCACGGCGGCACCATCAGCGCCGACAGCCCCGGCGAGGGCAAAGGGGCCACGTTTACCGTGAGTTTGCCGCTATTCAGCCAGCACCCTAACCAGCGGGTACCCTTCGTTTTGCCGGGGGAAGTCGATCTGACTGGCGTGCGCGTCATCGCTGTGGATGACAACCCTGATGGGTTGACCCTGCTGACCCTGCCGCTGGGTGAGTATGGGGCAGAAGTGCTTGGGCTTGAGTCTGCCGCCGAGGTGCTCAGCAATCTGGCCGGTTTTAAACCCCATGTGTTGGTCAGCGACATCGGCATGCCCGGCATGGATGGCTATGAGCTGCTCAGGCAAATTCGCGCCCTGCCGCCCGAGCAAGGGGGGCAGGTACCGGCGATCGCCCTCACCGCCTACGTGCGCGAAGAAGACGCCCAAAAAGCGTTAGACAGCGGCTTTCAACAGCACCTGTCTAAGCCTATTGAACCCGATGCGATCGCTCGGGCCGTCGCCCAGCTGGTGTCGTAGTTTCTTTAATCTGACGAATGCCCCACCTGAAACCAGCGGTAGCCGTACCCAGATAGGTGAATATCGTAGGCAGGATCGGAGATCACATCCTCTGGCTGGTCTTCAAATAGATCGATCAGGCATTTGCCCACGTCATCTTTTAGCATGAGCGTTGCCTTGCAGTCAGACTGACTGAAATTGTGTACCGCGATCACAGCCTTGCCCTGCCACTCACAGCGGTGGGCCAAAACGCTGTCATGGCCAGTGTCTAACAGTTGCAATTGGCCCCAGCCAAACTCCGGGCATTCCTTGCGCAGGCGAATTGCCCGCTCCATCCAGTTCAGCAGCGAGTTTGGGTTGCACTGCTGGGTGTTGACGTTGAGCTGCTTGTAGCTGTAGTCACCTGTGGAAACCACTGGCAACACCACCTGGTCAGCAGTTGCGGTAGAAAACCCGCCATTCGGTGCCTTTGACCACTGCATGGGGGTGCGGGCGGGATTGCGTTCCTCTAGTGACAGGTCATCGCCCATGCCCAGCTCTTCGCCGTAGTTGACTACGGGCGTGCCGGGCAGGGTGAAGAGCAGACTGTAAGTCAGCTTGAGCCGTTGTAGATTGCCGTTGAGCAGCGGCGCAAACCGGCGACGAATGCCGCGATCAAAGATCCACATGGTGTCGCGATCGGGGGCAAAGGCCGCCGCAATTTCGTCTTGCTTGTCGGTGGAGAGTTTATCTAAACTTAGCTCATCGTGGTTGCGCACAAAGTTGGCCCACTGCCCGGTGGGCGGTGACGAGGGTAACTCCTTCATCGCTTGGGCCAGGGGGGCCGCTGATTCGCGAGCCAGGGCTAATACGAGATGTTGGTTGCCCCAGAAGTTAAACAACATCTGCATGCGATCGCCGTCGCCGAAATATTTAGGCAATTTTTCCAAAGACTCATTGGCCTCAGCCAGCAAAATGGCATCTCCCCGCCGCCACGACAGGAACTCGCGCAATTCGTTGATATAAATAAAGGGATCTTCGACCTGTTCAAATACGTTGTCAGCCTGGGTGAGCTCGATTAGGAAAGGAGCGGCGTCAATGCGAAACCCAGACACCCCAAGTTCCAGCCAAAAGCCCATTATCTTTTTGATTTCTGTTCTGACCTCGGGGTTGGTGATGTTTAAGTCTGCCTGGTGACTGTAGAACCTATGGGCGTAGTAAGCGCCCACCTCAGATTGATAGGTCCAGGTCGCCTTTTGCAAACCTGGAAAAACAATACCTTCTTCAATATCTTCAGGTTCTTGCTTTGACCAAAAATAGTAGTCAAAATACTTTGAGTTTTTGTCTTTAATCGCCGATTGAAACCAGGGGTGCTGATCAGAGGTATGGTTAACCACTAAATCAATCAGAATACGAATGCCCCGCTCGCGGGCGTGACGGGCAAACTCAACAAAATCGCCCAGTGAGCCCAACCGAGCATCGACGGTGTAGTAGTCCATCACGTCGTAGCCGTTGTCTTTGTTGGGTGATGGGTAAAAGGGCATCAGCCAAACGCAGGTAATTCCGAGGCCAGCTATATAGTCTAAACGCTGGGTTAGCCCAACAAAATCACCTACTCCGTCGCCATTGCCATCCATATAGGTTTCTACGTCAAGGCAGTATAGAACTGCATTTTTGTACCAAAGGTCTAACATAAAAAACCTAGATAAATCGGCGTACCGGGAAAGAGTGGAAATAGAAGAGAAAAATAAAAATGCCTGACAGGCTTAGATGGTTTCTGGCAAGGGAGATGCCAGCTTGAATTTAGCAACTGTAATCCTTGTAGGGTGGGCAATGCCCACCATTTCAACTATTTTAGAAACGGCAAAACCTTTTCGCCAAAGGCCTCAATATATTGCTGCTGTTCTCGATTGACGTTGTGCAAAGAAATAGTCTCAAACCCCAGCTCTATATCCCTTTGCAACCACTCAATATGCTGCTGGGGGTCAGCCGAAACGCGCACATGCTCGTACATGTCTTCTGGCTTGACAAAGGTGGCAGCGGCATCGAACTGGCTAGGAACCCTAAAGTCGGAGAGCACTTGGCTTTCGAAAATGTTGGTGCGCCACTGGTCGTAAGCCCCCTGCAAGGCCGTTTCCTGATCTGGGGCGTAGGAGAGCTGCACTTTTAGATACATGGGTTTGTGCTCACCGCCACCGCGCCGAAAGGCCTCGACCACCTCTCGCAATTTGTCGTGGGGGTGGGAAATGGTAATCAGGCCATCGGCCCAGCCCCCCACCCACTCGGCGGTTTTAGGGGTAATGGCCGCCCCCATGATGCGGGGTGGATTGGCGGGGCGGGTGTAGAGTTTGGCTGCTTCCACCTGCACTAGGCCGTGGTGGGTGACGGTTTCGCCAGCCCAGAGGGCGCGAATCACATCGACGCATTCTTTGAGGCGGGCATTGCGCTCGGCTTTGATCGGCCAGGGCTGGCCGGTAATGGCTTCATTCATCGCCTGGCCGCTGCCCAGGGCCACCCAAAAGCGATCGCTGAACATCTCCCCCAGGGTCGCAGCCGCCTGGGCAATGATGGCGGGATGGTAGCGCTGACCGGGGGCGCAGACGACGCCAAAGGGCAGCGAGGTCGCCTGCATAGCGGCTCCTAGCCAAGACCAGGCAAAGCCGCTTGCTGCCTGACGCTCGCTCCAGGGATGAAAGTGATCGGAGGAGGTGACAGCGGTAAAGCCCGCCTGTTCTGCCTGCTGAGCCCAGCCCAGCAGCGCGCTAGGGGCAAACTGCTCGTGGGAGGCATGATAAGCAAATTTCACCATGGATTTATCGCTCAGGGCTGGGTTCTGTTGGGCCGGTCTAACCTGGGTTCTATGCCCAACAGTTTTGCAAGAGCGCGATTATTCAACATCTACCAAACGCGGTAGTTCAGGGTTTGGGGGCTGGCTGCAAACATGGGATGCTGTTGAGCGAGCATGAATTTGGGTAAGGGCAAAGGGCCATTTGCCCCTACGAGAGCTGTTGCAGTTTTGATTCATACCTGTACTCAGCGGCGGGAGTAGGGGCGATCGCACCTCCGCCGAAATGCCTACTACTGTGCAGCTACACTTTGCAACAGGTACCGCTCCACAGGCCAAAGCTCGGACGTACATAGCCCAGTACTCTGCAAAGCTGCGGCGCGGTTCCCTGACAGGGTAAAATCTGACGTTGGTTGAGCAACTTGAGAGGACAGACCCCTGAAAACCCGCGTAATTATCGTTCGTCACGGGCAGAGCACCTACAATCAGCAAAAGCGCATTCAAGGCCACTGCGACGAGTCAGAGCTGACCCCGGCGGGCGAGGCCCAGGCGCGGCAAGTAGGTCAGGCGCTGGTGGGCATTCCCTTTGATGCGGTGTGGGCCAGTCCCTTTAAGCGCGCCCGCAAAACGGCAGAAATTATCACGGCGGAACTGCAAAAGGCCGCTCCAAACCTGGCGGCACCGACGTTTTCGGACAACCTCAAAGAAATCAGCCTGCCGCTGTGGGAAGGGGTGCCCTTTACCGAGGCCGAGGCTCAGCATCCTGAAATTTTTGATCAGTGGCGCACTGACCCCGCCAATATGATGATGGCTGTGCCCCAGCCCGATGGCTCGACCGCAGACTTTTACCCCATTCGCGAGCTGTATCAACAGGCGGCGCGGTTTTGGCCCGAGCTGTTGGCGGCTTACCAGGGCAAGACTATTCTCATCGTGGCCCACAGCGCCATTAACCGAGCGCTGATTAGCACCGCTATAGGCCTGGGGCCAGAGCGCTTCAACAACCTCAACCAGGCCAACTGCAACATCAGCGTGCTCAACTTTGAGGGCGGCTGGGGCAGCCCGGTGCAGGTCGAGGCCATGAACCTGACCAGCCACATGGGGGCACCGCTGCCCGAGATGCGGCGCGGTCACAAAGGCCCTCGGCTGCTGCTGGTGCGCCACGGCGAAACCGAGTGGAACCGCCAGGGCCGCTTTCAGGGCCAGATCGATGTGCCCCTCAACGACAACGGTCGCGCCCAGGGGACAAAGGCGGCAGAGTTTCTCAAACCCGTGGCGATCGATGCGGCCTACACCAGCTTTATGGCGCGGCCCAAAGAAACGGCGGAACTCATTCTTCAGCACCACCTAGGGCTGACGCTGCACTCGGTCAACGAGCTGCAAGAGATTAGCCACGGCGAGTGGGAAGGGCTCTACGAATCTGAGATTGAGGGCAACTATCCGGGGATGCTGGAGCAGTGGCAGAGCGCCCCTGAAACCGTGCAAATGCCGGGGGGGGAAAATCTGGAGCAGGTGTGGGTGCGATCGATCGCCGCCTGGAAGCAAATCGTCGCGGCCCACAGCGGCAGCGACACCGTGCAAACCATTCTCGTCGTCGCCCACGACGCGGTGAATAAGGCGCTGCTCTGCCACGTGCTGGGCCTAGGGCCAGAGTTTTTCTGGCGGTTTAAGCAGGGCAACGGCGCGGTGAGCGTGATCGACTACCCCGACGGCATTGACAGTGCCCCAGTGCTGGTCACGGCTAACATTACCATTCACCTGTCGGGCAGCGTGCTCGATAAGACCGCAGCGGGGGCACTGTGACGGAGATTCAGCTAATTCAGCAGGTGCGGGTACTAGATGCGGTGACTCAGACGGATCAGGTCGCCGATGTACTGGTGCAGGATGGTGTGGTGACAGAAGTCGCCTCATCCCTTAATGTCATCCCCGCCAGCGCTGAAATGATTCAGGGCCAGGGGAAGGTCTTGCTGCCGGGTCTAGTCGATCTCTACAGCCACTCGGGGGAGCCGGGCCACGAGCCGAGGGAAACCCTGGCATCGTTGCTGGCGGCTGGGCAGGCGGGCGGCTTTACTCGGCTGGGCATTTTGCCAAATACGGAGCCTGCGATCGACCATCCGGCGATGGTCGAGAAACTGCTGGCCCGTCGGGACTCCATTGCCCGCACCAATGCGAGTCTGCCGCACCTCTATCCCTGGGGTGCCCTGACCCAGGGTGCCCAGGGCCAGCAGATGGTGGAGCTAATGGAGTTGTCTGAGTCTGCGATCGCAGGTTTTGCCGACGGTCGGGCAATTCAAAATCCTTTGCTGGTGCAGCGGCTGTTGCAATACCTGCGGCCCCTGGGTAAGCCGGTGGCGCTGTGGAGCTGCGATCGCACCCTGCGAGACAGCGGCGTGGCCCGCGAAGGACCGTTTTCGCTGATCTACGGTCTGGTGGGCGACCCGGCCAGCTCTGAGACCGCTGCCCTGGCGGCACTATTGGAATGCGTCGCCGAGGTGGGCACCCCCGTTCACCTGATGCGAATTTCCACGGCGCGGGGGGTAGAACTGGTGCAGCAGGCGAAGGAGCGGGGGTTGCCCGTGACCGCCAGCACCACCTGGATGCACCTGTTGTTTAGCGCTAAGGATCTGGGTAGCTATGACCCCAACCTGCGGCTGTCGCCGCCCCTGGGAAATCCTGAAGACCAGGCGGCACTGATTGAGGGGGTCAAGGCTGGGGTGGTGGACGCGATCGCGATCGACCATACCCCCCATACTTACGAAGACAAAACTGTGGGGTTTCCTTCGGCACCACCGGGAGCGATCGGCCTAGAGCTGGCGCTGGGGCTTTTGTGGCATACCTTGGTCACAACCGGCGACTGGTCGCCCCGGCAACTAGTGCAGGCGCTGAGCACAAATCCGGCGACGTGCTGGGGCCAAACGCCGCCGACTATTCAGCCTCAGCAGCCCGCTGAGATGGTGCTGTTTGACCCAGCAAAAGCATGGACAGTGACTTCAGCCAGCCTACACTCTCTCTCCTCCAACACCCCCTGGCTAGGAAAGCCTATTCATGGACGTATCCTCCACACATGGGTACCAATATGAGGCATCAGTAGCCCTGAGTAACGCGGGTTTAATGCTGGTGAGCAGTGCCCATCCTACGGCTATCTCACCCATTTACCCAGGTGCCGTGAAAACTGTGGGGCACCACCTCCGGCAGCCCTAGCCGACAGATCGGCCCCTTCTTAAGCTCATTCCCTTCATACACCCACAGTTCGCTGCGGTGCTGGGTGCCGTCATAGACCACAGTGAGCACCCAGGGCTGCTGGGGGTTCGCCGGGTTCGCAACGGCGATCGGTTCAGAAGGGTAGCGGCCCTCCCCAGCATCGGCCACGGTAAGGCCAGTTTTGGGGTCAAAGCGGGCGATCGCCCCAAACAGCTCATCTACCGGGGTGGACACTGTGCGGTGCACATTCAAATAGGTGGTCGCCGTCTCGTCGTGGCCAAACGCGATCGGAAACTCGCAGTGGCGATCGATCAAACACTGCTGGTCGAGAATCTTGCCGGTTTTGGGGTCGATGCGGTACTGCCAGAGTTGGGCATCGGCGGGGGTAGAGGTCTGGCCCGAGGCCACTTCTTTGAGGTACTGGTTGGTAGCAAAATCGTTGTAGCGCGCCACATCGAACACGATAGAGCCATCAAAATCGAGGTAGCTGTGGCCAAAGTGCCACTGATACCAGGGGTCGGCTTCGCCAAGGGCGATCGCCTCCAGCGTATCGGCATCCACCACAATAATCTGGGTGCCCTGCTGGGGCTGCCACTGCAAGGCATCGCTAAAGCTAGACAGGCCAAACAGCGCGGGCAAGGGGCTCAGGCGCACGGGCGACACGCAAAACACCAGGTAGCGATCGGCCAACACAAAGTCGTGCAGCAGCGGAATCCCCGCCAGGGGAATCGTGCCGGTCTTTTCCACGGTTCCGGTGGCGCTACAGCGGTAGAGCTTGAGGGTGGCGTTGCCCCCAGGGATGGTGCCAAAGCTGAAAATCTCCCCCGTGCGGGGGTGGCGCTTGGGGTGAGCAGTAAAGGTGTCGCTGGCCTGGAGTTCTCCCAGGTTGTCTAAGCCAACGGTCTCTAGGGTCTCTAGATCGAGGCGGTGGGGCAGCCCCCCTTCCCAGAGGGCCAGCAGTCGATCGGGCAGGGCCAGCACCGAAGTATTGGCGGCATTTTTCACCTGGGTCTGCCAGTGCTGCCAAAATGGGCCAGGCGGCAGGGTGCCATAACCGCGATAGAGGCTCTTGTCGGCGGCTTCCTCATCCACAAACCCGGCGGAGCGCACATAGCGGTAGGTGCCTACAGCGCGATCGCCGTCAAAATTTACCCGCAGCACCGCCCCATCGCCGTCGAACCAATGGCTGACTCGGGTGCCGCCGCGCTCAAACCGGGCGGGGCCGTTGCGGTAGAGGGTGCCCCGCAAACCAGCGGGCACCTGTCCCTCCAGCACGGGGAGAGTCGTAGCGGCGAATTCGGTCGCGGGCTGGGCGATCGCCCCCGCCCACAGCGCCGCAGTAGGTTCTGCAACGGGTTGCGATCGCGACGGTGCCAAAGGAGCCATAGGTGCAGAGATAAACGTTGCTTGCTCTATTGTGACCCAGGACACCCAGAAGGGTAGGGCTCACCTCCCACGCCCCATCCCCCCTACGACTGACTCTGCATCACCAAATCCCCCGCCGGTATTGGCGGAGCGGCAGCCCGCTCAGCCGTGATCAACATCTGCACCGGCGCAGTGCCACAGACCGCATCGGGCAGCACCCACTGATTGGTGTCTGCAGCCGTGGCCGGGTTAAATTCTCCACAAAATACCGGGTCGCTGTCGGCCAGTGCCCAGAGCCGATACACCTGTTTTTCGTCTAGGGGCGGCAGATCGGTAGTGACGATCAGCGCGGTTTGGTCGGCGGGGTTGACCACCAGGCGGGCGTTGGCCTGGGGTTCGGCCTCGGTGCCCGCCAGGGTGTAGAGGCGGTTAGCGGGCTGGCTAAAGCTGGCCACCACGGCCTCGGTTTGGCGCAGGGCCAGGCGCAGGCGCTGGTTTTCTTGCAGGGTGAAGGCCAGGGCCAGACCCGTGGCGGCCCAGCCCAGGGCTAGCCCCAGTCGGCCCCAGGGGAAGCGGCGGCGGACGCCTGCGGCAGCGTTTGGTAACTGACTCGGGACGAGTATCTCTCCAGAGATCACATGTTCAGGTTCGGCGGTAGCGGCAGCGGCCCTAGCGGCAGCCAGGGTGCGATCGCGCAGATCCGGCGGTGGCGCTACGGTTGAAAGCCCCAGAGGCAGACAGTCCCAGGTGGCTTGTAGGGCCGCCAATTCAGTCGCCACTTCGGGATATTGCTCGAGCCACTGCTCGACCTGGGCAGCTTCTTCAGCGGTAAGGTCGTCGAGCACATACCCCGCCAGCAGCGATCGCCAATTGTCAGGAAGGGGAAGTGAGGTCATCGGTGGGCGGGAGAGGGTGAAGGGTGAGGGAGTGAGGGGTAGTAGGGAGTAGGGGGTTAGCTTTGGTGGGGCTGGAGCAGACCGCGCAGGCGGAGGAGACCTTGGCGACAGCGAGATTTGACGGTGCCTAGGGGAATGCCAAGCTGGGCGGAGATCTCGGCCTGGGTGAATCCTTGAAAGTAGGCGATTTCTAGCACTTCGCGTTCGGTGGCGGGGAGCTGGGCGAGGGCGGCGCGCAGGTGCTCATGCTGTTCGTGCTGGGTGGCGTAGTCAACCGGGTTGGGCGATCGCGCCGAGGCTTGACTAATGCGCTGAAACCGCTGCAAAATTACCGCTCGCCCGCTGTTGATCCGCAGGCGATCGAGGGCGCGCGAGCGGGTGTTGGTAGCCAGGTAGCTGCCCACGCTGCCCCGCTCGGCGTCGTACTGCCGCCGCTGCCAAAAATTGACGAACACCTCTTGGGTGAGGTCTTCGGCCTCGGCGGAGTTAGACAGCATTTTGAGGGCCAGGGTATAGACCATCGGCGAATAGCGATCGTAGAGGGTGGCGAGGGCGGCAGTATCACCGGCCCACAGACGGGTAACCAGGTCGCGATCGCTCACTGGAGAAGACATCTGGGGGTCGGGGGGCGGCAATGGGGGCATTAACTACACATCAGTAATACGACTCAGGCCACCGTTATGGATGGCCGGGGGAGAAACAGATATGGAGACAGAGTGGATGGGCTGAACTCAAATGTCGAGTTAGAACCACTCGTCATCCACAGACCACAGCTAGTCGTATTGTGGCGGGTCTGAGAGCAATTACGCTTGCCCACGACATTAGCGCAAAGGATACTGCAATGAATCACGATTTTATGTCTGATGATCTAGATTCCCCCAGAGCAGGGGTTTCTCGCCGTCGGGTGATGGTGGGCGGCACAATCGCGGGTTTAGTTGGCACCCTCGGCTTCTCTGCCTTAACCAAGAGCGCAGCCCAAGCCGAGAGCCGCAGTGCGCAGAACCGCAACAGAGGGGGAGCCCGCGGCAGAGCCGCCGCTAACGACGCTGCAATTCTCAATGGGGCGCTCTTCTACGAGCATCAGGCGATCTGGGCCTACGGGGCCGCTGCCCGAGGGCTCAGCGACACCGATGTAGGCAAAGCCGTGCTGGCGATCGCCCTGGCCAACCAGGCCGACCACATGGCCCACCGCGATCTACTCATTCAAGTTGTGAGCAACCTGGGCGGCACCCCCGTCATGGCCGAAGACAGCTACGACCTGTCGGCCTACCTAGAGCGGGGCGACGGCGGCCTCGACTCTGATGTCAACATCGCTAAGCTGGCCCTGGCCCTCGAAACCGATGCCGCGATCGCCTACGCGGACGAGGTCGCCCGCCTCAAAACCCCCGAGCTAATCACTGCCGGGGCCTCGATCGCCGCCGCTGAAGCAGCCCACGCCACCACCATTCGCGCCGCCTTCATTTCCCTGGGGGTCGAGATTCCTTTTGTGCCCGCCCCCTTCGTCAGCGCCGACACCCGCGAACAGTGGGTGCTCAAGGTGTGAGACCAAATCCGAGTCAGATAACCCCGATTCACAAAAGGTCAAACCGTAGGGGGCGAATGGCATTCGCCCTGCTGAATCGGGGGTAGCCAAGTAGGATTTGGCATGAGTCAGCTAATGGTGTGATCCCACAGGGTTTCCTGAAGTCGTCACTATCTAGATCGTCAAGTCACTCTTGACCATTGCCCGAGGCGAGGCCTCGGGCTTTTTTGGCAAGTTTTTTTAATGATCAGGAGGCAGAAATCGCTGCTGCCTCAACCGACTGGGCGATCGCCAGCCAGTCGCCAGCCGCACCCAGGTAGCCCACCTCAACCACATAGATGCGATCCCACTGGGGAATAGGCAGGTACCA
The DNA here is from genome assembly GCA_031425055.1 of Phormidium sp. VAR_61_metabat_6. Taxonomy (GTDB): domain Bacteria; phylum Cyanobacteriota; class Cyanobacteriia; order Phormidesmidales; family Phormidesmidaceae; genus Nodosilinea. The sequence continues at coordinate 25,239 of JANPIO010000270.1, forward strand.
GTCTTGAGCAAAGTCGTCGCGGCAGCGCTGCTCCACCACCGCTGGGGGCAGTGGCGCTTGGGTGGCCCGACCGGTGACATCGTAGAGGCGCAGGGTCATGGTTTCGCCGCCGTTGGCTTGGGCTTGGGTGCGATCGCCCTCATCGATCTGCCACACCGCATAGAACCGCTCCCCCTCGTGGTCAATAGAGAGCCGAATCCAGCTAGCGGTAGCGGTGTCGTCAACATCTTCTGACACCGGATCAGGGCTGGTGGGCACCACCCCAAAGCTATCGGGCGAGCCGGGCGGAATGCTGGCCAACGCCGCCATGATTTCGGGCGGCAGCCCCTCCAGCCCAGATAGACCTTCGCTGCCCAACACCTCCACCGGGGGCGGCACATAGTCACCCGGCTCTAGGGGCACGGGCGGCGGCACCGGCATGGGTGCGGGCCGCAGGGGCGGTATGGGTGCCGAGACGGTGGTACTGTTGCTCTCCATTGGCAGCCCTCCGGGTTCGGCCTCAGGAATAGGCGGATCTCCTAAATGCACCTGGCTGAGCAGTTCTTCCTCTAGGGTGCTTGGCATTGGCTCCAACTCCATGACATCGGCGGGCATCGGCGCTGGAATATCGCCGCCCGAGACGACTTCAGAGGCAGTGAACCCCAAGTCTGGGGCGATTCCCGCAGGAATACTCGGTTCGAGTCGGTTCCCGAACGCTTTGCGAATCGCGCTGGCATCTTCGGCGCGATCCGGCAAATCAGCCGCCTCTGCTGCTAGATCTGGGGGGACATCGACGCTCAGGCTGGAAGTGCCAACCATTTCCACATCGGCGGAGGGTAGCCCCTGCACCATCTGCTGTAGCTCCATGGGCACATCGGGGTCGTAGCCGTAGTCCACCGGGGGCGCATACTCAGGCACCACCGTGCCAGAGTATGCGCTGCCCATCCCTGAAGACCCTGGACCGATCGATACCCCGTCTTCAGGTGAAGCAACGTTCACCCCAGGTAGCTCCCAGGTGGAATCGTCGCGACTCAGGGCAGCGGCCCGATCCAGGCAGGCTTGCCCCTCGCTCTGGCGGCCCATCTCCATGAGCGCTTGCCCCTTGCCCAAGTGAGCTGCTGTCGACGTGGGGTCGAGTTCTAGGGCGGTGTCAAAACAGAAGACCGATTCTTCGTAGCGAGCCATGGTGTTGAGCAATCGGCCTTTGCCAATCCAGGCATCGATAACACTGGCGTCGAGCCGTAGCGAGGCGTTGAAGCTATCCATCGCGTCGTTGGCCTGCCCCAGCAGCGCTAGGGCATTCCCCCGTTCGGCCTGGGCCTGGGCGGCAATGGCGTTGATGCCTCCAGATGCTGTCTCGGTAGCGTTGGTTCTGCGGCGCTCCACTTCGGTCGCTTCCACAGCCTGGTTGAAATAGATCAGAGCGTTGTCGTAACGGCCCTCGCGCATCAGACGGCGGCCCTCCGCCAGATCCATGCGCGCCTGTTCTAGCTTGCCGGGCGGCAGGACGTCTGGGTGTTCACCGCTGGGCACAAGTTCGGCCTCGGGGGGCAAAAGGCCCACCTCGGGCAGTGCTGGGGGAAGCACTGGCCTGTCTGCGGGGGGCTGGTCACTTACCTTAGAAAAATCGATATCTGAACCAGGGATAAGACCTACCGCCGTGCCGCGATCGCCATCGGCCTCTAGCTCATCCTCATCCTCATCGTCGTGGTCTTTGTCAAATAGCGACCCCGCAATGCCAATCAGCAGCAGCAGGGCCGGAATCACAGCCAGCATCCACCAGGCGCTGGGGGGCAAGTTTTGCAGGCGCTGCCAGAAATCACCCAGAGCGGTCGCGGGGTCGTTAGGGTCTGAGTTGCCATCGGTGTTCGACACCAGCTCGCCCTGGTCATTGCGGAGCTCAACCTGGCGATCGCTCCCTCCCACCACCAGCAGTCCCTCGGGGGTATACCCCAGGGAAGCCGCCGGCTCATCGAGCTGCACTGGTTCCGCCAACTGCTCACTACCATCGGGCGACCACAGCTGAAGGGTGCTGTCGGCCCCGGCGGTAGCTAGCGTCCTGCCATCGGGGCTGTAGGCCACAGCGCTCACCCTAGCACCGTGGGCTTGAATAGTATTTCCTCTGGGCTGAAGCGTGGAGCGATCCCAGTTGCGCAGGCTGCCGTCGCCGCCCGTGGTGGTCAACACCTGGCCATCGGGGCTGCTGGTAATGGTGGTCACGCCCTCGGGGTGGGCGTTGGCGGTTTGGCCCGCAGCTGTGCCATCCGCATTCCAAACGCCCAGGTTACCGTCGCGGCTGCCCGTAATCAGCGTTTGACCACCTACCGGGTAGTGGAGAGCCTGCACCGGCCCACCGGGGGCGGCAATGGGTTCACCCACACGGGTGCCATCGGCCAGCGACCAGCGCTCTACGGTGCCGTCGGCGCTGCCACTGGCCAGGGTTTGACCGTCAGGGCTGACGGCCAGGGCCAAAATCGGGCCGCCCTGCCCTTCGATCGGCTCGCCGATCGGGTTGCCGCTGCGATCCCATCGGCGCAGGGTGCCATCGGCTCCGCTAGAGACAACGGTTTGGCCATCGGGGCTCACCACTACAGCCGATACGGCTCCTTGATGGGCGTCGGCTACTACTGTTTTTGTGAGATTGCCGTCAGCATCGAGCCATTGCAGCTGACCGTCTTCAGTGCCGCGCACCATAAACTGGCCATCGGGGGCTAGGGCCACGCCGCCGGGCAGTTTATTGGCCCCCACGGTGACATTGGCGCGGGCGGTTTGCTGCGCCTCGGCCACAGCGGCCTGGCCTGCGTCGCTGGTGGCAAAGCCCAAAAAAGCCTCGACGGGCACATTTGGCTCACCCCGATAGATGTAGTTGCGCGGTTGAGAATAGGGGTAGCGGGGGTCGTCGGGCAGGGTGCCATCCAGGCTCACCGGGCGCACGGCGTCTTGCCCTAGCACTTCAGAAGCGATCGCATAGCTAATGCCGTCGTTGCCCAGCTCGCGCACCACCGCAGCGGTGTCGTCGTCCTCTATCTGCACGGCGTTGTCGCCGGTTTCAAAGGGCTGGGCTTGAAAGATTTCATAGTCGGCTAGGGCCAACCGGGTAGAGCTTTCAGCGGGGCGATCGACAAACCGCAGCGGCACGTTGGGGCCACCCAGCTGCGACCAGTTGGTGATTTCGCCGCGAAAAATAGCGGCAAACTCATCAAAGGTCAAATCGCCGCGAAACGGGTTGTCGCGCCCCACAATGATGGCGATTTTTTCCCTCGCCACCGGAATTGACGTCAGGTTAGGATCTTCCTCAGCGTCACTGAGCGATCGCCCCAGAGCCGCCAGATCGACGTCGCCGCTTCGCAGTGCCTGGAGTGCCTGATCGTCACCACTGGTCGAAGCCACCACATCGGTATCGGGGTATCGGGCCTCAAAGCCTTCGCCCAGGCTCTCGTTGATCTCCACCATTGACGGTGACCCCTCAATCGAGAGCGTAGTGCCGGGGGGGACACTCTCTTGCAGGGTAAAGGTTGGTGTGGGTTTCTCAGTCACCTGAGCCAGCAGCCGAAGCTCAGGCCTGAGCGCATTGATCGGCAGCGCAGCCAGGGCGCTGAGCAGCGCTAGCATAGCCAGAGACGGCTTAGGAAGCTGATTCATGGCGGTACCCAGAGGTCAGTAAACAATCTGCTAAAGGATACACGCTGGGGCGCGGGTTGGCAGGATTTTTTGCCGGGCGAGGGAGAGAGCTTACCCCCCGCAGCGGCTAGAGTAGAGGCATTCTGTTAGGCGCTGCCATGGTCGTTGTTGTCTTTATTGGGGCGGGGTTGCTGGCCTTTGGTCTGTCGTTTTGGCTAACTCGACGGCTCCAGCGCCCTCGCCCAGCCGGGGATCAAGAATCCCGAGCTGGTTTGCAGGGGCGATCGCCGCAAAACGGGTCTAGTTCTCCCGCCGCCCCAAACCTGCCCACTGGCTCCCTAGCCCCCGACCTCGATCGCCAGGTGCACGATCTACTGGGCCAGGGCAGACTGATCGATGCTGTTAAACGCGTCAGAGAGGTCAACGGCTGTAGCTTGAGCGACGCCAAAGCCTATGTCGCGGAACGGTTACCATAGACCAGGGGCGAACCCCATAGCCAGCGCTGGGACAAATTACCCGCACCCTCCTGCCATGGCAAATCGCGATAAGCTGATAGAGGCTTGATTTTGCTTACCAGCAGGCGACCTATGGCACTACGTGGGATCTTCACCGCTCTTTTAATTGCGGGCCTTTGGCTCATTAGCGGAGCCGGTCTAACAGCCCAAGCTTTAACCCCCATCGAGATCAGCGGCTTGAGCTACATTCCCTGCCCCCCCGACTACGCCGAGGGCATGGTGGCCGCAGGCTCAATTCAAGAGGCAAAGTGCTTTTTAATTACTGGTAAAGCGATCAACCGCACCGGCAAATCTGTCATTGACGCCGATATCTTTGGCCGCATTTTTGACGCCAACGACAACCCGGTCATGCAAAACCGAGGGCGTTTGGGCGGTATTCCAGAAGTTCCCCCCGGTGAGAGCGACTTTGAGCTGCGGGTTTCTGTAGCCGCCAACCAGCCCGAGCCGCTCAAACTCAAGCAGTTTAAGGCATCAGGGTTTAGCGCCACCGTCCGTCAGTTTTCTGAAACCCCCTCGGCACAACAGTAGCCGCCGCCCGATATACCACATTGATTTGGGCTGATCCCGACTTTCAGTGGGAATGCGATCGCCCCCGCTAATCGGCCTTAAAGCACCAAAAGCGAATGGTTTCGTCGGCGCTGGTGCTGACCAGCATGCGGCTGTCGGGGGTAAATGCGATTGCCCGTACGCCCCAGTCATGGCGCAGCTGAGCGGTTTGGCTCAGCCCTTGCAAGTTGTTTAGGGTCAGGTAACCGTCGTCTGCCCCGATCGCTAGCCAATCCCCGTTAGGGCTAATCGCCACCGCCGTAATTGGGCTAGAAGCTTTGTGAATCACCAGTCCCTGGTCGGGATGCTCGGCGCTCCAGACCTGAACGTGGCCTGCGCGATCGCCGCTGACAATGCGGCCATCGTGGGGATGACAGGCGAGGGCTGCGATCGGGGCTTTGGGGGCCGTCAGGGTGCGCGTCAGCCGCCCCGAGGGGAGTGACCAAAGACGAATGGTGCGATCGCGCCCCCCACTCACCAGCAGATGCCCCACAACATCTACCGCTAGCGCCGTCACCTGGTCTTGGTGGTGCACCAGGATCTTTGGCCCATTCCCCTCAGCCAAAGACCACAGCTGAATGCGCCCGTCGCCGCTGCCCACCGCCAGGGTGTCGCCCGGTGGGGCAATCAGCACCGAGGAAATCTGCCAGCCTGACACCGACAATTTCTGGCCGGTGTAATCATCCAGCCGCCACCGAATTAGCTGACTGTCTTCACCGCCGCTGACGATCGCATCTCCAGCGGTAGTAAACGCCACCGCGTTGACTGCGCCGCGATGGCCCAAACCCAGCAGACCCAGCGATCGCCGGAAGGTGTAAATCGGTTCGCCGTTGGTACAGTCCCACAGCCGCACAGAGCCGTCGGAACAGGCGGTGGCGATCGCCCTCCCGTTTGGACTCATCGCCAGCCCGTTGGCCACAACCCCCGGCAGGCTGAGGGCGAACCGCTGCTCCCAGGCCGGGATGGCACTCAGCGACTTGGTTGAGACCTGGGGCGATTTGGAGTCTTTGGAATCCAGGGCCAAATCGCTCCAGCGCAGGTCGGCCAGCACTTCCTGAGCGGTGCTGTAGCGCTCTTGCAGGCGGCGGGTGACCATGCGATCTAACACGTGCCCCAGGGCAGAACTAACGGGTGCCGTCAGGTAGGCCTGCCATACCCAGGCATCGTCACCGACAGAATATAGGTCGAAGGGATGCAGGCCAGTGAGCAGGTGCAGGCAGGTCACCCCTAAGCTAAAAATGTCGCTGGCATAGACTGCCTTGCCTAGGGCCTGCTCGGGGGCAGCATACCCCGCGCTGCCGATTACCGTAGCGGTGCGTTTGAGCTGTTCGGCATTGGCGATTCCGTGAGGGAACGCTGCGCGAAGCGCCTTAGCCGACCCAAAATCTACCAGTGCCAAAGGTTGCGGTGCCGGTGGCGCAATGATGTTGGCAGGCTTGATATCGCGATGAATGACGCTGTGGTTGTGAATGTAGGCCAGCACCGGCAACAGTTCATAAAGCACCCGCCGCACCAGGGCTTCTCCACCAACTTCGGGGGATTGCTGAATCAGCTGGTCGAGGTTAGGGCCGGGAATGTATTCCTGCACCAAAAACTGCCCCTGGGCGTTGTCAATCACAGCCAGCAGGGCCGGAATTTGAGGATGCTGGCCCAGGGTCGCCAGGCGATCGGCTTCGCGGTGGAAGCACTGGGCGCTGCGTTCCGTCTCGGAATCACCTATCTCCGTCCACACCTTTCTCGTCGCAATCGTCATCTGCTTGACCACGCAGACAATGGGCAGATCGCTGCTCTCATCCACCGCCAAATACGTGCGTCCAAACCCGCCCTGGCCCAGGAACTGCTGACAACGATAGCGATCGGCTATCCGCAGCGGCTGCCCGCAGGCTGCGCAGACCGTGGCCCTTTTCTCGTTCTTAGGCTGTGGACAAGCAGGGTTGACGCAAAGAATGGTCAAAGGATGGCTCTATTCACTATCCAGCAATCTGCAATGTTAGAGATCCTACACTGGTGGGCATTGCCTACCCTACAGTAAGCAATGACACTAGGAGACGAACCCACCTACCCGTCCACCCTCCCACTCATCCACCCACCTACCCATCCACTCCCTAGGTCGGCACCAGTTCGCCAGGACGAAGTTTAGACCACTTGCCCATTTCCTCGGCAAAGCTCTCGCAGCCAACCACGTCAAATTCCTTTTCAACCACATCGCCAACGACGCGAAGATTGGCGTTAACGGTAGGATTGATGGCCTCAAAGCTGGGTAAATCGGTTAAATGAGGCTGCTCGTGCAGCTCTTCCACCGCGTGGTAGGTGGTGCAGCGATCGACGTAGTGGCAGTTTACACAAATGCACATAGCACGCCCCCGGCAGGAAGACAGTAGTGGTCAAGGCTGACATCTCCAGTCTAGCCAGCCCTCGGTTAAATAGCCGTCATTCTTAAGGCAGTAAAGGGCTTTTGCCGTAAAGGGGATGCGTTTTCTGGTAGTCTAGCTCAAGTTTTTTCAATGTCCTGTATGGCCCAGCCCAGAGGTTGCAAACTGAAAACCCAGTTGGGTTTTCGGCTGTTCTCTGCGGGGCCAGGGTGTCAAGACTAAAAAACCCTGTTGTAATGAAAGAAATGAGGGTTCATTGAATCCAACGCTATCACCCTTCTCCCTTGCAGTGGCTACTGAAAAATCGGCGCTTTCGCCAAAAACCTGGCCCTTCAGCGTATCGCTACTGCCACAGCAAGCCTACCTGGTGGGGGGAAGTGTCAGAGATGCCCTGCTGCATCGCCAGGCCGACTATTTAGACCTCGACTTTGTGCTGCCTGAGCGGGCGATCGCCACGGCGCAATCCATCGCCCAGCACTACAGCGCTGGCTTTGTGGTGCTCGACACTGAGCACCAAATCGCGCGGGTGGTGTTTCCCCACGCCACCGTTGACTTTGCCCAACAGGTAGGGCCAACGATTTACTCTGACCTACAGCGGCGCGACTTTACGATCAATGCGATCGCCTACAGCCCCCACAGCGAAACCCTGCTCGACCCCCTCGATGGCTGCGCCGACCTGGCCCGCAAAACCCTCTGCATGGTCGCCGCCGAAAACCTCAAAGACGACCCCCTGCGGCTGCTGCGGGCCTACCGCCAGGCCGCTCAGCTGGGCTTTAGCCTCGACCCTACGACTCAGCAAACTATTCGCGGCCTAGCTCCAGCCCTGGGGCGCATGGCCGCCGAACGGGTGCGCGGCGAGCTAGACTGCCTGCTCAGCCAGCCTGAGGGGTCTACCCTGCTGGGTCTGGCCTGGCAAGACGGCCTGCTGCAAACCTGGCTGCCCGAGGTCGAGCGCCCCCATCTAGACCGCCTAGCCACCATCGATCAGCTCGCAGCCCAATACCACGAGCGCTGGCCAGAGTTTTCCTACCTGCTGCACAGCTGGGTCAGAGAACAGACGACCCCTGGCCTGCACCGCAGCTGGCTCAAGGCGACCAAACTCAGCCAGCTGCTGCCCCCCGACCTAGCCAGCGCCGAGACGACCCTGGCGAAACTCAAGTACAGCCGAGCCGAGCAGCAGGCGGTGCTGAGCATTCTCAAGGGCTGGCACTATCTGCATCAGCACCAGAGCGACACACTCCTCCCCCCTGGCCAACAGTATCAGTTGTTCAAAACTGCCGGGGCAGGCTTTGGGGGCATTGCCCTGCTGAGTCTGGCCTACGGTATGCCCGAGGCCGTGATACTGCCGCTGGTGGAGCGATACCTCACCCCCAACGACCCCGTTGCCCATCCTCAGCCCTTAGTTACAGGCAAAGACCTGGTGCAAGGACTCGCCCTCAAACCAGGTCCTAAAATTGGTGAACTGCTAGAAGCGGTTCATCTAGCTCAGGCCGAGGGGCTAGTGAGCAGCCGCGAAGAAGCCCTGGAGTGGGTCAAGCGGCTGCTCTAGCCCCAAGGGGTTTAGCTACCCGAGGTAGGCTCAGCCGCTTCTTCGACGGTGGTCTCGGCTTCAGATGCGTCAACTGCGTCGCGGGTCTCTTCGTCGAAACTTTTCCCGCAGCCGCGCTATCTAAAGGTGACCGCTCGCCGCCGCTTTGGTTAAGAAACATTGAAAAAGGCTACATTACCGAAGGAGACAGTCTGGGCCGTAGCCACTTTTTGCTTTGGCAGTACATAAGCGCTGGCAAAACTGGTCTCAACTGTTCTGCGGTCGGCCCAGGCTGACCCTGTATACCCATTTCCCGCCGCCCATGACTATTGCTTCAGCTTCGACTTCTCAGTACGGCGATCGCGCCATCCTTCAATCCAGCGTAGACCCACTGGAGAAATGGCCCAATCCTTCTAAGAATATCTATACCATTCACCTAGAACACCCAGAATTTACGGCGCTGTGCCCGCGATCGGGCTACCCAGACTTTGGCACCATTGTGGTGGACTATTGCCCAGGGCCCTGGGTGGTAGAGCTAAAGGCGTTTAAGCTCTACATCAACAGCTTTCGCGATCAGCGCATCAGCCACGAGACTGTGGCCAACCAGATCGCCGATCGCCTGTGGAATGAGCTACAGCCCCAAGGGCTGCGGGTAATTGGCGACTATACCCGCCGCGGCGGCGTCAAGACAGTAATTACGGTCAAAAAGGGCAGCTGTGAAGAATTTGGGCCTTATACCCCCAATGTGCTTTGAAGCCCGATTGTCCAAGGCTAGGATTCTGAAGGGCGCAGCGTCATGGGGGTATAGGGCGACAATTAGCTCAGACTGCTTAGGTCGTCGAGATCGTCGAGCAAGTCGTCAGAGGTGGGTTTTGGTGCAGGCGGATTGAGCAGGGCGTCGAGATCGAGATCGTTGGCGTTAAAGTCGTCGTCCAGGCTAAATTCATCGACTTGACCGCTGTCTGCTTCACCCTCTAATAGGGCAGCTAAGCCAAATTCCTCCTCATCTAACCCAGACGAGGCCGTCTCAGGGGCAAACTCATCTAAAGCAAACTCGGTGCTGGGTTCTGAGACAGGTTCATTGAGTAGGGCATTGAGATCGAGACTGTTGGCGCTGAAGCTGTCGTCCAGGCTAAATTCATCGACTTGACCGCCAGCCGTCTCATTTTCGAGCAGACCAGCCAGGCCGAAGTTGCTTTCGTCTGGTGTCGGTGCTGCCCCGAAAGCCAGCTCGTCCACAGCAAATTCGGTGCTGGGTTCTGAGACAGGTTCGTTGAGCAGGGCATTGAGATCGAGACTTTCAGCGCTAAAGTCGGTGTCTAGACCTAGATCGTTGGCTTGACCACTATAGGCTTCATCTCCGAGCAGGCTAGCCAGGCCGAAATCGCTTTCATCCGATGCCGGTGCCGCCTCAGTCGCAATCTCATCTACAGCAAATTCAGAACTGGGTTCTGAAGCAGGGTCGTTGAGTAGGGCATTGAGATGGAGACTGTCAGCGTCAACCTCAGGCTCTAGGCCAAAATCGTCGATTTGGCCGCTGTCTGCTTCGCTCTCTACGAGGCTAGCGAGGCCAAAGTCGCCCGCTGCTGACTCTGTCGAGGTCGGTTCTGAAGAAAATTCGTCAGCGTCATCAAAATTCAGCTCCGATAGATCAGAGATGGTGCCCGGCTCTGATGTAGTGAATGCATCCACGTTGAGACTGTCGCTGTCGCTGTCAGCTTCTAGGCCCCAATCGTCAACTTGACCACTAGCTGTCTCACTCTCTAGCATTGCAGCCAGGTCTGTGTCCTCCTCGTCTACTGCCGATGAGGGCACTGCTGACGAGAACTCGTTCATATCTAAGCTGATCTCGCTGTCAGCGATCAGAGCAGCTTCGTCGACGATCGCAGCTTCCGGCGGCATCGCTTCTTCGAGCATGGCCATGTCTAAATCAACCGCTGACTCATCCGCCACGGGGGCAGCTGGCTCTGGGAACGGTGCGACTTGTAGTTGCAGACGGGCTTCGTAGGCCTGCTCAAGCTCTTGGGTGCGCTGGGTCAGCTCATCCTGGTAGTGCTCGATCTTCTCAGCTAGCTTTTGCTCGTATTCGACTCTGAGACTTTCTTCTAGCTCTCGGCGCAGGTTGAGTTCTAGCTCTGCGGCCGAGGGGGCTGGGACTGCGGGGGCTAGATCGGCGGGCACCAAACTACTGGCTTGGGCCATCTGTATCCGGGCTTCGTAGTCTTGTTCCATTTGGGACAGGCGCTGGGCCATGTCATCTTCGTATTCGGCTAGGCGCTGGTCGTACTCAGCCTGAAGCCGGGCTTCTACCTCAGCGAGGTCACCGGTACCCACACTGGCTACGGCTGTCGGCTCTGGCACTAGGGCACCCAGGGAAAGCTCGCTAGGGGTTTGGGTCTGGCGAGTCTGCTCTTGGTCTTGGTAGTGGGCGATCGCCTCGGCCAGCCGCTGGTCGTAGTCTTGCTGAGCCTGCGATCGCGCCTCCACCAGCTTGTCTTGTAGGTGCTGCTCGTAGGCCTGCTGAATCTTGGTGGCTGCTTCTTTAAGGCGGGTCTCGTACTGTTTGCGAATGCGCTGTTCGGTGGTGCTGTCGGCATCAGCGAGGGCACCGCCCATGACGCTCTGGCGAGAACGGTACTCAGACTCTAGCTGTCCGCGCCGCTCCTCAAGCCGATCCTCATACTGCTCCATTTTCTCGGCGAGATGAGCTTCGTAATCTTTTTGCAGTTGCTGAGTGGCGGTGCGCAGCCGCTGCTCGTGCTCTTTTTCTAGCTCTTCTTGGCGCTTTTGGCTTTGCTGCAAGGCCTCGGTCAGCTCATTCACCCGGCCCTGACGCAGGTAATACCCCACGATAACCGCCAGCAGCAGGCCGATCAAAGCAGCAACGATCAAACCTTGCGTAAGTTGAGGCATGGTGTATCTTCCCCTGTAGAGTTCAAAGATGAGCCGTAGAGTATCTACGCCTGAGGGGCAGAAAACAGCTACTACCCCGCCTTTGCAGCCACTTTCCAGCCGCTAAATATTGACGATCAATGATATACGCTGCGTCCCGTTTGGGAACTCAGACTTTGCTCCACCTCGGGCAGAGCAGAGACTTTCCATAACAGATTATGACTGTGGAGAGGGCCACTCTGCGGCCCCCCAGAGTCATCCTCTACAATAGAAGCTACGGTGTATCGGCGCAGTCAATCTGAACCACAGACACCGTAATTGTCCCATTACATCTTTGCGTATGACCCAGTCTTCCCACCGCCCGCCTGCTGCTACCGATACCCCTGTGCCGAATCAAACTGAGGACGACGCCCTTGAGCTGGCCTACGCCATTGCGGCTGCCGCCGATGAGCGGAAAGCAGGCAACATTACAATTCTCCAGGTGGGAGATGTGTCGTACTTAGCTGATTATTTTGTGGTGGCTACCGGCTTTTCAGCCGTGCAGGTGCGTGCCATCACCCGCTCCATTGAAGCCAGTCTCGAAACCGACCACAACCGTCGCCCTTTGCGGGTCGAAGGCCAGGGCGAAGGCAGCTGGATCGTCATGGACTACGGCGAAGTCATTGCCCACATCTTTATGCCTGAGGCCCGAGACTACTACGATTTAGAAGCGTTTTGGGGTCATGCTAACCAAATTTTGTACCAGCCCTCAGGCCAGCACTTTAGCCCAGCCCAGTTCTAAAGCTGAGCTAGGATTGGCCTGTTTGCCCTTGCGGTCACTGTCCGCTGGAACACAAATTCCTAGGCAGCAATTCCTATTGGTAGGCAATTCGTTTAGGCTATAGCTAGATTTGCGTATTGTCGGGGGCCATGACTCAACGATGTCCAGTACCGGCTGAGCAACAGCCTATCAACGAATATCAGGACGTGCGCGAGTCCTGGTTTTACGGCTGGGGTAGCCGAGATTTGGCAGCCTATCTCAAACCCGTCGCTATTCTTTGGCTGGTCGGCTGGGTTGTGGCTGGGCCTATGGCTGCCGCCAGCTTTGACCCAGCCAAGCATCCCCTTTCCTTTAGCCTCAGTGGGGCTCTGGGGGCTCTAGTACTGCCTGTGCTGGCCCTCCTTCAGCTCTACGTAGGGTGGGCTCATGTGGGCGGACGCCTGCGGCAAACTACCGTACCCTACGAAGAGTCGGGCTGGTACGACGGCCAACTCTGGGTGAAGCCCGAAGAGGTTTCAAACCGCGATCGCTTGATCGTCGACTATGAGGTGCAGCCCGTGCTCCAGCGCATTCGCCGCACTCTGGGGGTGATGGCTCTGCTGCTTGCCCTGGGGCTGATCGTCTGGCCCCTGGTATAGTGATCATCGCTGCCCCATCACCCTTGTACACCACCGCAGAGCGTCCCCTATGACCAGTAGTCGGGTTAACCGCCACCAAACCAAAGAGCTAGAAATTCAGCTGCTGCGAGAGGGCATTGTAGAGGCTACCCATCTGGCCCACGTGGCGGTATGCGATAACCGAGGGCGCACCCTATCGGTGGCGGGAAACGGTGAGCTGGGTACCTTTATTCGCTCTGCCCTTAAACCTTTTCAAGCTCTGGCGGTGACCGCCGCCGGAGCGCTAGAGCGCTACAGTCTTGGCGATCGCGACTTAGCTATCATGTGCGGCTCGCACCAGGGCACTATCGAGCAGGCGCGTCAGGCCTTTCACATTCTCTGGCAGGCCGATCTCGACCCTACGGCCCTGCGCTGTCCTACTCCGGCAGGCAAAAAAAGCCCCCTTGAGCACAACTGCTCGGGCAAGCACGCCGGTATGCTGGCCGTTTGTCAGCAGCGCAACTGGCCCCTAGCGACCTATCTCGATCGCAGCCACCCCGTACAAAAGCTGATTTTGACCCGCATTTCAGAACTGCTGGGCATGCCCTCTGACGAGTTTATCTGCGCCCATGACGACTGCGGCGCTCCCACCTACTTCATGCAGCTGAGCCAGATGGCTTCTCTGTTTGCCATGCTCTCCTCGGGCAACAACCTCGATATGGAGCGCATCGTTCGGGCCATGATTAGCCATCCCGACATGGTGGGCGGCCCCGGCAGCTTCGACACCACGCTGATGAATCTTACCCACGGAGCCCTAGTCAGCAAATCGGGGGCCGAGGGCATTCAGTGCATTGGCCGGGTGGGCGAAGGTCTGGGCCTGTCGATTAAGGTGGTTGACGGGGCCAAGCGGGCCAAGTACGCCACCGCGATCTTTACCCTGCGGCAGCTTGGCTGGATCACTCCCACAGTGGCCGACACCCTGGCCGACACCTACATGAAAGTTGGCGATTTTACGCGGCTCGATGTTGTCGGCGATCTGCCCATGATGTATTGACCGCACCGAGAACGTATTCGAAAACAGGCCTAGCCCTTCACCTGTCGTCCTGGGGGGCTAGTTTTTAAATGCGTGCCTAACCAGCACCCCCTTCGGCTTTGCTTAAAAGGCCGAGGCTTGATTCTACCCAGCCGCTCGGTCAGCTCAAAACCCTTTGAAATAAGGGATTCAGGCCAATTATCTGAAAAAATTTTATGTAAAAGAAAAATTAGGTTGTTATCTGAGAACATTTAGCGCTATATTGAATAAGCCGCCGCGGGGTAGAGCAGTCTGGTAGCTCGTCGGGCTCATAACCCGAAGGTCCATGGTTCAAATCCATGCCCCGCCACCACCACAAAAAAGGTTCCTAGCCATGGCTAGGAACCTTTTTTGTTTGAGCTACCTTGGCCAACGCGTCCTCAATGGGCGATAGTGATTTTTGTTCACCCCGTCGAGGCCAGCACCAATGGCTCAGCCCAAGATTATTGTTTTAGATGACGACCCCACCGGTTCTCAAACAGTGCACAGCTGCCTGCTGCTGATGCGGTGGGACGTAGACACTCTGCGCCAGGGGCTGCGCGATGCCTCGCCGATTTTCTTTGTGCTGACCAACACCCGCGCCCTCACCGCCGCCGCCGCTGAACAGGTGACCCGCGAGGTTTGCCAGCAGCTCAAACAGGCGATCGCCCTCGAAGGCATTCAGGATTTTCTTGTTGTCAGTCGCTCCGACTCGACCCTGCGGGGCCACTATCCGGTGGAAACCGATGCGATCGCCCAAGAACTCGGCCCCTTCGATGCCCACTTTTTGGTGCCCGCCTTTTTTGAAGGGGGTCGCATCACCCGTGACAGCGTTCACTACCTCATGGTGGATGGCGTACCTACTCCCGTTCACGAGACCGAGTTCGCCAAAGATTCGGTGTTTGGCTACAGCACCAGCTATTTACCCGACTATGTAGCCGAAAAAACCGCTGGGCGCATCCCGGCTGAAGCAGTCGAACGCTTTGCCCTTGAAGATATTCATGCGGGGTCGCTAGAGCGGCTGATGGCCCTAGGGCACAACGTTTGCTGCGCCGTCGATGGCGAAACCCAGGCTGACCTAAACCAGTTTGCCCAGGACTTGCTCGCAGCAGCAGCCCAGGGCAAAAAATTTCTGTTTCGCAGCGCCGCCAGCATTCTTACGGCCCTAGCCGCCCTGCCCCCCCAGCCCATCGATGCCAGTCACATGCGTACCTACGTGCGCGGTGGCCGCCCCGGAGCTATCATTGTCGGCTCCCATGTGAAGAAAACTACCCAGCAGCTAGAAACCTTGCTGAAAGAACCAGGCGTCACTGGCATTGAAGTCAATGTGGCTCAGCTCCGCGATGAGTCACCAGAAGCTCGCAAAGTGGTGTTAGTGGGTATTCTTCAGCGAGTCAACCAGGCCCACGACAACGGTCAGGTGCCCGTGGTCTACACCAGCCGCCAGGAACTCACCTTCGACACCGTTCAGGCCCGTCTCGACTTTGGTGTCGAAGTCTCTTCCCTGCTAATGGACGTAATTAGAGGATTGCCCGACGACATTGGATTTCTCATCAGCAAAGGCGGCATCACCTCGAACGACACTCTTAGCACTGGTCTAGCCCTGCGCACTGCCCGCCTGCTCGGCCAAATTCTACCCGGTGTCTCCGCCGTGCGCACCCCCGCCGATCATCCTCAATTCCCTGATTTGCCGGTAGTCTTGTTTCCCGGTAATGTGGGCGACGAGGGGGCGCTGACGCTGGCCTACCGGCGATTAATAGGTGAATAGGAAAGACGAGGAGATAACAAGAAGCTAAACCCTACAGGGATCAATTCGATAACAGAATTCATCCCCTATCTTCCTCATCTCATCATTTCCCCAAGCCCTCAACTCCGCGC
The DNA here is from genome assembly GCA_031425055.1 of Phormidium sp. VAR_61_metabat_6. GTDB lineage: Bacteria > Cyanobacteriota > Cyanobacteriia > Phormidesmidales > Phormidesmidaceae > Nodosilinea. The sequence continues at coordinate 40,977 of JANPIO010000270.1, forward strand.
CTCCTTGCGATCTTCCCGTAGATCCACGATTAGCTGCGCTAGCTGAACGCTGTTGGTACGGTAGACCTCATTGCAAAAATGACAGATCGCTTCGGCCCCGTCATCTGTTTCAATCATGTCTTGCAGCTCATCTTCGCCCAGCATTTTGAGCGCACTCAGCATGCGATCGAAGGAACAGGGGCAAGAAAACTGCACCATTTGGGTTTCGGGCAAAATTTCTAGGCCCAGATCACCCACCAGCTCCTCAAAGATCTGAGGCAACGTTTTGTTGGCCCGCAACAGAGGGGTGAAGCCAGTTAATCCGGCCAGGCGGCTTTCGATCAGATCCACTATTTCGGTATCTTCGGCGGCGCGGGGCAAAATTTGTAGCAGTAGGCCCCCAGATGCCTCCACCCCGTTGGCACCAACAAACACACCCAGGATCAGGGCCGAGGGGGTTTGCTCAGAGCTAACTAGGTAGTGGGTGAGATCGTCGCCAATTTCCCCTGAGACTAGCTCAACGGTGCTGGAGTAGGGGTAGCCGTAGCCCATATCACGCACCACATAGACGTAGCCATTGCGGCCGACGGCTCCACCGACATCGAGTTTGCCCTGGGCATTGGGTAGTAACTCCACAGCAGGGTTATCCACATAGCCGCGGGCAGTGCCATCCATACCGGCATCTACCAGAATGCCGCCTAGGGGGCCGTCTCCCCGCACGCGAATGTTTACCCGACCCTGGGGTTGTTTCATGCTGGAGGCTAACAGCAGACCCGCCGAAAGGGTACGCCCCAGAGCAGCAGTTGCTACGTAGGAGAGGTTGTGGCGCTGCCGGGCCACCTCAGTGAGTTTAGTGGTGATGACGCCTACCACCCGTATACCGCCATCGGCGGCGGTAGCCCGAATTAGTTGATCTACCATGCGCTGCCCTAGTGTTCACTTAATATTGCTTATTAATTATTGTAGAAGGTTTAGGGAGTGCGGGTTTGGGACGGTTTACCTATCCCCAGGAAAGAGCTTGTTTGCTGCCGCTGCGCCTGCATCCCATTGGTTTTCTTTTGGCATACTGGGAGGTGTTGTTTGCGGGCCACCACCTATGCTAGGCACATTTCAGCACAGCCATCTCCGCATCGAAGTCAATGCCAACCAGGAGCATATTCAGGCCAGCTTGGTGCAGCCCAGTCAGTTTCGCCAGTGGCTTTGGCCTCAGCAGTTTAGCCAAGGGTTGCCTGGCAAGATCCACAGTGGGCTGAGCTTTGACAGCTACCTTGGCCCGGTTGAAATTCACCACGAGGTTAAGCAAGTTAACGACCACAGCCTTTACATGGTGTTATCGGGAGGCATTGATGGCTTTCATGAATGGTATTGGGGCGATCAGTGGGTGCAGTCGCGGCTGGAGGGAGTGTCGGCCCTGCCCCTCAATCTGGGCCAAAGCCTGGTGATGGCTCGATTGCGGCAGTTTTTGCAGCAGCCTGCTCTTTGAGGTTTGCCCAAAGCGTTTAACTGCACTCACGATAAAGGCACCTGCCCCAGCACTCGGACTAGCTCGTCTAAGAACTGGCCCTGGGCTTTAATGATGCGTTTCTTCGCCTCTTCTAGCTCAAACCAGGCGGCTTGATCCACCTCGGGAAATTCTCGCAGCACGCCTGAGTTGGGCGGCCACTCTAAGACGAATGTATTGCTGTGCAGCTTTGCAGGGTTAAAGTTGCCCTCAAAGGCCCAGGCAAAGACTAGCTTGCCCCCTGCCTGGCGTACCGGCTGTAGGGGGCGAAAGCTGCCGGTCGGGACTTGCCCCGTTTCTTCTAAAAATTCGCGCTTGGCGGCTTCAAAGGTGTCTTCTCCCGGATCAATTTCGCCTTTGGGAATTGTCCAGGCTTGCCAGCGGCGATTGGCCCAGTAGGGGCCACCTGAATGCACCAACAGCACTTCAAGGTGGCGATCCTGAGTCCGATACATGAGTAGCCCTGCGCTTTTTTTAGCCATGGCAGCGATCGCGCCATACCCTAGCCCACTTAGCTAGACTTGGGTATGTCATCCTCAAGTAATTAGCAGTCACGACCTCAGACAAGGAACTCATTCGACTATCCGATTGTAGCTGGCGGGTCTAAAAACACTTAATTTGACCTGTCCTTAGCTTTCCCAAAGTGCCCCAAGGACATCCTCAAACCAGCCCTAAACTGAGTCGATTAACCAAAAATAGTTTGGAGAAACCGGCTAGAGGTCAGTAGCTTGCCCTAGCATACCTATAGCCTAGGTCTACGGATCAAAACAGCTTTAGGTTACTAATAGAAGCAGCAACGTTAACTATGCCCTATCACTGCGATCTTAGCCCTGGCCAAAAGATATATCTTGACAACCCCGGGCCCAATACTGTTGTTACCCTGACCAGTGCTGGGGCTGGCCAACAGCAGCAGTCCAGCGCTCGGGTGCCTACTGGCCCATGGACAGAGGTACCTCAAATAGTCAGGGTTGGCGACGGGGTGCTCCTACGCTGTGTTACGGCCCAGGGCACATTTTTATGGCAAATTCAGGGTATGCAGATTGAAGTCGCGCGTGCCACGGCCTGGGCTGCTGACCAGGCTACTCCCATGCAGGCAACCGAGGTTGGCCCTCCGATCGCCTCGATACCACCCATGCCTTCTATCCAGCCCATGCCGCCCATGGCCCCCATGCAGATGGGCAATATGGAAATGTCGCTCAACCCCATGACCATGCGTATGGGTAAGATGACCCTCGGGCCGGATACGCCGACGGTTAATACCCAGAGGTTTTGTACCCAGTGCGGGGCTGCGATCGCTCAGGGCGATCGCTTCTGTGGTAGCTGTGGTCATCAGCTACCTTAGCCTTTGACTCCAAAAAAACGGGGGAAGTAATTCCCCCGATCTCGGTCAGCAATTTCCAGGTTGAAACCCAGAGTCTAAGCCGCTAGGGCAAACTAGCAGTTGAGGGTCTGGGTTTTTGCCCTAGACAACTGGCCTGGCGCTCTCAACTTGAGCCGCTGGCTCTCTATCGGCGGCAAAGAATGTGACATAGAACCACCCTGCTAGCAGCGCCCCTAAAATAGGTGCTACCCAGAATAGCCATAGCTGGGCAAACAGCGGGCCACCGACAAACAGAGCTGGGCCGGTGCTGCGAGCGGGGTTCACAGAGGTATTGGTCACTGGAATGCTGATCAGGTGAATTAGCGTCAGCGCTAGGCCAATCGCTACTGGGGCTAGGCCCACTGGGGCGCGAAAGTCAGTAGCTCCCAGGATGATCATCAAGAAAAAGAAGGTCATCACCACTTCACACACGAAGCAGGCTAACAGGCTAAACCCACCCGGTGAGTGATTTCCAAAACCATTAGTCGCCAAAGGATTGCCCACAGCGGGGTCAATGGCAAACCCTGGCTGGCCGGTGGCAATGATATAGATAATGCCAGCCCCGACAATGCCCCCCAACACCTGGGCCACAATGTAGGGTAGCAGTTCGCTGCTGGGGAACCGTCTTCCAGCCCACAGCCCGAAGGACACCGCCGGATTGAGATGACACCCTGAGATATGACCAATGGCATAGGCCATAGTCAGCACCGTCAAACCAAAGGCCAGCGAAACCCCTAAGAAGCCGATGCCCAGGTTAAAGTCACCACTGCTGTCTAAAAACTTACCGGCCAGCACGGCGCTACCACAGCCGCCCAGTACCAGCCACAATGTCCCAAAAAACTCAGCCACACAACGCTTTGTGAGAGGCATTGCTTACCACTCCTACCAATGAAGTTTATAAAGCCGATTAGTATTGTTCGACACAAACTGCGATCGACAACCCAATCTCTCCCGGCCAGAGTACCGTAAGACTATAAAAGTTTGATAAGACCGAGGAATACCAACCCCTCTTGCCATTGCCACGCCTATTCCCGTAGCCTGTTAACCTGAGATAGACACGATGCCTTGGTGCCACAAAATATTGTTCATGGGTCCCCCAAGGAGCCATCAGCCTCAGCATCGTTAACCCTCAGGCTCTTTAATCAACACCGCACTCATCATGGGAATGCAAGTTTGGCCAGGTCGTCCCCATCCTTTGGGTGCCACGTGGGATGGCACAGGCACCAACTTCGCCCTGTTTTCAGAAAATGCCACTGGGGTCGATCTCTGTCTTTTTGATGCGGCTGATCAGGAAACCCAAATTCCTTTGACTGAGGTTGATAACCACGTATGGCACGGCTATTTAGTTGGGGTCGGGCCTGGGCAGCGCTATGGTTTCCGGGTACAGGGTCCCCATCATCCCAAGGCTGGACAGCGATTTAACCCCCATAAGCTGCTCATTGACCCCTATGCTAAGGCCGTGGATGGTGATGTACAGTTTGACCCGGCTATTTTTGGCTATGACTTAGACGCAACGAACGATCTTGAAAACCTCGATTTGTCGTTTTCCGAGGTCGATAGCGCCCCGTTTATGCCCAAGGCTGTGGTAATTGACCCCAGCTTTGACTGGGAGGGCGATCGCCCCCTTGATATTCCCTGGCATCGCACTATTATTTACGAAACCCACGTTAAAGGGCTCACCCAGTGCCACCCCGACGTACCAGAACCGCTGCGGGGTACCTATGCCGGGCTGGCCCACCCAGCGGTGATTGGCCACCTCAGCCGCCTGGGCATTACCGCCGTAGAACTGCTGCCTGTCCACCACTTTCATGCCTATCCGGGGCATCTAGCCAACACAGGACTGCGCAACTACTGGGGCTACGACTCGCTCAGCTACCTGGCCCCCTACGGCGGCTATAGCAGTGCTGGGCAGACTGGTGGCCAGGTCGGCGAGTTTAAGCAGATGGTCAAAGCGCTACATCAGGCCGGCATTGAAGTCATCTTAGACGTGGTCTACAACCACACCGGAGAGGGCAGCCACTTAGGGCCGACCATCAGCCTACGGGGCATCGACAATGCAGCTTACTATCGCTTGGTAGAAGATGCTCCCCGCTACTACATGGACTTCACTGGCTGCGGCAACTCTCTCAACGTGCGCCATCCACAAGTGCTCAAGCTGATTATGGATAGCTTGCGCTATTGGGTGCTAGAAATGCACGTCGACGGCTTTCGCTTTGACCTAGCCTCGGCTTTGGCTCGAGAACTGTACGAAGTCGATAGTTTGGCGGCTTTTTTCGACATCATCTACCAAGATCCGGTGCTGTCCACCATTAAGCTGATCGCCGAACCTTGGGACTTAGGGGAAGGGGGCTATCAAGTGGGTAACTTTCCGCTGCTGTGGTCAGAGTGGAACGGCAAATACCGCGATTCCATGCGTGATTTCTGGCGCGACCATGACTGTCGCCTCGGCGAGTTTGCCGTTCGAATTACCGGCAGTTCTGACCTGTATAAGGCCAATGGCAAACGTCCCCACGCCAGCGTTAACTTCATCACCTGCCACGACGGCTTTACCATGCGGGATTTGGTGAGCTACAACGAAAAGCACAACCTGGCCAACCACGAAAATAACCGCGACGGCGAGAGCTATAACCGGTCCTGGAACTGCGGGGCTGAGGGCGAAACTGACGACCCAACCATTCTGGCCCTGCGCCACAAGCAGCAGCGCAACTTGCTGGCTACACTGCTCCTCTCCCAGGGGGTTCCTATGCTGCTCGGTGGGGATGAGATCGGCCGTACTCAGCAGGGCAACAACAACACCTACTGCCAAGACAGCGAGTTGTCTTGGTTCGATTGGGATCTGAGCCTCCTAGGATGTGAGCTGCTGTCGTTTACTAGCAAGTTGATTCAGCTCCGCCAAGCCCACCCCTCCTTTGCCCGTCGCCACTGGTTTCAGGGGCGCGCAATTCATGGATCTGGGGTTCATGACATCGGCTGGTACAACCCCGACGGCAGCGAAATCACAGCCGATCAGTGGTATGGCGGCTCGGCCAAGGCGATCGCGGTATTCCTCAATGGCGAAGAACTGATGGGCTTTGAGGCTCAGGGGCAGCGGCTAGAGGACGACAACTTCTTGCTGTTTTTTAATGCCCAATCAGATTCGCAAGATTTTTATGTGCCACCCCTGCTTAAAAACCTGTCCTGGTCGATGGTGATTAACACTGAAAAACCTGCTGGCTTCGTAAATGAAAGGCAGGTTTACAAACCCGGAGAAGCGATCGCCGTGGCTGACTTTGCGCTAGTCGTACTCACCAGCCCCAAACCTACTGTGGGCTAAGGCGATGCTGACCTACGAATGCATCTACGCTGTAGTCCGCCAAATTCCTCGAGGTCAGGTCGCCACCTACGGCCAGGTGGCTGAGCTGGCCGGGCTGGTTGGCAAACCCCGCTTAGTTGGCTACGCCCTTTACCGGGTTGACATGGCTACCGACGACGTCCCCTGGCAGCGAGTGATCAATGCCAAAGGAGAAGTCTCCGAGTCACCCCGTCGCAACGGCAGCGACTATATTCAGCGGGCCATGCTAGAAGACGAAGGCATTGAGTTTGACCACGGAGGTCGTATTGACCTAAGCCAATATAGATGGTGCCCGCCCGATGACTCCATCGAGCGGGCACTGGCGGCATTTAGGGAACAATCAAACTAGGGCGGTTAGCCTAGTCTACAGCCACGGCCACTTCTTCCTCTTCGTAGACTTCTTCAGGCTCAGGCTCGTCGATGATTTCACCGGCTTGCTCAGCGGCCTGACGACGCAGGGCTTCGCGGTACTTTGCAGCCATTTCCTCAGCCTTGTCGTAAACCAGATCAGGGTTCTTGACCATGTCACCTGGTTCGGGCTCTAGCTGCTTAGTCGAGAGAGAAATCCGGCCTCGCTCAGCATCGAGGTCGATGATCATGACCTTGATTTCGTCGTTGACGTTGAGCACACTGTGAGGCGTGTCGATGTGGTCGTGAGAAATCTCAGAGATGTGCAGCAAACCGCTAACGCCGCCGATGTCGATAAAGGCACCGTAGGGTTTGAGGCCGCGCACCGCGCCCAGCACTACTTCGCCCACTTGAAGACCATTCATCTTGCGCTCAACTAGAGCACGACGATGGCTGAGCACGAGACGGTTGCGCTCCTCATCGACTTCTAGGAACTTGAGGGGTAGGTCTTCACCCACCAGGTCTTCTTTTGGCTTGCGGGTGCTGATGTGAGATCCGGGGATAAAGCCACGCAGACCTTCAATGCGCACCAAGGCACCGCCTCGGTTGGTGGCAAACACGCCAGAACGGACGGTGGCGTCTTCCTGCTGAAGCTGGCGTACCCGTTCCCAGGCGCGCATGTACTCAATGCGACGAATGGAAAGCGTTAGCTGACCGTCTTCGTTTTCGTCGGTAAGAATAAAGAACTCGCGGGTTTCATTGGAGCGCAGCACCTCTTCAGGGTGATCAACCCGGTTGATGGACATTTCCTGAATAGGGAGATAAGCGGCGGTTTTAGCACCGATATCAATCAGGGCGCCCCTGGGCTCAAGGCTAAACACGGTGCCAGAAACCGTATCGCCTGGGTTGAAGTGATAGTCGTACTTATCTAAAAGTGCGGCAAAGTCTTCGTGTGTAAACCCGATGTCAGCGTCCTTTACGTCCTGATTGAGCATGCTAGTGTTGTCCTATTATTTCTCCGTAATACTGCGGTTTCCGTGTAGACGTACAAAACAATCAACTCAGATATGTGACAGTCAGCCCCCACGCCATAGCGTGCCGACATAGACAGCCCGATAAACCCACAGGATTAAAATTATAGCTGAATAGGCGGTGTTGTTGATCTACGCCGTCAGGATTGGTTTCGGTTTGGCGTTCACTTCACTGCAACTACTAGCTTACAGAGATTGGGCAGAAATCACGTAGGTTGAGGACTGCCCATTTCCCGTACCGCCCTCAGAGCGATCGCCCTGAAGCTGACTCAGGGTTTCGGCAAAATCGCGAATGCCTTGAAACTGACGATACACTGAGGCAAATCGCACAAAGGCCACCTCATTCATAGCTTGGAGCTTAGCCAGCACCATTTCACCAATTTCAGCGCTGGTCACCTCGCGGGTAGCCCGCTGCTGAAGTTCGGCCTCAATGTCATCGACGATCGCCTCCATTGCCAGAGACGACACCGGCGTTTTTTCGCAGGCTCGCACTATACCCCGCAGCACCTTGGAGCGTTCAAACAGCTCTCGATCGGTGCTGCGCTTGATCACTGTAACGGGCACATACTCAATGCGCTCGTAAGTCGTGAATCGTCGCTCGCATCGCAAGCATTCTCGTCGCCGGCGAATGCTGCGTCCCGCCTCCGCCGATCGCGACTCTAAGACTCGGTTATTCAGATGCTGACAGAACGGGCAATGCATAGACACACTCCCAATGGGAGAAAAAAGACCAGGTCAGAATGCCTTAACGTCATTGCGACCTGGAAAAAATAAAGGCAAACCTTTCCATGGGCGGAAAGGCTTGCCTCTATATTAATTAAATTGTGAGAAAACAATCGAAATGGCCGGAAAGTCCTGCCAAATTTGTGCAAATTTCAAACCAACCTGGGTCTAAGTGACTAGGTCGTGAGAATTAGTCCTTAGAAATGCGGGGGGGTTCGCGAAAGGCGATCGCAAAGAACAGGGTGCCAATGATGCAGGCAAAAATGAAGATGTAAGCGACGGCTTCCATGGTGAAAAAGGCTCCTATCTCAACCGGGTTATCTTTAGTTTACAAGGATTAGATGTAAAGTGCCCGACGGATGATCTTCTCGAATCAACCGCCGGGCACCTTAGCTCACGGGAAACTAAACAGTCTCTTCTTTACGAGTGGAGGTATCTCCCACCTTGGCGAAGAAACCCCATTCCACCTGTTCGGGAGACAGGTCAGGGTCTACACCGGCAAACACATCGCGGAACAGGGTACGAGACCCGTGCCAGATGTGGCCGAAGAAGAACAGCAAAGCAAATACCGCGTGACCATAGGTAAACCAACCGCGAGTGCTGGTGCGGAAGACCCCATCTGATCCGAGGGTTTCGCGATCGAACTCGAAGGGTTCACCCAACTGTGCCTTACGGGCATAGCGCTTCACCAGAGCAGGCTCAGAGATTGTTTGACCCCCAAGCTCACCACCGTAGAAGGTTGCGGTTACACCAGTCTGCTCAAAGCTGTACTTAGATTCAGCCCGACGGAAGGGAATGTCAGCGCGAACGACACCGTCCTTGTCGACCAGCACCACGGGGAAGGTCTCAAAGAAGTTAGGCAGGCGGCGAACAAACAGCTCACGACCTTCCTTATCTTGGAAGACGGGGTGACCCAGCCAACCCTCAGCGATACCATCGCCTTGAACCATGGGGCCAACCCGGAACAAACCACCCTTAGCAGGGCTGTTGCCTACGTAGTCGTAGAAAGCCAGCTTTTCGGGAATACCAGCGTAAGCTTCGTCCAGGGAATACCCGGCGTTGACATCAGCCTGCACCCGGCGCTGGATCTCTTGCTTGAAGTAGTCGCCATCCCACTGGTAGCGGGTGGGACCAAATAGCTCGATCGGGGTGGCAGCACTGCCATACCACATCGTGCCTGCCACCACAAAGGCCGCAAAAAACACCGCTGCAATACTGCTAGACAGCACCGTCTCGATGTTACCCATACGCAGAGCCTTGTAGAGGCGCTGGGGCGGGCGCACCGTGAGGTGGAATAAGCCAGCGATAATGCCCACAATCCCTGCGGCAATATGGTGAGCCACAATGCCGCCTGGGTTGAACGGGTTAAAGCCTGCGGAACCCCATTCGGGCGCAACCCCCTGCACATGGCCGGTGAGACCGTAGGGGTCAGATACCCACATGCCAGGTCCCCAAAGGCCGGTCAGGTGGAAAGCCCCAAAGCCGAAGCAGAGAAGACCCGACAGGAACAGGTGAATGCCAAACATTTTGGGCAAATCCAGCGCTGGCTCCCCGGTGCGAGGATCGCGGAATAGATCTAGATCCCAATAGACCCAGTGCCAGCAGGCGGCTAAAAATAGCAGGCCTGACAGCACGATGTGAGCCGCAGCCACACCCTCAAAAGACCAGAAGCCAGGGTTGACGGCGGATGCGCCGGTCACGCTCCAGCCGCCCCACGACTGGGTTACGCCCAGTCGTGCCATGAAGGGCAAAACAAACATGCCCTGCCGCCACATGGGGTCGAGCACAGGGTCACTGGGATCAAAGGTGGACAGTTCAAAGAGAGCCATCGAGCCGGCCCAGCCAGCTACCAGGGCCGTATGCATTAGGTGTACAGCAATCAGTCGCCCGGGATCGTTAACGACGACCGTGTGTACCCGGTACCAGGGTAGTCCCATTGACTACGCGCCTCCTCTAGGTAAAACAATGTTGTTTTGGGAATTGTCTTAAGCATGCCAGTACTGATTAGCCTATCAGAATCAGGCTCTCAGTAATGCTCCAATTGCCCCGTCATCCCGCCATTGCCTGAGGGGGCGATGTCATTGTTGGATGCGGAACCATTTGGTACAGATGAGATGTAACAATGAAATTACTTAACGAAGTGTAACCAGTCCCAAATTCCCTCGCAACTAGCTTGAGCCTTGGTCGGGGGCGATCACCAGGGATTGTGACTCAAAAACACCTCGGCCCAGCGGCTAAAGGCTTGATTTACCGCCGCTAACGACGCAGAACGCTAAGGAGATTCCCGCAATGGCTAATGTTAAGTTTGTTAACGAAGACACTGAGATCGTCGTTGCTGACGGGGCCAACCTGCGCTTTAAAGCCTTGGAAAACCGGATTGATATCTATACTTTTAGCGGAAAGCTAACGAACTGTGGCGGCTACGGCCAGTGCGGCACCTGCGTCGTTGACGTAGTGGCAGGTGGCGAGAACCTGTCGCCCCGTACCCAGGTAGAAGAGCGCAAGCTAAAGAAGTGGCCTGAGAGCTGCCGACTGTCTTGCCAGACTACGGTGCATGGGCCGGTTTCGGTGGTTACAAAGCCTAACCGCAAGGCGCTGGCACAGGCTAAGACTTCGAAGAGCGCCTAGTCTTGCTAGGAGGCCTGATTGCCTGGCATCGGCTCAGGGGCTTTGGGCCATCGCTGCATTCTCATCGAGTAGAGTGATATTCTGAAGTTGTCGGGTTTTTGGCGCAGCGAGTCTTTGGTGAGTTGAGCTAAAGCGGGTTTGACAAGGATAAAGACGGCTAGTGTTGGAAGCTCGATGCGACGTTGTTGGGTTGAGAGTAGTAGAGGCAAGCACTGATGGAAGTCAATAAGCTTGGTTTTGTAGCCAGCATTCTCTTTGTTCTGGTACCGACGGTTTTTCTGCTAATTCTGTACATCCAAACCTCTAGCAAGCAAACCGGATCGTAAGATCGCGGTCGATGGCTGTGGTGCCGGGTCGCTGCTGCGCCGGATTAAGAGCCGCAAGTCGGGCTATGGGAATTAGGTGTATTCTTAGGGCGCTGGTTAAACCGGCGCTTTTTTGCGGTTTATGGACTGCGGCGGCCTGACACCATCGGTGATGGGGCCGTCATGACGTACCGTTGGAAACCAATGACCTACTGTTTGGGCATTTTGGTGAAGGAGGGGTTGGTGCTGGCCGCCGACTCGCGCACCAATGCTGGGGTTGACTACATTTCGTCGTACCGCAAGTTGTTTGATTTTTCTAAGCCGGGCGATCGCGTCATTTTGCTGTGTACTTCGGGCAACCTGTCGATTACCCAGGCGGTAGTGCATCAGCTCGGTCAAGACATTAAGCACGATCGCGAACCCAATCTGCACAGCCTGCCCAGCCTCTACGATGTAGCTCGCCACCTAGGAGAGCAAATTCGCACCTTACAAGAGACCGATCGCGCCTGGCTGGCCCAGGACAAAATTGACTTTAAGTGCAGTTTTTTGCTGGGCGGTCAGGTGCAGGGAGAGGTGCCAGAGCTATTTTTGATCTACAGCCAGGGCAACTGCATCAAGGCCACCCCCGAGACACCGTTTTTGCAGATTGGCGAGACCAAGTACGGCAAGCCTATTCTCGATCGCACCCTGGGGTTTGACGTGCCCCTCGATGCGGTAGCCAAGTGCGCGCTGCTGTCGATTGATTCGACGATGCGATCGAATTTGTCGGTGGGGCCGCCAATTCATATGGCCATGTACCAGACCAACAGCTTTGAGATTCGCCACCGAGCAAAGTTTCAAGCGGGGGATCCTTACCTGATCAAAATGCGTAAGCACTGGGAAGTGGCCCTGCGGGAAGCCGCGCTCAGTATGCCCGATATTTCTTGGAACCACGATGATGCCCTCTTGCCCCCAGGGATTCCCGACCCGGGCGACACTTAGGCCGGCTGGGAATTGTCGATCTGAGGTTAGCTCTAGTTGGGCCAGTCCCCGGCTAGGAGGGCGGCAGGAGTCGTTGGCCAAAGGTGTAAATGCTCTGGCTCTAGGTGGGGAGCTTGAACGGCGATCGCACCCATGTAGTCTGACTGATGCCACTGATAGAGCTGCCCTGGATGGTCTAACCCCGGTGCTGTCACCACTTTTACCGATGTCGGCCCTGAGGTCAGCGGAGTCTCTAAGCGCAACTCTAGAGCCTGCATAGAGCCGACTATGCCAATGCCCAGGGATTTTAGGCAGGCCTCTTTACCCGTCCAATAGCGCAGAAAGCGATGGTCAGCCTGGGGATGCGGCTGGGCCAGCACGGTTTTAGCCTCAGCGGTTGTGAGGTAGCGACGACACAGACCCGGCAGACATTTCACCCGGCGCAGGGCTTCAATATCTACACCGATTGCCCTGACATCAGCGGCGGTGCTGATGGCCACGAGCAGTCGCTGCTCACTGTGGGATAGGTTGAATTTTGGCACCACGCCGTCGCGACTGGCGTCGGGGCTGAGTTCTGGCTTGCCTTTGGGCCCGTAGACAAAGGTAAGTGCGGCGGGTGCTTGGCCAGTGTAGTGGCTCAGCAGGTAGCGTAGGCAGCCTCGACTGGCTAGGAACTGACCCTGAACCGCGGGTCGGTGAATGCGCTCTAGCTGAGCCTGTTCCGCAGGCGATAAACAGGCTTTGAGGGCCTTCTGAGTCGTTGTCTCAAAGGCGGTAGAGAGCAGCCAGAGGTCAATAGCAGATGAAGCACCCTGGCGAGACTCAGGCATAAAGTAGAGATCAGGGATTGAGAGTAGCAAGGACAGCCTAGCGCTATTGTGCAGCAAGCTGGGCACCCTTGGCACAGCCCCCTGGTTCCCTTGCTATGCCGTCGAAGCCATTTACTGCTGCCTCAGATGACCCCGTTGCCTCTGGCCAAGCCGGGGCGGTAAAAATCTGTATTTTGGGGGGCGGATTTGGCGGGCTGTACTGCGCCCTGGCCCTACACCAGCGATCGCGGCGATCGCCCCACCCCATTCACATCACCCTAGTTGAGCCGCGCGATCGCTTCAACTTTACCCCCCTGCTCTACGAACTGCTCACCCAGGAACTGGCCCCCTGGGCGATCGCCCCCGCCTACCGAGAGTTGCTCAAGCACACCGCCGTTGACCTGCGCCAGGACTGGGCCGAGCACATTGACTTGGCCCAGCAACGCGTCACCCTGCGCCATGGAGAATTCCTCACCTACGATTACTTAGTGGTGGCGCTGGGTAGCCAAATGCGGCCCCCCGCCACCCCCGGTAGCCAGACCCATAGCCTGCCATTTAACACCCTGCAGGATGCTGAACAGCTAGAGCGGCGGTTAAATGACCTCGAACAATTGCCCCACGTCCGGGTGGTGGTGGCCGGGGCTGGCCCCAGCGGCGTCGAACTGGCATGTAAGCTAAGCGATCGCCTCGGTGGCCGAGGTCAGGTCACTTTAGTCGATCGGCGGGGCGAAATTTTGCGATCGTATCCCGAGCGCATCCAGCGGGCGGCGGCTCGTGCCCTGGCGAAACGGGGGGTAGAGGTCTATCTAAATGCTGCGATCGAGGCGGTAGATGCCAGTGGATTAACCTTTGGCTACGAGGGCCAAACCCGCCACTGCTCGGCCAATATTACCCTGTGGACGGTGGGTACAGTGCCCCATGCCTGGCTGGGGACTGATCTCAAGCCGACCGCGTTTGGCCAGTGCCAGGTGTTGCCTACCCTACAGCTACCCGACTACAAAAATGTTTTTGTGCTGGGGGATATGGCTGCCATGCCCGCCCCAGGACGTGGTTCCCAGGGCGGTCGGGAACCGATTGAGAACGAGTATCCCTTTCGCAATCGTGCCCCCACTACAGCCCAGGCCGCCTACCAGGCGGGCCCTGCGGTCGCCTCTAATGTGCTGGCCCTAATCGCCAATCGTTCGCTCAAATCCTTTCGTTACAACCATCTAGGCGACATGCTTACCCTGGGGCAGGGAGAGGCTGTGGTCTGCGGGTTTGGGCTGTGCATCACCGGACGCCTGGGAGGCTGGTCGCGTCGCTGGGCCTACTGGCTACGGCTGCCCACCCCCGCCCATCGCTGGCGGGTACTCAAGCACTGGCTGGTTTTCAAGGCTTAGACAATCCATAAATTCTCTCAGCTGTAGTTCATACGGCAAATCGGTTAGAGCAATTGAGCTAGAGTTAGCTCTCAGCAGGCATGTATCGATAGTCTGCGGGGTTGTCTGTAGCGCCCAATGGGCAAAGGTCAAGGCTGTGAAGAGTCTCCCGAAGTGGCTAAGGTATGTGTGGGTAAGTGCGATCGCCCTGGTTGTGATCACTACTCTTACCCTGCGTCCGGCCCCAGCTCAGCTGCCTCCCCATCCTCTCGATCCCTTGACCGCTGACGAAATTCAGACGGCAGTGGCGGTGATCAAAGCTACCCACTCCCTCTCAGAAGCAGCGCGGTTTCCCAATATCTCGCTGCAAGAGCCCGACAAAGACCTGGTGTGGGCGTTCCAGCCGGGCGATGCCGTGCCCCGCGCCGCCTTTGTAGTGGTGCTAGAGCCGGTGAAAAATATCACCTACGAAGCCGTGGTCAATCTGACTACCGCTGAACTCACCGCATGGAACGAGATTTCCGGTGTGCAGCCCGCCATTCTAGACGAAGATTTTGAGCTGCTGAGCGAGTTGGCCAAGGCCGACCCCCGCTGGCAGGCCGCTATGGAAAAGCGGGGCATTACCGACTTTGAAAGCGCTGTAGTCGATGGCTGGGCACCGGGTATGCTCAGCCCTGCTGAACGCGCCAGCGGCAAGCGACTGATGCGTGGCTACACCTACTACCAGCCCAACTACGTCAACTATTACGGTGCCCCGATCGAGGGGCTAATGGTGGTGGTCAATCTCACCGATCGCGAAGTGGTCGAGGTGGTCGATACGGGCGTAGAGCCCTTTTCCACAGCTAATTTTGACTACGACGAGGAGACTACTGCTCCGCTCCAGCCCTCTCCTAAGGCGCTGATTATTCAGCAGCCCCAGGGCAAAACGTTTGCCCTGGAGGGCAACGCCGTCACCTGGCAAAACTGGAAGTTTCGCTATATTTTGCACCCCCGCGAGGGGCTGACTCTGTACCAGGTGTCCTACGTCGAAGATGGAGTCGAGCGCCCGATTCTCTACCGAGCGGGACTGTCGGAGATGGTAGTGCCCTACGCCGAAACCGGCCCCACCTGGGCGGTAAAGAGCGCCTTTGACGTAGGCGAGTACCGCTTTGGCTGGCTCTCGACCCCTATGTACCTGGGCAACGAGGTGCCTCAAAACGCCGTGCTGCTCGATGCAATCATGGCCGACGACCTGGGCGAACCTACCCTGATGGAGGACGTGATCGCCCTCTACGAGCGGGACGGCGGCATTCTCTGGCGGCACTACGACTTCAACAATGGAACCCACGAGGGCAGGCGCAGCCGCGAGCTGGTGATGACGACGGTGGCGGCGATCGGCAACTACGACTACGCTATCAGCTGGATCTTTCACGAAGACGGTACCCTCGAAGAGCAGACCGATCTGACCGGCATCATGCTGGTCAAGGGCACGGAGGATGTAACCGAAACCCACGACCACTTAGGTCACCTGGTCGCGCCCCACGTCGTCGCGGTCAACCATCAGCACTTCCTAAACTTTCGCCTCGACTTTGATGTCGATGGCCCAGCCAATACCGTGGCCGAGATGAACGTAGCTACGGTGCCCCAGGGGAACGGCAACCCCTATGGCAACGCCTTCGCCGTGGAGACAACGCCGCTTACCTCCGAAACTAAAGCTGTGCGCGACATGAGCATGGCTAACAGCCGCACCTGGATGGTGATGGGGGCCAAGGAGAATGACCTGGGCATGCCCACCGGATACATGCTGATGCCCGGCAGCAATTCGGCCTTTTTCCCCGCCAAGGAGTCAAATGTGCGGCAGCGGGGCGAGTTTGCGGGACACCACCTGTGGGTGACCCAGTACAAGCCCAACGAGCTGTACGCGGCGGGTGATTACCCGAACCAGAGCATGCCTAATCAGGGGTTGCCTGAGTGGGTGGCCGACGATGAACCGCTAGCCGGTGAGGATGTGGTGGTCTGGTACACCCAGGGCGTTACCCACATTCCTCGCTCCGAAGAATGGCCGATTATGACCGTTCACAAAGCGGGATTCAAGATTATGTCCCACGGCTTCTTTCCTCAAAACCCAGTGCTGAATGTGGCGGCCCCAGACCCGGTACTGACGGCTGAAACTCCCTAGAAGGTGCATCCCGAGTGAGTGGGTAGGGCGCAGCGATCCTCTGCACTACCTCACATCTACAAACCCGAGCACAGGTCGCTGAGGACATTTGGACGCGTTTAATGAGGCGATGATCGGAGCCATATCACCGCGATGAAGAGGTGGCCGAGAAAGCTGAATTTTTCCGTCGTGTAAACTAAGCCATTAAGCGTTTAGGCCCCTGGTATGACTCGCTCCCCTGAGCCGCCTAACCCAGAACACTGTGAGAAAATGGCTCGTTTTCTGCACGCTACGCTCTTAAAAACGCAGCAGCAGCGAGCAGATCTGCTCACGGAGACCAGTAGAGCTTGGTTGCAGGCGACCTCTACAGCGGCGCAAATCACCAGGCTGACGATGCTGCTTGAACAACAGCCTGATCTTGCGGTGCCGACCGTCGAGCGAATTTTAGCAAAGCTGTTTATCCCGGCCTTTCAGGGGTTTAAGCCCTACGGCCAGATTTTGCAGCGGGTGCAGCAGTTAGCGATCGCCGCCGCCGCCTCCCCAATCTCCCCCGCTATCCCTGAACAGTCCCCAGTTCATCCAACTCAGGATGAACCCTCCACCCTTCCCTGGGTGGGGCTGTTGCTGGTGGATGCCGAAAACATGAACCCGCCCGAGGCACTGGAGGCATTTCTGCAAACCGTGGGTCAATACCCCATTCGGCATCGACTGGCCTTTGGCAACTGGCGCAGGCTAGGTCGCCGCGATCGCGATCTATACCGCCGGGGCTATCAGATGGTGCATGTGCCCTCGGGCAAAAACAGTGCCGATATCAAGATGGCCGTAGACACCTCCCTAATTACCTTCCAAAACCCATCAATCCGCGAGATATTCATCTGCTCTACGGATACCGATTTGCTTCACCTGGGCTATGCGCTGCTCAACCTAGGGGTCAGGGTTCACTGCGTCAGACACCGCGACGACGGCTGGTTTGAGGTGCTTAATCTGGCTCAGCAAACCACCCAGAAGGTCTACTTCGACTCGGGTGAGGGGGCTGATCTGGGTGCCGAGTCGGGCCAGCAGGTGATCAAGGTGCCCACCCTAGCCGAAACGGCGCGATCGCTCAAACAACTGCTAGCTCAAGCCCACCAGGATGATCCTGACCAGCCAATGACTATGGGCCGTCTGGGCAAGCTATTTCGCGATCGCCACCACCTTTCCGCTAGCGAGGCGCTCCAGGCCAACTCGGGCTACAAAACCCTGGGGCAGTTTCTCAAATCTCACACTGCCTTTGTCCTTTCCCCCTTGCCCGACAGCAAGCAGATTGCCGTCACCCTCAAGGCGATCGCTAACGACAACACTCCACCCTCGGCATCCGCAGTCGCGATCGCCGTTCCCCAGTTAGAGGAATCCCTGAGCTCCGAGGGGGCAGTAGAGGCAGTGGCTTTGCCGCCGCCCATCACCGATACCCATAGCCTAGAACAGGCGCTGATCACCCTTCTGTGGCGTTTATCCTCAGGTCAGACCGATGGCCAAATTCAGCTCTCAGTGCTGGCCGCCTACTTTGCCCACGTCTACCAAGAACCCATGAGCGCCGTGCTAAAACGCATCGGCGAACCCAAAGGTCTGCCAAAATTTTTGGGCAAATGCCGCTCTTTGAAAGTGCAACAGCAGGGCCAAGATTGGCGCATAACCCTGGCCTGCGTCAGCTAGAACACCATTAGGTCGCCACCGGTTCTTTGGCTTCAAACTTGAGCTTGGCCCGCTTAAAGGGTTCAGGAATTTCCACCGGATATTTGCCCGTAAAGCAGGCAGAGCAGAAGCTGCCTGGCTCCTGGTGCGTCGCGGCCAGCATGCCCTCCCAGCTCAGATAAGCTAGGGAATCTACATGAATTTGAGCAGCAATCTCGTCTAGGGACTTGGTGGCCGCAATCAGCTGATCTTGGTTGTCGGTATCAATGCCATAAAAACAGGGGTGGGTGACCGGCGGTGACGAAATCCGCATATGTACCTCGATCGCACCCGCATCCCGCAGAGCTTGCACAATCTTGCGGCTGGTGGTACCTCGCACAATTGAGTCATCCACGATCAAAATTCGCTTGCCCTCTAGCACATCCTTGAGGGGGTTCAGCTTCATGCGAATGCCCACTTCCCGCATCGACTGGGTGGGCTGAATAAAGGTGCGCCCCACGTAGCGATTCTTAATCAGCCCCTCCGCGTAGGGAATCTGAGACTGCTGCGAAAAGCCGATCGCCGCTGGCACCCCAGAGTCAGGTACCGCCATAATCAAATCCACATCGGCAGGGGCTTCTCTCGCCAGCTGATGGCCCAGGCGGCGGCGGTAGCTGTAAAGGCTCTCCCCGTTGACAATGCTATCGGGCCGCGAGAAGTAGATCATCTCGAACACGCAGAGCTTGCGCTGGGTCGCCTCTGCCCACTGGCGAGAAATGATTCCCTCGGGGGTAATCCACACCAGCTCACCCGGCTCAATATCGCGAACGTAGGTCGCCCCAATGATGTCGAGGGCACAGGTCTCCGAGGCCAGCACATAGTGAGCGGGCTGACCCACCTCAGGAATGTCATGGCCCAGCACGCCCAACACCAAGGGGCGAATGCCCTGCTGGTCACGGGCACCCAAAATGCCGTTGGGCGTGCCAATCACCAGGCTAAAAGCCCCGTAGCAGCGGTTAAAGGCTTGCTCGGCAGCGCTGACCCAGTCGGCCCCATCGTTGACGGCCTCGGCCAGGGCGAAGGCGATCATCTCAGAGTCAGTGGTGGTGACTAAGTCATGGTTTCGCTCTATGAGTTCCTCGCGCAGGTCGGCGGCGTTGACCAAATTGCCGTTGTGGGCCAGGGCCAGGTCACCCAATCGGGTGGGCACCATGGCGGGTTGGGCATTGCACACGTGACTGGAGCCAGTGGTGGAGTAGCGCGTGTGGCCCACGGCAATATGCCCTGACAGGTCTTGCAGAATCTGGTCATCAAATACTTGCGATACCAAACCCATGTGCTTGTAACAGTGACTGCCAGAGGCGTTAAACGTGGCGATGCCCGCCGACTCTTGGCCCCGGTGTTGTAGGGCAAATAGACCAAAATAGGCCAGCCGAGCCACTTCTTCGTCGGGGGCGTAAAGCCCGAAGATGCCACAGGCTTCTTCGGGCTTATCGGGGCGATCGAGCAGCGACTCGGAGCGAGTATCCGCAACATGATCCTGAGGGGAATCGTAGGACTCGTCTAAGAAAGATTTAGAAGGGAACGTCATTGGTGGTGCAGGGTGGCTTAGGAACGCAATCGGCAAAGGAGCAATTCTCAATACACTTGGCTGCCGCATTTTGCCCTCAATGCGAGCCCAGCTTCATCATAGGGTCAGAAATTTCGAAGCGGTATTAGAAACTACCGAACTCCCTTGACCTATTTAATAATTCCTTAACATATGCCCGATCATAACACCTGCCGCATTCTCCTCAGGCGGCTCCTCAGGCCCGACATAGAAAGGCTTATTGGGCTGTTGTGAGATATCAAGGAAAGTGCCAAGCCTGTCCTAGCTCTCCCCAGCGAGCCGCTGCTCGATCGCAGTATTCCAGGTAGAGGCCAGGGATTTAACCGCATCAGCAATCAGGCGTTGACCATCCCCAGTGGCCAGAGTCAAGGTGTCGCCCTCTACGGTGCCCAGCCATTGCCAGTTGCCCGCTAGGTGATGAGTTAGATAAGTCTCCCAATCGGCCTGATGCTCGCGGCTCACCGAGACGACAATTCTGGCACCCCCTTCCCCAAACAGCAGCCGATCCCATCGCTGGCCTGGTTGACCGGCTTCCAGCGATAGCTGCACCATGGCCCCGATCTGCCCGCTAATGCATGATTCTGCCAACGCGACGGCCAGTCCGCCCTCGGCGCTGTCGTGGGCCGATCGCACCCAACCCTGGCCGATGCCGTGGCGGCAGGCGGCCTGCACTCGCTTCTCGAGCGCCATATCGATCGCCGGGGGCTGTCCAGTCGCCTGACTGTGGATTGCTGCCAGATACTCCGAGCCGCCCAGGGTGACTAGAGGATTACCGTCGGTTGTCGCTGCCCCCGTCTGCTCCACCGGTACGCCCAATAGGTAGATCACATCGCCCTCTTGCTGCCAGCCCTGACCGCAGGTGCAGCTCAAATCGTCAATCAGCCCCACCATGCCAACCACCGGGGTGGGGTAGATGGGCTGGGGGTTGCCCTGGCTGTCTACGGTTTCGTTGTAGAGCGAGACATTGCCCCCGGTCACAGGAGTTTCAAACTCGCGACAGGCATCGGCTAAGCCCCGGCAGGCGTTGGCCAGCTGCCAGTAGCCAATGGGCTTTTCGGGGCTGCCAAAGTTGAGGTTGTCGGTCACCGCCAGGGGTAGAGCCCCTACGCAGCTGAGGTTGCGGGCGGCTTCGGCCACGGCGGCTTTAGCGCCTTCGTAGGGGTTGAGGTAGACGTAGCGGGCGTTGCAGTCTACGGTGGCGGCCAAACCCCGCGTTACCGCTCCTGGCTGATACCCCGGTACCGCTTCCTGGGGACGTAGGCGAATGACGGCGGCGTCCCCCTGGCCGGGGTAACGGACGGTGTTGTTTTGCACCTGGTGGTCGTACTGGCGGTAGACCCAGGCTTTTGACGCGATCGTGGGCTGGCCCAGCAGCTGATGGAGAACTCCTGTCCAGGTCGTTTCGCCCAAACTAGGGAGCACTATCCCCGCAGCAGAGCAGGGCGGCAAGCTGTCTTCACTCCAAGCCCAGGCTTTTTGAGCATAGTCGGGCGGTTCGCTCAGCAAGTCGTGATGGTAGATGGGGGTATTTTCTGACAGGGCTAGAGCAGGGATTTCGGCCGCGACATCACCCTGGAATAGAATCCGCACAAGGGGATCTGCGATGACTGTTCCAGCTACAACCGCATGGAGACCCCAGCGCTCGAAGATTTCGATCACCTCGGCTTCGCGGCCCTTGGCGACCACAAATAGCATGCGCTCTTGGGATTCTGACAGCAGATACTCGTAGGGCACCATGCCGGTCTCCCGCACGGGAATGAGGTCGAGATCTAGCTCAATGCCGACGCCTCCCTTGGCCGCCATCTCGGCGGTGGAACAGGTGAGGCCCGCCGCCCCCATGTCTTGGGCAGCGACGATCGCCCCTGTCTTAAATGCCTCTAAACAGGCCTCCACCAAAGATTTTTCGAGAAAAGGGTCGCCCACCTGCACGGCAGGGCGATTTTGCTCAGACTCATCCGTCAGCTCGGCACTGGCGAAGCTGGCCCCGCCCATACCGTCACGCCCGGTGGTCGAGCCCACGTACACCACCGGGTTACCCAGGCCCGCCGCCCCAGACTTAACAATGTCGTCGGTCTCCATAATGCCGATCGCCATCGCATTCACCAGCGGGTTGCCGTTGTAGGCGGTGTCAAAATACACCTCGCCACCCACGGTGGGTACCCCAAAACAGTTGCCATAGTGGGCAATGCCCGACACCACCCCCTGGCACAGGCGGCGAGTGCGGCTGTCGGCCAGATCGCCAAACCGCAGGGAGTTGAGCACGGCGATCGGTCGCGCCCCCATGGTGAAGATATCGCGCAGAATGCCGCCGACGCCGGTGGCGGCCCCCTGGAACGGCTCTACGGCAGAAGGATGGTTGTGGGACTCGATTTTGAAGGCCACCCGCAGCCCGTCTCCGGCGTCGATCACGCCCGCGTTTTCCCCTGGTCCCACCAGCACCCGTGGCCCTTCGGTGGGAAACTGCTTGAGCAGGGGGCGCGAATTTTTGTAGCAGCAGTGCTCTGACCACATCACCCCAAACATGCCCAGCTCGGCGCGGTTGGGGTGGCGACCCAGCCGTTGCACAATGTCGTCGTACTCCTTGGGCTTGATGCCTTCAGAGGCGATTTCGGCAGGGCTAAAAGGGGCGGTAGAAAAGGCTGTCATGCTGGCAGGGGGAAATTGCCTCCCGATCTTAGCCCTAAGTTGTCTCTTGAAGGGCGAAAGGGTTCACAATCCGGGGCAAACGCATACTCGCCGACCCTACTCCACCTTCTCTTCTACGCCAAACCCGACCAGCGCTAGGGTATCCATGGCCTCTCCCTCAGCGGGGCGATGGTAGTTGAGAATGCGGCGAATGCGCATGTTGGGGTTGACGAGCAGAATGGAATCGACGGAGACCACGCGGGTATAGGGGGTGGTCATGAGTAACTCGCGGTTGCTCTGGTCGTAGGTAAAAGTGGAGATGAGCGGACGATCTTCTTCGTAGGCGCGATCGCGCAAATAGTCTCCCGCCAGCACAGTCCCCGTTTGCTGCTTGGGCACAAACAGGGCGCGCAGCTCTTGGGAGACCTCTTCGCCTTTGTCAGACACGGTGTGAAAGGCCAGCTGAAAGCCGGGCAGCTGGTCGATATCGTCTACTGGGGCGTAGCCGTTGTCGGCCAGCACCTTGCGCCGCAGCTCAGGGGTGATGGCGTCGACGCGAAAATCGGTGTGCGATCGCTCCACCTCGCGCTGGGCAATGTAGTGGTAGGTGCGTTCGATCGACCATTGGCCGATGCAGCAGTCGAAAAAGTAGGCAATGTCGGCTAAATCCATTGCGTTAGCCCCCAAGGAGTTGCGTTACCTCCTACGGTAACAGGGTTTGTGAAGCTCTCATCAGTCGCCCCTAGCCCTACTCTTGGGATGTCTTGGCGTTAAGTATTAATGCTTACAGAATCTCTCGCAAGACTGCGTAGGATGGGCGACAGGTTTGGCAAATCACCCACTTGGGTCATTGTCGGACACCTGACCGCCCATTATGATAAGAACTAAAGTTAAGAAGTCTAACAATCCTGCTTTTATGGATTGACTTTCGCTGCTCCATGTCCCCTCTTTGGATGGCTGACTATGCCCCTCTCCACTGATGTTGCCCGTCTTTTAGCCGAACCTTTAGTGCAGGCTTTCTTTCAAGAAACTGCTGGAGATTGGCGATCGGAGCGTCGCTATTACACCCTCAAAAGCGGTGAAACCCAGGAAGTGATCAGCCAGATCACCATCGAGTTTCTAGAAGCCGGTGCAGACCAGCTTTTGAAACTCGCTGATTTGCACCAACTCGATCCTCA
>JANPIO010000271.1:0-1762 GCA_031425055.1 Phormidium sp. VAR_61_metabat_6
GCCAGGGCACCCTGCTGGCCAATTAGCTCTGGGGAAGGGGTGGGTTGGCGGCTCACCTGAGGCGATCGCCCCATCCCGTTAAACCCCATTTAAAATGATTAAGCCAAGCTAGACCGGTAGCCTGGGCTACGGCCTAAACCGCAGATTAGTTTTATTTAATACCTTTCCCTGGGGGTTAATTAAGACCGTCTATAGTCTCACTAGATTTGTAAGATCTGCTGTCAATATAGATTTCGATTTCTGTTATTTGTCGGTGGCTGCCGCGATCGCCAATCCCATCCATACCAGCCTTGTCAGTGCGTCGTTACTAACGTTTACTCCCTACGCTTATGGTGTCCTTGCTTGAAAATCCCCTGCGCACTGGTCTTCAGCAAGACCGGATTCCTGAGCCGCAGATTTTGGTTATCTTTGGGGCCTCGGGCGACCTCACCCAGCGCAAAATTGTGCCCGCCATCTACCAGATGCGGCGCGAGCGACGGCTGCCCCCCGAGCTGACAATCGTCGGCGTCGCCCGCCGCGAGTGGAGCCACGAGTTCTTTCGTGAGCACCTGCGCGAAGGGGTAGAAGAATTTGGCAACGGCCTAGGTCATGAAGCCATTTGGAATGACTTCGCGCGAGGGCTGTTTTACTGCCCCGGCGACATCGACAACCCAGATTCTTACCAGGCGCTTAAAACCCTGCTGGCCGAGATTGACGTGACCCGGGGCACCAAGGGCAACCGGGTGTTTTATCTCTCGGTGGCACCCCGCTTTTTTGGTGAGGCCACCCAGCAGCTCGGGGCCGCAGGCATGCTCGAAAACCCCGACAAACAGCGGCTGATCATCGAAAAACCCTTCGGCAAAGATCTCTCGTCGGCGCGGGTGCTCAACCGAGTGGTGCAAGAGGTCTGTGACGAGCGCCAGATCTACCGCATCGACCACTACCTGGGCAAAGAAACCGTTCAAAACCTGATGGTGTTTCGCTTTGCCAACGCCATCTTTGAGCCCCTGTGGAACCGGCAGTTTGTCGATCACGTGCAGATTACCGTGGCCGAAACCGTGGGTCTAGAGGGTCGGGCGGGCTACTACGAAACCGCCGGGGCGCTGCGCGACATGGTGCAAAACCACCTGATGCAGCTCTTCAGCCTCACCGCGATGGAAGCCCCCAACTCCCTCGACGCCGACGCCATTCGCAACGAGAAGACCAAGGTGCTGCAAGCCACCCGCCTCGCCAATATCGACGACCTTAGCCAGTCTGCTGTGCGCGGGCAATACTCCGGCGGCTGGATGAAGGGCCAATCGGTACCGGGCTATCGTGAGGAAGAGGGGGCCAACCCTAACTCGACGGTGCAGACCTTTAGCGCCATTAAGCTGGAGATCGACAACTGGCGCTGGAAGGGGGTGCCCTTCTACATGCGCACCGGCAAACGGATGCCCAAGAAGGTGAGCGAAATTTCAATCCATTTCAAAGATGTGCCCCACCTGATGTTTCAGTCGGCGGCCCAGCAGATGAACCACAACGTGCTGGCTCTGCGGATTCAGCCCGACGAGGGCATCTCGATGCGGTTTGAGGTCAAGACACCGGGCAACTCTCTAAGGACGCGATCGGTGGATATGGACTTTCGCTACGATGCCGCCTTTGGCCAGGCCAATACCGATGCCTACGCCCGCCTGATCGTTGACTGCATGCTGGCCGACCAAACCCTGTTCACTCGCGGCGACGAGGTCGAAGCCTCGTGGCGGCTGCTGACCCCCCTGCTCGAAGCCTGGGACGCCCCCGCTGA
>JANPIO010000272.1:0-13896 GCA_031425055.1 Phormidium sp. VAR_61_metabat_6
CTGGTACCGAACCTCCACCCAGCACCGTGTCCGATCTAGTACAGTCGGCGCTGGAATCGTACCAAAGTGGCCAGCAGGCTCTTCAGCAGGGCGATTGGCAGCGCTACGGCGAAGCCCAGCAGCAGTTAGAGCGCGCTTTACAGGAGCTAAATCAACAAAGCCAATAACATTTAGGGCCTGTAACATTTAGGGCAACATCACCTTAGGTTTACGCCCTGTGAGCTGTTGTTTGTGCCAATATCAGCCACCGCGGGCATACTATAGGGAATTCTCCGGCCTGTGCGCTGAATTCATTGAATTCAATAGACCCCTATGTCTAATCCGCCCCCCACTGTTTTGCAACTGGCCCGTCAGGGTGACCCAGAGGCGATCGCGGCTCTGATGAATCGCCACCTAGAGGCCCAGGGTATCACTGCCCACGTGGTGCAACATGACAGCACCCTCCAGGTAAACCTAGAGGCCGCCCAAATTCCTAACCAGGCCGATCTGGTTGCCTATGTTAAAAAGGGTGTGGCTGGACTGGAGCTAGCCACCGTTCAACAACTGACCGTCAGCGGTAAACAACTGGGAGCTGACACCAGCGCCTGGAGCGAAAACCTGGTGCTGCAAGACTCTCCGGTTGGCGATCTGGACTTTGACCTAGGTCTAGCGCCCACCCCGACCAACGATGACCTCGATCTCGGGTTTGACCTCGACAGCACTAGCGGTGCTGACCTCGACCTCGATCAGCTAGGCGACTTTGACGCATCCCTAGGGGATGACTTTGGCGGTGCCGACCTCGATTTAGGGTTTACCGATAGCCCTAGCGACCTCGACCTCAATGCCTCAGCCGACTTTGACCTGAGCTTTACCGACGATAGGGTCAGCGACTTTGGTCTCGATCTAACCGACACCAGCCTCTCCGAAAGCCATACCGATCCGGGGGCCACCGATGATTTTGGCCTAGAATTCACCGACACCTCTGCCGATGCCAGCGATCTCGATTTCGATCTAGGTTTTAGTGAAGAGCCGAGCGAGGCTGAAGCCACCGATCTAGACTTTGACCTAGAGTTCTCAGAGTCTGCCGCCACCGAGTCCGCCGCCGATTTTGATCTCGACCTGGCCCTGGCCGATGCCCCCGCTGCTGACCTGAGCTTTACCGAAGACTCGACGAGCACCGCAGCCAACGACACTGAGCTGGACTTTGACCTAGACCTTGAGGAGGCACCTGCCAATGCCACAAATAACCTAGGCCTTGACTTAGACTTCATGGATGCGCCTGCGGCCAGTACTTCAGCGAGCGATTTTGACCTCGATTTAGGCATGGACGACCTCGCTATGGGTGACGAAGTCGCTGGGGCGTCAGTCGATGATTTAGACCTGAATCTAGGCCCAGACCCATCACCCACGGTTGGAGATAACACCGATCTAGATTTTGATTTAGACAACGACCCCCTGGCTACTGATGCTTTGGATTTTGACCTTGGCCTCAATGACGATGATTTAGACCTGGATCTAGGCCCAGACCCATCACCCACGGTTGGGGCTGACGCCGATCTAGATTTTGATCTAGACGCCCCTCTCACGACTGATGCGTTGGATTTGGATCTTGGCCCCAATGATGTGCCTGCCGGAGCGGGCGATGGGCTCGACTTTGACCTAGGCACCGACGCCAGCGACCTTGACCTAGATTTTGCTGCTGCCGATCAGGCCGCTTTGGATCTAGAAGCCCAGCAATGGGCCGACAACAATGGCCCTGAGAAGGTTGCTGACTTCGATCTCGACTTTGAAAGCAGCCCAGACCTGAGTGAGACGGTTGGAGATCAGGCTGCGATCGCAGCTGATGACCTCGACTTCGATCTCAACGCCCCTGCGGCTCCCCCCACAGCCCCTGACACCGACATTGATCTAGATGACCTTTGGAGCAGTAGCGAGGCCAATCCAGATCTGGGCATCACTCCCACCGCAGGCCCCGCAGATAATACCGCCGCCCCTTGGGCCGACGATCTGTCTGACATGAATGACTTAGTCGACTTTGACGACGACTTGAGTGACGAAAGCTTGAGCAGCGAGGCCGTTCTCGCCGACGATCTCACCAACTTAGAGGACATTCCCAGCGATTTAGATTTTCCTGAAGTAGAACCAGACCCTTTAGCAGCTACTGAGTTCGACGCTGGCTTAGATTTGGGACTGGATGCAGGATTCGATCCAGAAGCACTGATGGCTGAGGAAAGCACACCCGCTGCCTACACCTTTCCTGACCTCGATCTAGGCAGCGACAGCGCCGATTCAAACCTAGAAGCGGGTTTGGAGCCTCTACCCCTCGACCTGCTGACCTCAGAAGAGCTGGTGTTTGAGGATTTAGGCGCAGCTGCCGATCTAGACCTTACGCAACCTGCTGCCTTTGCAGGCAGCGACTGGACTGCAGATGAGCCTGATCTCACTGTCGATGCTGACGCTGACTTGGGCACCTACGGCGATCTAAGCACTTACAACGACCTAGGAACCTACGACGATCTGGGCACTGCTGACCTAGCCGAGGGCGATCTGAATGATGCAGCGATCGGCACCCCCTTCTCAAGCGATTTTGATCTAGAAGCCGGTTCCGAAGATCTGATTCTAGAGCCCTTTGGCATGGATGCTTTCACCCCCGAAGAGGGCGACTTGGGCTTCTCCCAAGCCGATACTCTGCCGTGGGCAGCAGAAGACAATAGCTTCGACCCTAACCTAGTGCTAGACTCCCCTGCGGACTTCGAGGCTGAACCGGAGAGTACCTTCGATCCTGACTTGACCTTCGATTCTCAAGCTGAGGATCCCTACACCACGCCAAATCCCTTTGCAGCCGAGTCCTACGGGGCAGGCTTTGAGGCCGACGCCGATCTGCCTTTCTCAACCATGGAGTTAGACCAAACCGTCTGGGGCGACGTTATGCCTGACTTCGCCATGTCCAACGATCTCAGCGACGTCGACGCAGCCTTTTTAGATCAGCCTGAGGACTATTCTACTGGGGCTATACCGGCTGCTGGTCTTGGGCTCAGCGACGACATCGTAGAGGATCCGGCCTTTGAGCCTGTTGAGTTTGGCCACGACGAGTTTGAGTCCACCGGCTTTGAGTCCGCAGGGTTAAGCGATACAGGCTTTGAGACCAATTCCGGCACCGAGGATTTTGCCGATGAGGGCTTTGGGAATGCAAGTTTTGATGATGAAGGCTTTGATGATGAAGCCTTTAGCGACAGTGCTCTAGATAGTAACGGCTTCATCCAAGACCGCAATGGGGTGGCCTTAACAGATAATGAACCCGACGCTACTGACGACTTCATTCAAGAGTTTGGTTCCGACCCCTCTACCCACGTAGCCCTCACTCCAGACCAGTTTAATGACGACGGCAGCGTCCGCCGGTCAGGCGGCAGGTCTGGCTTGCCCATGCGCTTGATTTTAGGCTTGGGGCTTGGGGCTCTGGCCCTAGCTCTAGTCGGCCTGTTGCTCAACGGGCTGCTCGGTCGCTTGCGGCAGCCTACTCCTGGGGGAGACCCCGTCATCACCGAGCCTGCTGTGCCACCTCCGGCTGACCCAGCGGCTGTGCCCGAAGAGGATCTGTTTAGGCAAGCGGTCAATGCGGCCCAAACTGCTGCCAACCAGGCCCAAACTGCTACTACTCCGGCCCAATGGCAGGAGGTAGCCGATACCTGGGCTCAAGCGATCGCTCTGATGCAGCGAGTACCCGCCTCTGACCCCAACTACGCCACTGCCCAGCAGAAGGCGATCGACTATCAACCCAACCTTAACTACGCCCGACAAAACGCCCAGTAGTTGCCGTAAACCCTCCTGATAGGATTCGCTCCGGGTAACGCGATCGCAACCCATGGCAAATCCTAATGTACTGGCTGGTTCAGAAAAACTCGTCAAGCTTGTAGCGAGCTACCAACCTTAACCGCTGTGGCGGCTAGGCAGGTTTGCAGTGATTACGCGGGGTTGCTACCCAGCTACTGTACCTTTAGCCGCCTTGAATCCTCGAAAAGCGCTATCTGATGCCTCGGGCGTGAAGTATAGTACTTCAATTTTCCACAGGCTGGGGCCGCCGGGTAGAATGGGACGGTTGTATTCTGACCAAAGCCTTGATTGAACGCTACACTCTGCCCGAAATGGGCGATCTTTGGACCGACGACTATAAATTTAAGACCTGGTTACGGGTCGAAATCGCGGTGTGCGAAGCCCAGGCCGAGCTGGGCTATATTCCCCAGGCAGCAGTCGAGGAAATCAAGGCCAAGGCCAAGTTTGACCCCAAGCGCATTCTTGAGATTGAGGCGGAGGTGCGCCACGATGTGATCGCCTTTCTCACCAACGTCAACGAATATGTGGGCGACGTGGGGCGCTATATTCACCTCGGCATGACCAGCTCTGACATGCTTGACACGGCCCTGTCACTACAGTTGGTGGACAGCCTTCAGGTGATTATGACCCATGTGGAGAGCCTGATTCAGGCAATTCGCTATCGGGCTCAGGAGCACCGCGATACGGTGATGATTGGCCGCTCCCACGGCATTCACGCGGAGCCGATTACTTTTGGCTTTAAGCTGGCAGGCTGGCTAGCCGAGATGCTGCGTCACCGGGAGCGGCTGACCCACTTGCAAGATGCGATCGCCGTCGGCAAAATCTCTGGCGCGGTGGGCACCTACGCCAACATCGATCCCAACATTGAGGCTCTAGCCTGCCAAAATCTGGGTCTGCGCCCCGACACCGCCTCTACCCAGGTGATCTCCCGCGATATTCACGCCGACTTTATGAATGCTCTAGCTTTGCTGGGGGCCTCCATCGAGCGGTTTGCGGTAGAAATTCGCAACTTGCAGCGCACTGATGTATTGGAAGTAGAGGAATTTTTCTCTAAGAAACAGAAGGGCTCGTCGGCCATGCCCCACAAGCGCAACCCGATTCGCTCAGAGCGACTGACCGGCATGGCAAGACTCCTGCGGGGCAATGCTATGGCAGCCCTGGAGAATGTGGCCCTGTGGCACGAGCGCGACATTTCCCACAGCTCTGTGGAGCGGGTGGCTTTTCCTGACAGCTGCATTCTCACCCACTTCATGCTGGTAGAAACCACCGAGCTGAACAAAAATCTGCTGGTCTACCCTGAAAATATGGCCCGCAACATGAACGTCTACGGCGGCGTTGTATTTAGCCAGGGGGTGCTGCTGGCTTTGGTTGACAAAGGGCTGGCGCGGGAAGAGGCCTACGGGATCGTGCAGTCGTGCGCCCACCAGGCTTGGAACACCGACGATGGCAACTTTCGTGGGCTGATTGAGGCAGACGAGCGGGTGACGGCCCACCTATCGAAGGCAGAAATTGACCTCTGCTTTAGTCCTGAGCGTCACCTGCGCAACCTCGATCAGGTCTACCAACGTTTGGGAATCTGAGCCGAATTGCTCGGCCTGTAGCTGACGGGCGAGACAAACCAAAGCTTTTTGCGAGCGCGAGTGCGCCTCGTCCTGGCCTCACCCACCTAGGAGAGGCCAGCCTTTTCTAGCGCCCTTTGTCACGTTAAGAGCACCCATATCTGCATTGACAATCGGAGGTAGCGCAGTAGGACGTCTAAGGTTTTTTTCATGACAGCTTCCTTGTGGCTTTCGCAGTGCTGCTGCATTGATCAGGCCAGGTGTTTCCTTGGGCTATTTAGGGAACCCCACATCTAGTGCCCACGACAAAGCCCCCTGGCACAGTGCCAGGGGGCTTGAGAAAACCAACAAGACAGATTACAAAACCGGCTTGGTGCCAGACTTAACCTCATCCGATCGCTTAAACACATCTTCTAAGGAAGCGCGCTTACCATCGGTTTGGTTGGTGCGCAGCCTGTTAAACACATTAGCCAGCAGCGCATCCAGCGAAAACCGGCCGCCGCCGTTGATGACAAAGAACAGAAAGGTGGCGGCGTAGAGGGCAGACAGTTCTAGGTAAGGAATGCTAAAACCCGCTACCTTGACGTGGTGATACATCGCCACCAGCATGGTGAAAACCAGCCCCATGGCGGCAGGACGAGTAAACAACCCTAGAGCCACCAGAGGAGCACCGATCAGCTCAGTGAACGCTGCCATGTAGCTCAGGGTAATCGGAAAGGGCAGCCCTAGGTAGGCCACGTAGGCATTGGCAAAGCTTTCGATGTTGGCTAGCTTGTCAAGGCCGTTGTGAACCATAACAACGCCAGCGACAACTCTCAGAATTGTCCAAGAAATCTGAAAAGCAGTATTGGAGGACTGATTGGGCTGAAGCGCGAGGCTGCCCAGGGCTAGAATGCGTTGCTGAGCAATCATAGTGTTTTAGAAAACTTAACATCGTTATTAATTATCCTAACGAAGTTTTAAGGGAAGTAAAGGGTTCGCTCGCCCGAATTTGCTTTTTTCACTAAAAAATGCTGCTCTGGCTCGGCGGCAGAAACTAAATCAAAAAGTTGCTTGGGCATTTCAGGGCGATCGCGCCAAAATCCGAGCCATTCCGAGCCATTTTGCGTCTCAGAGCCCCAGGAAAGTTTTGTTGCGGGCGATCGCACGGTCTAACCCTCGCGGGCTGATAGCTAAGTGGTGCTGCGGCAGTTGGTGCTAGTCTTGGAGCCCGGAGCCCAAATGCTGGAGCTGTAACCCACATGGATTTCTGAGGGGCCGTGTTAACTTTTTTATCTAGTTGCCGCTTCACATGGTGAGAGGGCGTAACGGAACTTGATAATTAATTTAGAAACGCAGATAAATCAAGGACACACCCATGGGTTTAATTAAGTCTATTTTTGGGGCAATCTTTGGGCTGCTTGGCGGCATCTTCAAAACCGTTAGCGGCTTGCTAGGTCTGGGCAAAAAGTCTGAGTTTTTCATGGAACTCGATGAGTCTGACAGCAGCGCCCAACCGGCGGCCGCTCTTACTGCCCCTGCCGAGGCTAAGTCTGCTGCTCCAGCAAAAGCGGTGACCCCAGCCGCAGCTAAAGCTCCGGCCAAGGCTTCAGCAAAAGCAGCGTCCAAAGCTCCCGCTAAAGCTGCCCCAGCTCCTGCTCCTGTGGCAACGGCACCTGCCGAGCCAGTGCCTACCGCCTTTGCCTCTACCTACCTCACCACCGTGGGTACGGCTCTACCCCGTCGTCGTCGCCCCGGTCCTAGCCTGTCTCCTTTTCTAGATATGGCTAAGCAGGTCAAAACCCGCTAGACCAACGTTCTACGCATGCACTAGGGATGATCCGGAAGTTCAGGGTTGATGGCTCGTTGTTAGCCTTAACCCTGAGCTTTATTTTTTTGGGTCTCTCGCTTCTCCCTCCACCACAAACCGTAGACCGCTATATAGGTGAAAGGCCGCATCCCAGGGCGAAGGCAGCGATCGCCCCAGCTCCACCTGGTGCTCAAAGGACGGCAGCAGTTCTATTAAATCTAAGGAGCTCTCCCCAAAGCCGCTGAAATCGGTGAGCGGGGCTGAAGCGATCTGGGCTGCAAAGTAGCTTTTCATGGCCTTCCAGACGGTGGCCGCAATCAAGGGCGACGGAAAAGATTCCGCTGGGGGAATCGGCACTGCCTCACGGAACTTATAGGTGCGATCGCACAGTCGCAGCACGCAGCCACGCCCGTGCAAGTGCCAGTCGATTATTTCCCCATAGTCTTGGGTAGAGCCTTTGCGCTTGAGCCTGCCGCGCACATCTAAATCCACCACTGATTCATAAATAGGCAGCTGCCCCACTACCCACTGGGTGATGTCATCCCAGGTGAGCTGAATGGTGCCCTGCTGGCCTGCACTATTTAGGCAAACCACCGTCAACTCTGGCTCTACGGCACGAATTGCCTGTACCCGAAAGATATCCACCCCCTTGACCTGATCCACCGTAGCCCAGCGAGCGGGAGTACCCTCAGTCTTAAGCTGTTCGCAAAAATACTCAGTCTCTCCCGCTGAACCGACCCGCAGCAGTCGCCAGTGCTTACTGGGTAGCCGGGTTCTAGCCGTATAAGCATCAATCTGCATAACTCGGGCTAGGCCCTGGGCTGCTGGTTCTCGGCGATCGCCCGTCACCGGCTCTAGCACCAGCATGGCCGTCGCCGCCGCGCCTGGCTGCTGCTTGGCCGCAATCAGATCGTGTTCTCGACGCTGGGCCATTTGGTTGCGCACCCGTTGCACCCCTTCCCTCGCCTGGCTCAGCACCTTAGTGTTGGCGGTGCTTTGCAGCAGCCGAGTATAGGTAATCTGGGCCTTCTCCAGCTCAGTTTTGGCTTCCCAGTACTGTCCCATGGCCAGTTTAAGCCAGGGGTCTTGAGGCGTTTTTTGCTGCCACTGCTTAATCAATTGGGCTGCCTGGGTCAGTTGCTGAGCCCCAAGGGCGGCAGAAACAAGGTCGTACATAGGTAGGCGATGGAGATCTGCACGTGGTACGACTCTAGCATTTGCGCTCGGGCTAGACTCGAATACGCCGTTTGGCTAAACGGCGATCGCAGCCGGTGAACTAGGCCACAGCACCATCCTATCGGGCACCAGCATGGGACAGATCAACGCTGCCGAAGTTGAGGCTGAGGGCAATGTTGATATTTTCAAACATATTGATCAACCAGGCCACCGTTTCACTGGAGGCGGTCTCGTAGTGGTTAAACAATAGGGAAAACCGTCGCTCTAAGAAAGGCCTAACCTTTTGGCAAATCAACAAAATTCTGAGCAGCAGCCCCGTGGTCTGCACTGGCCCCAGGTTGTTGATCAGGTCAAGAAAGACGTAGTGTTGCCGACCAGCGCTGGGGTCAACCACCAAAAAGTTGAATAGGTTGCTACAAGTGCGCACCTTGAGAAAGTCATCCATTGGGTTGCTATCACTATCGGTAAAAGTAGACAGCAGGTGGTCTTGCAGCATGGCCTTGAACTGTCGCTGACTGTAGTCGGCATTGACATCGGCAATGATGTAGTCGCACAGGTCTTCTTTAAACTGTCGAAACGAGCCCCCATGGTTGTGGTGCAGCAAAAACCGCTGGGCCCCATCGCGATAGCTTTGACCGTGATCACGGCGGCGGGAAAAGTGCTTGAGCGATAAGACCAGCTCTTTGTCGTTTAACAAAGTGGGATTAGGCACCATCCGCAGCCGATCGGCAAAGTCTGTCTGCCCCTGGCGATGCAGTCGTCCCCGACGAACTCGGTAGGTGACGTAATGGCTTAGGTCAACCTCAAATTTATGTTGGGCATCGACCTGCATGTGGCGCACGTACTGCTGATGCTGGAGGTCACTATCTTCAGTCACTAGGCAGTGCTCGTAAAGATAGGGATAGCGGTTAATCAGCGACCCAAGAGGAACTGCTTCGGCCTGTCGATTGCGAGGTAAAGCAGAATGACGAGCTTCAATAACACGCGCCAGCCGCTTGAGGGCAAAATATTGCTCCGTGTCTCGAAAGTCGTGAGTGACTTGGCGCAGGCGGCGAATGGGCCGCGATCGCGACAGCTCTGACACCCGATCGGCAGGCACCGACTCCAGCAGCTCAATCAAGACAGGAATAGCTGGCTGCAGCTGAGTATTCGTTTGCCAGCGGTTGATAAGAATATGGCAGCAACGGTTGAGAATGAACCGAAAATACTCTTCGATCTCCTGACAGGCTAGCAGGCGATCGAGGGCCGCCACGACCTCGCGATCGGGATAGCCAAACCCGTCAAGGAAGAGCGCCTGAAACCGATCGATCATGGCATCGGGAGACTCAACGCTCACGCAGGCCAGCAGATGACTGTAGAGACGCTGCTCATCAGCGGTGGTAATTCGATTGTTATGGGTCGCTTTTGTCTTCACAGCTTTACCGCCCTTGTCCCACCAACAGATGAGCTTAGCAAGCTAAGCCCATACGGACTGCGATGAGAAGAACTTTCGATGCTAAATTTACTGGTTAAAGTACGAACTCAAAAGATGCACGGTTTTGATGGCAGCAACAGTCCTTGGGTTCATTAAAGACGATAGATAGCCCTTGCCGCGTCAGTTTTTACACTGGGCTATCGTTTGCGTACTTTAAGATTACTGCGTGAATTTTCTAGTTTCTGGAATTATGTCGGGAGCGTTAACAAAGCTCTGGTAAAGTTCTCTACCTAACCATGAGGCAGTAGTAAACCCTGTTAGGGTTAGGATACCCATACCCCAGAGCTATTCACCGCAAAACATTAGCTCAAGCTTTGTCTATAGACTAGCTCTGAACCGTGGGCAGCTTACTGAGCGCCCGGCAAGACCAGCTTCCTGCACCTGAAGAGGTGTCTGACGGGCAGGGACAGAATTCCTTTACAATCAGAACACTTTGCCACGGGAATAGGCCAAAGCCTGGTGTACCGTAGGCATCGCTACAGCTCACTACCATTGACTTTATGGGTTTTTCATCCCTAGCTACCCTGGCTGCGGCTATACAGGCACCCCTCGATCATGTGCCGCCCGCTCACCGAGAAAAGCATGTAGCAAATATCACTACCGACAGCCGTGACCTCGGGGAAAATGCTCTCTTCATCGCGCTGACGGGCGATCGCTTTGATGGGCATGGCTTTGTTGAAGCGGCGATCGCCCAGGGTGCCATAGCGGCGGTGGTTGAGCAGGATAAGCTGATCCCCCACTTGCCCTGTCTACCGGTAGCCGATACCTTAGCGGCTTATCAGGCCCTGGGGCACTGGTGGCGTACCCAGCAGCAGGCCAGCATCGTAGCGATTACTGGGTCAGTGGGCAAAACCACCACCAAGGAACTGCTGGCGGCGGCCTTGGGCACTCAAGGATCGGTACACAAAACCCAGGCCAACTACAACAACGACATTGGGGTTCCCAAAACGCTGCTTCAGCTTCGACCCGACCATGCCTTTGGGGTGATCGAAATGGGCATGCGGGGGCCAGGGGAAATTGCCCGGCTGGCCCGCATTGCTGTTCCCGACGTGGCAGTCATTACCAACGTAGGTACGGCCCACATTGGCCGTCTGGGCTCAGAGCAGGCCATTGCTAACGCCAAGTGCGAGCTGCTGGCTGAGTCGCCCCAGGCTATTGCCGTGCTCAACCATGACAACGCTAGGCTCTTAGCCACCGCCCGCACGGTGTGGGCTGGGCGCACCATTACCTTTGGCTTGGAGGGCGGCAACATCCAGGGTCAGCTGGTGGATCCTGAAACCCTGGAGGTAGAAGGCGTGCGTTTACCACTGCCGCTGCCGGGTCGTCACAATGCCTTGAACCTGTTGGCAGCGATCGCCGTTATGCAGGCCCTCAACCTCGACTGGCGGGTGCTCAGCCAGGGAATTTCAGTAGAGTTGCCCAGCGGTCGAGCGCGAAAAATTCTTTTGCCAGACGACATTGTGTTGCTCGATGAAACCTACAACGCGGGAGTAGAGTCAATGACGGCAGCCCTCCATCTGCTGGCCGAAACCCCGGGCCAACGTCGGATTGCCGTGCTGGGCACGATGAAAGAACTAGGGGAGCGATCGGTCGATTTGCACCGCCAAGTAGGGCAGGTTGTGGGCAGTCTAGGGCTGAATGCCCTGCTCACCCTGGCCGAGCCTGACGAATCGTTAGCCTTGGCGGAGGGGGCAGCGGGTGTCAAGACCTTGAGCTTTGCCGACCATCAGTCTCTAGCCCAGCATTTGCAAGGCGTGCTGCAACCAGGCGATCGCGTTTTGCTCAAAGCCTCGCGATCGGTGGCCCTCGACCGGGTAGTTGAAACCTTAACAAAAGCCTTTAGTGACTGACCACAAGACCCCCAAACCCAGAATAGTCAACACCCGCGCCCCTAACTTCTCCAGCACGAAGAAAGAGGCTAGTAGTCGTACTCAGCCACCGGGTTCATGGGGTCGGGGGCAAAGGCCAGCCATAGCGGAAATTGCAGCAGCGCCAAACTAATCACCGACTCAGCCTCGTCCACCACGATAAAAGGTAGACCGTTTTCAGCCGTGATGCGATCGGCCCGCTGAGCCAGCGGCTCTGGGGCATCAAACAGCATTACCCCCTGACCCGTACCAAAATCGGCGCGGGAAATTCCCAGACAGTCTTGCAGGCCCCGTCGCCATTCCCCCAAACGCTCAGGGCTGTTAGAGAGCACTAGAGTACGCAGGCGATTGCCGTAAAGGGCATACAAGATGGACAGCGCCGACGAAGCTACCAGCACGTTCTGCAGGCGACTGCCCATGCTCTTAACCGCTCCCCGCCCACCCTGGGCAAAAAACCAGTTAGACACCCGCTCGGCGTGAATGGGTTCAAAGGTGCGGCGCAGCTGCCAAAGAGGGCCGTAATAATCGGGGCGCATGCGGTACTGGTCGAGCAGGCTGCGAATACGCTCCGTTTGATCTTGAAAGGCGTTAGAGGCAAAGGCTGGCTGAGCCGAAACTGGCTCGGCGGCAGCTCGGCGGGGAGAAGTGCGTGGGGCAGAGCGTTCGGCACCGGAGCCAAAACGAGCATCCGTAGCAGAATCACCCCTGGTGTCTTTCCCCGATGCCGGGGTAGAGCGAGCTGCTGGAGTGATATCAAGCTGTTCTGCCGCCACCGCCAAGTCTTGTAGGCTACCGACTAGATAATCTTTAAAGCCCTGCACCCGCACCGCTAAATCTTGGGATGCCCCGGCAAAGGTAGTGCGCATCTCGGCCTGAATCCGCTCCTGGCGACGCTCCAGCGTTTCAATTTCTTTTTGCAAATTGTGCTTGCGCTGCTCTAGGTCTGCCGTGCCCTGCTGCACCATCCGACCAATGTCAGTCTGGATTTTTTGAAACTGGTCTTGGGTCAAGCGGTTGTAGGTCGCTTGTAGGTCAGCAATGCTGCGCTTGAGGTCAGTCTCCTGCTGGCGTAGAGCATCAATGCGATTGCTCCAGTCTGACTTGAGACCCGTTGAATCAGCACCAAAAGCAGAGCTTGCCTTGGGGCTGCCATAGCTACTGGTACCGTCCGGGCCCAGACTCGATTGTGATAGCTCATCTGCGGTCATAACGGTTCCCATAGACCCTGTTGTCAGCCTATCAGATGAGGGCTTGGTTCGCCCCTGGTGCCCGTTACTCTTCTTGAGCAGCCGCGCAGTGGGTTTCGAGGCAAGCACGCAGTTCGCTGGGGCTAAATATGATCGGTAAAAAGTGAATGCTGTTGATCTCACGAAAGTAGAACAGCACTGGCACCGGCTCCCAAAAAATCTCCCAATGCTGCCAATCCTCGTAGGGAAAGTGACGAATCAGCGTATCGCGTCGATGAACCTCTAGCGCGCTGTCGGTAAACCGCAGCGTCAGCGTCCAGGTCTGCACCAGCAAGAACAGACCAAAGGTGCCCACCAATGCTCCTAACCAAATTTTCCCCAGCGCCAGCAATATTCCAAGACCAATCACCGCTAGGGGGATGCGGTAGCTGGGAGGTAGGTCAGTATGGGTCGCTGTAGGGGTAGAAGTCACAGTTCGCAAGGATGAGGGCTATCTAAAGTATAGGAGCATCTACCCCTAGGGCTGAGGAGGCGATCGCTGAATCAGCTGCCATTAAAAGTTGCTCATCACAGCGCTGCCGGTGCCTCGGAACATGAACCACGAGAGGAAAAAGTTGCTAATAAAAATAGCCAGCAGCGCTGTCACCACGGCAGTGGTGGTCGATTGCCCAACGCCTTTAGCACCGCCAGTAGTGGTTAGGCCCCAGCTCGTGCCAATGATGGCAATCAGAATGCCAAAGAAAAACGCCTTGATCAGCGAACTCACCAAATCCCAAATCGATAGAAAGTCTTTGGCTGAATCTAAAAAGACTGAATAGGGGATGCCGTACTGACTGGTGGCAATCAACAGCCCGCCGGTCATGCCGGTGATGAACGACAGCACGTTCAGCAGCGGCAGCATCAGGGCACAGGCAATCACCCGAGGAATCACCAGGTAGTCGATGGGGTCAGTCTTGAGAATTTGCAGAGCGTCAATTTGCTCAGTAACGCGCATGGTGCCAATTTCGGCTGCAAACGCTGACCCGACCCGACC
>JANPIO010000273.1:0-3705 GCA_031425055.1 Phormidium sp. VAR_61_metabat_6
TACTTCAGCGAAAGCTACCGCAATTCTGGTTAAGGAAGAGGTTATTCCTTTATCTACAAAAAGGAATGTATTTCTAAACCTAACCCAGACTGCAAGCCGCAGGGGGCTTTACCTAATACCCTGCAAACAAACTCACATCAGGCAAAACTTGCCACTTCAGGAGAACACATCATGTTTGCTAAAACCTTCCGTAATACCCTCATCGCCTCTACCCTGGTTGTTGCTGGCTCAGTGCTGGCTAGCCCCGCTATGGCTGACACTGTCAACCTCGGCGGCTCAGTTGCCAATACTACCGCCGTTACCTCCACTGCCACTGGTGGGGCTGGTACCCTCAGCCTCTACGGAGTGGGCACAGCCCAAAACAATGTGGTTGTTAAAGTGGCAGATTTAGCATTGACCACTAACAACACTACTGGTGTTACCGTAACGGCTACTCCCGATGCTGGCTTGACTAATGGCACGTCTACCCTGGCTTATCAGGTTTTGATTGTGGGTGACGCAGCATCAGCTCCTGCAGACACTGCCTTTGCGGCTGGCGCAGACACCGACAACGTGAACGACTTTTCTGGCGGTGCATCTGCCCGTGATCTCTATATTGAGTATGATGCCCCTGCCCTGCTAGACCCAGGCGCTTACACCGGCGTCATTACAGTCTCCGTGACTGCCAACTAAGCTACCTAAGCAACGACCCCGGTAAAACTCCTGGTTGACGGTTGAGTGTACAGTTAAGGGTCTCTTTCAGCGAGCTGTTTTACCCTCGGCTGAAGGAGACCCTTTTCTCTCTGAAAACGTTCCATTAAAGCAAATCTTTAGGCCCTGGGGCCAGGTTCAACTCATCACGTTAGTTTTATCTCTGCCCTGTTGAAGTTTGCTTTTCTTAAAAACATGTTTGACACGATAAAACTATTTATTCATGACCTCGGGTTATGCGCTACTTACTGCCGCTGTTGTGTCTTTGCCTAGGGGGTATAGCCACTATTGCCCAGCCCGCCATCGGGCTACCGTCTCTCTCTACCACCGCTACTGCAATCAGCACATCTCTAGATCTCGACGGCGAAGGCAGTGCTGGTACGCACATTGTCAAGGTGGCAGATATTTCAATCTCTACCGACCATAGTGTTGGTCTTACTCTGTCGCTAACCTCGGGCAGTCTGACCAAAAGCCAAGGTAGTGATATTTCGTTTAAGATTACTACGGTAGCTGACAATGAAAGCGCCCCCTCCAGCAGCGCTTTCACCACACCTTCTGGGAATACTTATACCTATGTCACCCAGACGGCTATTTCTGAAAGCCGCGATGTCTATATTCTCTACACCCCTAGCGCGCTACAAGACCCTGGTCCCTACGGCGCAACCATCAATATTTCTGTCGTCGATAACTAGTGCAGCGTCAGGACTAAAATTAGAGGTCTCGTAGGTTGGGTGCAGCGGAGCGTTCGCGAAGCGTCTCCAGAGGAGAAAACCCAACAGCAGTAAGTCTTGTTGGGTTCTGCTAGCGCGCCACCCAACCTACAAATTTAGGCTTGACAGACCACTAGTCTTTAGTTGTCAGAAAAAAGGTCTTAATTCTTAATCTTTTAAATATCAAGCTCAAGCTTTGATCTCACTTCATTTTCAGTCACTTCATTTTCAGTCGCTCACCAGGTATTTTGTATGAAACGCCCCTTTAAGCTGCTGCTGACCGTTCTATTTCTAGCTTTAGTGCGGGTCAACCCGGCTATGGCCTTTCAGTTTAGGCCGATGTCTCAGGTGTTTGCCCCATCAGGCGCTGATGCCATCCGCTCCTACCAAGTCGTCAATGACGAAGACGATCGCATTGCGGTAGAGGTCACCGTGGTTGAGCGCC
This sequence comes from Phormidium sp. VAR_61_metabat_6, assembly GCA_031425055.1. Classification (GTDB taxonomy): domain Bacteria; phylum Cyanobacteriota; class Cyanobacteriia; order Phormidesmidales; family Phormidesmidaceae; genus Nodosilinea. The sequence goes on from JANPIO010000273.1 coordinate 1,846, forward strand.
ACATGAATTTAGATGGCGAAGAAACCTATCAACCAGCTGAAGATGACTTTCTGATTTACCCGGCTCAAATTATTTTAGAACCCGGTGCGACTCAGGTCGTGCGCGTAACTTGGCTTGGCGACCCTGAGCCAGCGCAAGAGCTGGCGTTTCGCCTGGTGGCCGAGCAGCTGCCGATTAACCTAGTTGACCCCAACGAACCCGCCCCTGTAAGGCCCGTTGGGCAAGTGCAGATTCTGTTGCGATACATGGGGTCTCTGTTTGTGCGCCCAGCTGGCACACAAGCGGCTGTTAGCATCGAGTCTGTTGTTTCCCAAGCCGATGCCCAGGGGGCCGACGCTGTGGCCATTACCTTCGCCAACACAGGCAATGCCAGCGCTAGTCTACGAGACCTCAGCCTCAGCCTCACGGCCCAGGGGCAGTCTGTCACCCTATCGTCAGAAGACTTAAAAGATATGGCCGGCACGACCGTGCTACCCGGTCAAAGCCGCCGCTATGTTTTGCCCCGCCCCGCCACCCTGCCCCAGGGGCCTATCACTGCCACCTTTGACTATCGTCAACCCTAACTACTATGCTGGCTACCTTGGGCCAGGGGGGTGCGCCCGCAACCCAACTTACTACGCCCCCAGAAATCCTTCCTCCGGTTGCCGCCGAGGTGCAAGCCGTAGCCGTAGAGCCGCTGCCCCAGGTGGCTACCCCTACCAACCCTACGACCACTGCACCAGGGCCAGTTTTTTCTAAACAGCCGCCGCTCACGCTATCTTTAGCAGCGGCGGCTATGCCTCAGGTGAGCACCTCTGGGGCGGTAAAAGCATCAACTCAGCCAGTTTTTTCGCCCACTATTCGGCATTCTGCCACCGCTACACCCTCAGCTCACCCCATAGCGGCACCCTCGGCAGCTCTAGCGCAAGCAGTTTCCCCAGCCTCAGAGCCAACCCCAGCACCAGACACCTCGCCACCCGCAGCAGCCTCGCCACCCGCAGAAAGCTCCGCCGACCCGTTGCCAACCCCAGAGCCAACCCCAGAGTTAATCCCAGACGGGGCTGAGACAGCGCCCGCAGACGCAGCTCCAGCGGCTGAGACCACGCCAGCCCAGCCTGCCGAGCCCTCCACCACCGATATTTTTGAAGAAGTATTTGGGCGGCCCCGCAACCAAGGCCCCCAGCAGGTGCCTGTGCCAATCATTGTCAACGACCAGCCCGCTGGCCAGGGTCTAGTGCTCGTACCCGGCGGCAGCCAGGTCGATGTGCAGGTGGTCACCGACACTTTTTTGGCCGCCGTAAAAGACATTCTGCGATCTGATGTTGCCGATCAATTGGCCGCCACCAGCCAGGCCGATGGCACCTTAAGGCTGCAAAGCATCCGCGACCTCGGCATTGCCATCAACTTTGACAGCAGCCGTCTAGAGTTGCAGGTCAACGTGCCCCCGGCCCTGCGGCAAACCACCGTGGTAGACGCTAATTCTGCGAATATTCCTCGGGAGTTGGCCCAAGCCTTGCCGCCCAGCACCGTGAGCGGTTATCTCAATGTGCGCGGTGGCCAAACCGTGGTGTGGACGGGGGCCGAAGGCAGTACCGGTAGACAACCTCTCACCCTTAACTTTGACGGGGCTCTCAATGTCAATGGATGGGTGCTAGAAAGCAGCCTGGGCTTTACTGAGTCAGGCAGCCCAACTTGGCAGCGGGGCGCGACTCGCCTAGTGCATGACGATATGGCGACCGCCATTCGCTACCAGCTGGGCGAGGTCTCAGCGCCAGTGCGGGGCAACCAGGCCAGCATACCCAAGCTGGGTGTGACCGTAGCGCGCAATTCTTCGCTCCAGCCGTACCAAATGACCCGCCCCAATAGCCGGATTGAGTTTGT
>JANPIO010000274.1:0-2855 GCA_031425055.1 Phormidium sp. VAR_61_metabat_6
ATGGCTGGGCTAGTGCTAGAGCAGCTTCAGGGCACCGGCTGGGATGGCGAAACCCCTTCGGTCGAGGTGTTCCCCGGCATCTCAGCCCTCCAGTCTGCCGCCGCTCGGGTAGGAGCACCACTAATGCATGACTTCTGCGCCATTAGCCTCAGCGACCTGCTTACCCCCTGGCCGGTGATTGTGAAGCGGCTAGAGGCAGCGGCCCAGGCCGACTTCGTAGTGGCGCTCTACAACCCCAAATCAAAAACCCGCACCGAGCAGATCGCCACGGCCCACAGTATCTTGATGGCCCACCGATCGCCCGATACTCCGGTGGCGGTGGTGAAGTCGGTCTATCGCCCCGACGAGATGATTCACCGCACGACGCTAGCCAACCTGCTAGAGGCCCCCATCGATATGTTGACGGTGGTGCTGATCGGCAACCAGAGCACCCAGCGCCACGGCCCTTGGCTAATTACGCCCCGTGGCTACAACGGCAATCTGGAGCAGGTCGTTTAAAACCCATATAAGTCCCGCAGAGGGGAGGCGGTCTAGGCCAGTCTGCAATTAGGATTGAGTAGGGTGCCTTGCAAGAGCAAATAGTTCCTTCACTCCCACCGAGGAGGTTGACGATGCCGCCTGAGGAGCTGACCTCTGCCCGTGACCCTGAGGTGACCGCAACGCTGATCAGCGGTCTCAGCGCCTATGGGCGACTCTATGGGTTGCCCAATTCGCCCGAGCAGGTGCAGGGCCTGCTTGGCACCCTGTTGCGGCTATATCTACCCAAAGAGCCCGCCGCGCTGATCGACGCCGTGGTTCAGCGGGTGCTCGACGGTCTCACCGCTGACGATCTCAAAAATGCCATCGTCGATCGCGCTACCAGTGCCCTAGCCAGGGAAACCCACCGCTGGCAGCAGCATCTAGAGCAACAGGCACAGGGCATTCTCGCGGCCTACGTGCAGCGCCATCGGCCCAATCTCATCCCAGAAACTCTCAGGACAATAGTCACCGCTGTCATGCCGCTGCTGGGCGATGCCATTGCCGACCCTCGACCCCTGACCCGTTCAGAAGCCTTGGGCCTGATCAGTCAGCTGGTGCAATCCTTTGATGCCAGTGGAGCGATCGCCGCCATCGACCCTACTTACTTTGCGATCGCCGAAACCCTAGCCACTGCCCTAGCCCAGCGACCCATGGCCGAGGCGGTCGGCGAAACCGTGACCGCTTACGTCAAAAATCATGCCCCGACCCTGATCAATATCGGAGCTGACCTGATTGCTGCGGCCTTGAGCGCGGTGCTTAAAAATCAGGTCGATTTCAACATTGACACCCAGCTCAGCGTCATCGATGAAAAACTGCTAATTGAGCAGGTCTATTTTCAGCTGAATATTTTGCAGCAGTCGCCGTCACCCTCGAAGGCTGCCTGGGCGATCGCCGACCAAGTCAACGCCGCCGTCGAGCAGTACCGGCAAGACCGCAGCCGCGAGGGCAGCGTCGATGTCACCACGGGCCTAGTCAGTGAGGATGGCCTCTCCATCTCTAGCCCGCTGACCTCCACCCGCCAGCCGGGTGAGCCACATCCTACCGACTCACCAACCTTAGAATAGTTTGGCGTCTGCCCGCAGCGCCCCTAGGCTGTGCCACAGCTCCCCACTGTGCAGCCAACCCACATAGCCGGAGTACAGGCAGTCATCCTCAGCAGAGGCCAAAAACACGTGGTGAATGCCAAAGGGGCTGAGCCACAGGCGAATACTGGTGCCGTCGGCGAAGATGTGCCAGGGTGTGGCGCGGGCAAAGTCGCGGCGGTGGGCATCGGTCATACCGGGGATCTGACGCAGCTGCTCCACTAGGGCATGGGGCAATAGCGGCGCGCTCAGGCTGTCGCCCTGCCAAAATTGTTGAATCTGCGCCACCACACGCGGGTGACAGCGCAAGGCCGCATGGCTGATGCCCTCTAGGCAGACGAACTGCCCGTTGGGTACCTGCGTGCTCTCAATGTGGACGGTGCCATCGCTGCCCCCGTCTACATCACCTGCGATCGATAGGGTGGGGATGACGGCAGCGAGCCGGGCGGCTAGGGGGCGGCGATCGCGCCCCAGGTCAGCGGCAATGCCGACTCCTACCTGTAGCGGATCCAGAATGCGGCCCAGGTCGGCCCCACCCACCGGGGAGCCCACCAGCGTCAAAAATTTTACCCTCGGCCACCAGTCGGGATGGCGATTGAGCACCTCCAGCCAAATCAGGCCCCCCATCGAGTGGCCCACAATTCGTATCGGTAGGCTGGGCTGACGCGCCAGGGTCGCCGTGGCTAGGGCATCGACCTCATCCACCAGCGGGGAAATTCGCAGCCAGGTCATGGCATAGTTGAGGCAGGGAGCCACAATTTGCGCGCGATCGCCCGCTAGCTGCTCCGCCAGAGTCATCATCGACTGGTTGGTGTCAGCCCAGCCGTGCTGAGCAAAGAGAATGTAGTCTCCGGGCATGGACGGTCTCAGGCAACTTCCCTACGGGCGGCCATCGCTGCCCCGAGCAGCGAAGCCCCGCTAAACAATAGGCTAGTGCCCACATAAAAGCCAATCAACCAGAGCGAGCTAAACGGCCAGCCATTGATCACCAAAATTCCTAGAATAAGCGTGACGATACCATTGATCGCCACAAACCACGACAGGGTGCGCCCAGCTCTGTAGGTAAACGCCATGATGATGGTAAAAAAGCCCTCGGCAATAAATAGCAAACCAAAAGCTAACGTCAGCACCGCCGTCGCTTTCGCTAAATTAAAAAGAATGTAGAGCCCCGCCACGACATAGAGCAGGCCCACCCCCAAGCTCAACCCCAGCGCCCTGACCGCTCGCGCCTGAAACGCCTGTAAAACCTGCAAA
>JANPIO010000275.1:0-21026 GCA_031425055.1 Phormidium sp. VAR_61_metabat_6
GCTTGCCTGCGCGACATGGAAATCATCCTGCGTTACGTGACCTACGCTACCTTCACTGGCGATGCTAGCGTCCTCAACGATCGCTGTCTGAACGGCCTACGCGAGACCTACGTTGCTCTGGGTACTCCCGGTGCTTCCGTAGCTGCTGGCGTTGAGAAAATGAAGGCTGCTGCTATTGGTATCGTTTCTGACACCAACGGCATCACCCAAGGCGATTGCAGCTCCCTCTACTCTGAGATCGGTAGCTACTTCGACCTAGCTGCTGCAGCTGTTGCCTAGGTTTAGCCTATTAAGCCTCACTTGAGTTGAGCCAATTTGGCTTAATTCTCACTGCCTGTTCGTTTGCTGTGAAGACAATTTAAGGAGAATCTTTAGACTATGAAAACCCCATTAACCGAAGCTGTTGCAGCAGCCGATTCTCAGGGTCGCTTTCTGAGCGCTTCTGAACTACAAGTTGCTTTTGGTCGCCTACGTCAAGCCACCGCTGGCCTAGAAGCTGCTAAAGCTCTGACCACCAAAGCTGATTCTCTAGTCAGCGGCGCTGCTCAAGCTGTGTACAACAAGTTCCCCTACACCACCCAAATGCAGGGCAACAACTACGCTTCTGACGAGCGTGGCAAGTCTAAGTGCGCCCGCGACATCGGCTACTACGTCCGCATGGTCACCTACTGCTGCGTAGCTGGCGGTACCGGCCCTATGGATGAGTACCTGGTTGCTGGTCTTGACGAAATCAACAGCACCTTCGAACTGTCCCCCAGCTGGTACGTGGAAGCTCTGAAGTACGTCAAAGCTAACCACGGCCTCTCTGGTGACGCAGCTACCGAAGCCAACTCCTACATCGACTACGCCATCAACGCTCTAAGCTAGGTTGGCCATTTGCCCGGAGGGGCAGACAGTTGTTAGCGCATTGTTAGCGATTGTTTGCTGCTCCGGGCATTGTTGTATCTATACACGCCCAAGGAGGCAACCATGGCAGTAACCACTGCGGCGGGACGCCTTGGCGTTTCGCCCTACGATGAGTCGATGCGGATTGAGCTGCGGCCCAACTGGATCGAAGGCGATGTGGAGGCAGTAATTCGTGCTGCTTACCGCCAAGTCTTTGGCAACCAGTACATTATGGCTAGCGAGCGCAACACCAGCGCCGAGTCTTTGCTACGGCAGGGAGCTATTTCAGTTCGAGATTTTGTGCGGGCTTTGGCCCTGTCTGACCTCTATCGGGATAAGTTTTTCCTGAGCGGGCCACAAAATCGTTTTATCGAGCTGAACTACAAGCATCTGCTGGGTCGGGCCCCCTACGGCCAGGACGAAATCGCCTTTCACACCGACCTCTATAACACCGATGGCTATGCAGGGGAAATCAATTCCTATATTGATTCCCAAGAGTACCGCGATAATTTTGGGGACAATGTAGTTCCCTACTATCGTGGCCACCTAACCCAGCGGAGCCAAAAGACGGTCGGGTTTACCCGCTTCTTTCAGCTCTATCGGGGCTACGGCACCAGCGATCGCGCCCAGGGGGGTATTCGTTCGCGGCTCGTGTCTGAAATCGCTAAAAACTCTTCGTCGCCTGTAGGCCGCGGAGCTACCGGAGCCGCCATTGTCGGTGGGTCTGGGGGCGATCGCGAGAAGCTCTATCGGGTGCGGGTTACCCAGGCCACTGTGCCGGGTCGCCCCCAGGTGCGACGCACCTGCACCGAATTTTTGGTGCCCTACGAGCAGCTGTCTCGCAAACTTCAACAAGTTAACCGCTCCGGCGGTCGGGTAACTAAAGTCGACCTGGCCTAGGCTGCGGCTTTAATACCTCATATGGCGGAGTGCTTGGCCTTGCTTTTGCAGGCCACGTTGGCATCTCCTCGGGGTGGAGTTGGCTGGGTTTAGGCCTTAGCTTGCTCACTCCAAGGAGACCTAACTTGAGTACTGCGCCATTTTTTATTCTGCCTGTGTAGATTGAGCTCACGCTCACTGTGTTGATAAGGAGGATAATCCTGTGCCTATTACAACGGCAGCATCCCGTTTGGGAACCGCTGCATTTGATGAAACCCTGCCCGTAGAGCTGCGTGCCAACTGGACTCCCGACGATGCCGATGTGGTCATCCGAGCCGTGTATCGCCAGCTGTTGGGTAACGACTACCTGATGAAATCTGAGCGCCTAGTCGGTGCCGAGTCGCTGCTCAAGAATGGCTACATCAGCGTGCGCGATTTTGTGCGGGCTGTGGCTAAGTCTGAGCTGTACAAAGAAAAATTCTTCTACGGCAATTTCCAAACCCGCGTGATTGAGCTGCACACCAAGCACCTGCTCGGTCGCGCCGTCTACGATGAGTCTGAGGTGGTTGATCACCTCGATCGCTACGAGACCCAGGGCTACGATGCCGATGTTGACTCGTTCATCGACAGCGAAGAGTACCAGGCTAACTTTGGCGACAACGTGGTGCCCTATTACCGCAGCTTTGTCTATCAGGCAGGCCAGCGTTCGGTGGGCTTTACCCGGATGTTCCAAATGTATCGGGGCTACGCCACCAGCGATACGTCCCAGGCGGGCGGCAAAAAGTCGCGCTTAGCGGGCGAGCTGGGCCGCAACACCTCGTCTTCGATCATCAGCCCCACCAGCGCTGCTGCTGGCTGGTCGGCTAAGGCTAACAAGCTGACTACCCCCAGGCAGGCCCTAGGCGGCTCTACTCCCTACGGTGTCGGTGCTGGCAAGGTCTACCGGATTGAGGTGGCTGGGGCCAACCTGCCCCGCTATCCCAAGGTGCGGCGCATCAATACCGCCTACCTGGTGCCCTACGAGCAGCTGTCTGCCAAGCTTCAGCAGATTCATAAGCAGGGTGGTCGGGTAACCAGCGTTACCGCTGCCAGCCTCTAACCCAATGACATCGCTGGCGCATTCTCTATGAGTGCGCCAGTGATGTGTAAAACGCCGCATTCTACGAGATCTCGCAACGACCAGGAGAGTTTCCTATGCTCGCTCAAAATGCCTTCGGCAGTCAGACTACTAACCGCATTTTTCTCTATGAGGTTGAGGGGCTGCGCCAAAACGACGCCACCGACCAAAATAACTACCCCATTCGCCAGAGCGGCAGCACCTTTATTAAAGTGCCCTACAGCCGTATGAACGAAGAAATGCAGCGGATTACCCGTATGGGTGGCAAAATCATCAGCATTCAGCCCTTGTCGGCTGACTAAACCAGAGACCGGTCTAGAAGTGCTGGAGACGTACTGAGGTTATGGGACAGGATCCGCAGCAGTTGGTCAACGCCCAGGGAGAATCTCTGACGGTAGATCAGGCCCTTGAGAACCTGCGCCAAACCGCCGATACCGGGCTGCGCTATTATGCCGCCTGGTGGCTGGGGCGCTTTCGCGTGGCCCATCCCGATGCGATCGCCGCTCTGGTGTTGGCCCTTGAGGATGAGGGCGATCGCGCCCCCGACGGAGGATATCCGCTGCGGCGCAATGCGGCTCGGGCTCTGGGTAAACTGGGCGATCGCACCGTTGTTCCAGCACTGATTCAGTGTCTAGATTGCGATGACTACTACGTGCGCGAGTCCGCTGCCCAAGCGCTAGAGTCCCTGGGCGATCCCCAGGCGATTCCAGCGCTGCGATCGCTGCTGGCGGGCGGGGTTGCCGCTGCGGTGGCGGTGCCCGATAAGCCCCACCTAGTGCAGCCCTACAACGCGGTGCTAGAGGCCCTGGGCACCCTGGGTGCGACCGATGCCGTAGCCGAAATCATCCCGTTTCTAGAGCATGAGGTGGCCCAGGTGCAAAATGCCGCCACCCGCGCCCTCTATCAGCTGACGGGGCAGGCGACCTACTGCGATCGCCTAGTAGAGCGCCTGCAAGAGCCCAACCTACAGCTCAGGCGATCGGCCATGATGGATTTAGGTGCGATCGGCTACTTGCCCGCTGCCCAACCTATTGCCGCCACCCTAGCCGAAAACAGCCTCAAGTTAATCGCCCTTCAAGGCGTTTTAGAAACTCACCTGCGGCAGACCAAATTTCTCCAACGCGGCTTGACGGATGAAGCCCGCCAGGTATTGCTGCTGATGGATGAGCTGCTGTAGGGCTAAGAGCATTGCAGCACAACAAATGAATTGAGTATCAACAGGGCTGGAGAACGGTTAGTTGTGGGCGCGACAGTAGCAGAGCTAGTTCGGGCGGTCGAAGCCGCTGATTCCAAGGGCGCAATGGTTGTTGCGGTTCACTCTCTCGCGGCTGCACAAGATGTCGCCGCCATCCCCACTCTAATTACCGTGCTGGGGTACAACAACCCTGGTGCTGCGGTGGCCGCAGTGGATGGGCTGGTGACCCTGGGCCAAGCTGCTGTGCCTGCCCTGTTAGAACAAATTGATGGCTACAACTACGGCGCTAGAGCCTGGGCCATTCGGGCTGTGGCCCTAATCGGCGACCCCCGCGCCCTGCCCGTGCTGCTAGAAACGGCCAAAGGGGATTTTGCCCTGAGCGTGCGCCGTGCCGCAGCCCGGGGGTTGGGCACTATTGATTGGGCTAAACTGCCCGCCGACCAAACGACTTCATCTCAACAAGAGGTACTCGGCGTATTAATCGGAGCGGCCCAAGACCCAGAATGGGTAGTGCGCTACGCAGCAATGGCTGCGCTAGAGGGCCTGGCCAAAGCGCTAGTGGAGCCTGAAACTCAAAAGCTACCAATCCTTACCTGTCTTCAGCAGGCCTTTCATCACGACGAAACTCCTGCTGTACAAGCCCGCGCTTGTAGGGCCCTAGAGACCCTGGGCGAACTGGCCAACGCTACAAATTAAAGCCTCTGCCTCGACGTTGAGAAATGCAACACATTGATTCAGTTTCGAGGTATGGTCTTCTATGGTTAATGCGCACAGGGGCCAAGCCCGAGTGCTGAAGTCAGACGCTCAGCGGTTTAGCACCCACAATTGAGTTGGGAAGGTGTTCATGGTGTTGGCACGGTCAAATGCACCAGAAGTCTTACAGGTGATGGGGTTGCCTGTTCACTGGCGAACCGACTATGCAGACTGGCTCGTCGCTCAGTATCGCCGGGGGTATGGAGCCCATGTGGTCACTCTAAACGCCGAAATGGCTATGCAGGCCGACCAAAACCCCGATCTCCGCCAGGTCATTGTCAACGCCGAACTTGTAATTCCCGATGGGGCGGGGGTCGTGCTGTACTTTCGCACCAAGGGGCAGCGCATAGAGCGAGCCCCAGGTATTGAGCTGGCCGCCACAGTGCTCAAGCGCATCTCCCCCCAAGAAACAGTCTTTATGTATGGCGGTGTACCCGGTGTGGCCGATCGCGCCGCTATGTATTGGCAGCGCCAGATCGCCGGGCTTAATGTAGTGGGCACCCAGCACGGCTACCTAGGGCCAAACGATCAGCCCGAATTTTTGCGCCATCTAGAGCAGCTCCAGCCCAGCGTGATTTTGGTCGGTATGGGCGTCCCCCGCCAAGAACTGTGGATTCGCGACCACCGCTACCTCTGCCCCAACAGCGTGTGGATTGGCGTGGGCGGCAGCTTTGACATCTGGGCCGGGGTCAAGTCTCGCGCCCCTGAGTGGATGTGTAACAACCACCTAGAATGGCTCTACCGCCTTTACAAAGAGCCCTGGCGCTGGCGGCGAATGCTGGCGCTGCCTCATTTTGCGTGGCGATCGCTCACCTATTCTGCCCGCTAAAAATTTGGGGTTCAAAGGTTTGCCCTAAACCTTGAACCTTACGCCTTACGCCCAACTATTCTCAACCTGCCTCAATCCAGCCTTAGGTTTGCCAAGCCCAGGTATCGCAGCCCAGCCGGAGTCACTTCAAACCGGCAGGGCAGAACCTGGACACCCTTGGTCATGGCTTCGCGCAGCAGCAGGCCATAGGTGGGGTCGGCCTCGTCGCCGGGGCAAAAATCGGTACAGTCGCCTCGGTTAATGAAGTACAGCATCGCCGCCTGGGTTGGGGGCATCAGCGCCGCCAACTCCCTTAAATGCTTTTGGCCGCGGGTGGTCACCGTATCGGGAAACAGCGCCAGGGTGCCCTTGGCCCAGGTAGTGTTTTTGACTTCAACATAGGTAACTGGGGCCACATCTTCCCCAGCAATGACAAAATCGATCCGGCTTTTGCCGTCGCCGCCGTAGCGCACCTCGGGTCGAATGGTCGTGTAGTCGCCCAACTCTGGAATCTGTTTGGCCTCCAGCAGCGACTTCACCACGCGATTGGGCAGCGCCGTGTTGACTCCGGCCCAGGTGGGCACAGTGTCGTGCACCTCTGCCAGTTCCCAGGTGTAGGCCAGCTTACGTTTGGGGCTGGGGTTGTAGGAGACCAGGGCTCGTCCACCGATGTGGTAGACCCCGGTCATCGGCCCGGTGTTGGGGCAGTGGGCAACAATCACCTCGCCGGTCTCTAGCTCAATATCGACAAAGAATCGCTTGTAGCGCTTGAGTACTGTGCCCTCGATCAGGGGTGGAAACGGGTAGAACCAGTCGGCGGGCATGACGGCGGAAAATGGTGAGTAGTGCTCACCCTATCAGGAAAGGGCAGCCACCGGCACCTGGGCAAAATAGCGGCGGCGAAATTGCTCCTCTTGCAGCACTTCGAGAAACGGCTGCGCAGCTGCGGCAGCGGGCGTCACGAGGTCGGGATCAAACTGAATTGTGATCGTGTCTTTCTCTGGGGCAGCGATAGCCAAGGAGTGCAAATCTGGAGTGATCTCAAAGCCAGCGGTTTCTAAGGCGGCTAGGCCTAGGGCCAGGCTAGTGGGCGAGAGGCGCAGGCGATCGCCCAGCTGCGATCGCGTCACCGGGGTTCGGGTGCGAGCCAGGTACTTGGCTAAACCCACCAGCTCTTGCCAGACCTCCCCTGGCGATAGGTCATCGATCGCCTGAGAAACGACCAGGGCCAGGGGCAGCCTGGCCTGGGTGGCCTGCTGCCACCCGTCGAGAACGGAGTTAGACGGCTCTGGTTCTGCCCCTGACCTACCGACAGCGCTGGGGCGAACGTCTATGAGTTTGACGTGGTAGCCAGTATTGCTGTTGAAGTCGAGTTCGACCACGACATCGCAGCGGCCCGGGGGCAGTTCGTCGCGGTAGTGGCCCCACCACTCGCCGGGAAAGCCTGCCTCAGCTGCGTCATCCCACAACTCAAACTCAGTCTTGATGAAGCTCACCGCTTTGTTTTGGCGATCGCGCAATTTCTTATGAAAGACATTCTGAAACCAGACATTGCCAAGCAGCAGCTTCGGCACCGGGTTGCCCATGCCGCAGGGCTCGAGCCACTTGAGTTCGCGAAACAGGGGCTGGCCCAGATCTGCCACCGTCATCGTGAGATCGATCTGGATCTGGGGCTGGGGCGCACCGTCGCCCCCCAACTGCTCGCGCACCATGCGGTTGAGCGCCGCCGCCAGCACCTCAATATGTTCTACTGGCAGCGTCAGCCCCGCCGCTAGAGGGTGGCCACCAAAGCCTGTGAGCAAAGCCGACTGCGCTTGAAATAGCTGGTAGAGATCGAGCCCCGCCACCGAGCGGGCTGACCCCCGCGCCAGCCTTGGGCTGCCGTCCTCCGAGAGCGGGTCGATGTGCAGCAGAATCGTTGGGCGTCCGAGGGCTTGGGTTACTTGCCCTGCCACCAATCCCAAAATGCCGGTGGGCCAAGCCTCGTCGGCCAGCACCAGGCAGCGGGTGGTGGCCAAATCGACCTGGGCCAGTCGCGCCATCACCTGACTGTAGAGGTCGCGCTGGAGGGCTTTGCGGCGGGTGTTGGCCAGTTCGGCCTCGTAGGCCAGGGTTTTGGTGCGTTGGCCCTTGAGGGCCAGTCCTTGACTATCGCGATCGCGGCTGGTCAGCAGCTCCACGCAAAAGCTGGCATCGCCGTGGATGCGGCTAACGGCATTGATGCGCGGCCCCAGCCCAAAGGAAATATCGGTAGGGCGATCGCCCGTGCGCTTGCACAGCGCCAGCAGCTCAGCTAGCCCCGGTCGCGGGTAGGGCGGGTTGGGCTGGGTCTGGGTTTGCAGGCGCTGAAGTCCGATTTGGGCCAGGTAGCGGCAGTCGCCCCGGAGCTCCACCAGGTCGGCAATCAGGCCAATGGCCACTAAATCGAGCACGTGATCGAGCGGTAGCGGTGGTAGAGCATCCAGCGCTGCGTATAGCCCCTCCAGCAGCTTGTAGGCCACTGCTACCCCCGACAGCGTGGCCAAGGGATGCTCAGGCGGCAGGCTGCGGGGGTTAATCAGGGCGATCGCACCAATATCTACCTCTGGCAGGGTGTGGTGGTCAGTGACAATCACCTCCAGGCCCAAGGCTTTGGCATAGGCAATTTCAGCGCCGCTAGTGCTGCCGGTGTCGCAGGTCACCACCAGGGTCGCGCCCCACTCCGCCAAATGGTCGAGGCCCCGCTGCGACAGCCCGTGGGATTCGCTGAGGCGGTTGGGGATGAAATAGGTAAGGCGATCGCCCTTGGGGATCAGCTGCCCCAGCCCGTCCCACAGCACGGCTGTAGCAGTCACCCCATCGGCGTCAAAGTCTCCCCAGATCGCTACCTTCTCCTCGGTGGCGATCGCTTGCCTGAGACGGCTGACGGCGATCGCCATCGCTGGCCCCAGGGCACTGGCGGGGGTGGGCTGGTAGAGAGCAGGATTTAGCCAGCCTTCTAGCGGTTCTGTAAATCCAAGCTGTCGCTGCCACAGCACCTGGGCCAGCCAGCGGGGCGGCGTCGTACCCGGAGTTGCCTGAGCTACCGTCGCTACCCAGCTTTCAGGGGCGGCATCCGCCTGTGGCAGGTTCCATCGCAGCGGTAGGGCATCCATGGGGTATCCAGAAATAGGGAAGGTGGTGGTGGGAGTTTGGCTCAGACGGGCAATTTAGAGAAGCTTCCGTAAACTAAAGAAAGCCTGAAATCATAGTTCAGTTTTCTGAGATAGCTTGGGCGAAGACTAAGGTTCCTCCATCTGGAGGAATACACCCATTAACTAATTCTGCTCTCTCCGGCGTTATCCTGGGGCTTTACCCTTCTATTGTCTGCCTATCTCTTTAGGTTTTTGATGTTTAACGGAAGCTCCAGACAAGCTCTGCTGTGGCCCTTGGCCTCCAGGCTGGTGCTGGGGTTGTTCACTCCTCCTTAAATCCCTATGACCAAACGTAGCCATCCTGAGCTAGACGGGCAAAATCCTCAAACTCTTTACAGTTTTGAACTCAAGCGACCGGGGCAAACCCTGCGAGAACGGCTGACCTGGAGCGCGGTCGGGCTATCGGTAGGACTCGGAGTCGCCGCTGGTTTTATATTTCTTAATCCTCAAGATCGCTCCTGGTCATGGCTGCCCGCTCGTGCGGCTGTATCCGCCAACAGCGACGCGTTTCGCCAGGGCTCTGAGCAGGCGATGAAAGCGGCTGAGCTTACCCAAAGTGCAGAGTTTCGCGAAGAGTGGGCTGAGGTGGTCATTCTCTGGCAGCAGGCGATCGCCCACATGCGATCGGTGCCCAACGGCAGCGCCAATGCGGCTTTGGCCAAACAAAAGGTCGTCGAGTACGAGCGTAATTTGCAGTACGCCCAAAGCAATGTGGGTAACCGGGCCAGCCGCGCCCCCAGTAGTAAAACCTACTGGACTCTAGGTTCCGATCGCGATTTGGTAACGGCCATTCAGGGAGCGCCCTCCCAAACCATGCAGTACCAGGGGGCCTGCCAGCAAACCCTGCGCTACGGCAACAGTATCGTTGAGCTGCGCAACGGCTACGTGAAGCAGTACGACAACCCCGACGGCAATCTTCAGGTGCTGGCCGATGGCGACGTGGTGGTGTCGGTCAGCGCCCCCCAAAACCGCTGGAGCCTAGGGGCAACCGAAACCGATGTCCTACAGCTCCAGGGCACACCCACCCGCCAGGAGCAATACACCTCGAACGGGTTTACCACGCTGTACTACGGCAAAAGCTCGGTGCTGTTTGAAAATGGCCAGGTGATTGGCTATCTCAATGCTGATCAAAACCTCAAGGTGTCGGTACAGCCCCCGGCCCTGCTGTCTGATCAAACTGCCCCCGAGTTTTGGACTATGGGCTCTAGTCGGACTGAAGTGCTGCGGGCTGAGGGGCAAACCCCAGTGGCCATCAGCCGCAACGACAATAGCTGTGAAGAAGTCTTTCACTTCGAAGACGGCGAAGCTACCTTTCGTCAAGGGTTGGTGACGGGCTACCGCAACCGCAGTGGCGCACTCAAGGTTCGTTAGTTAGCTCTTCATTACACCCGTTCCAGCACACCCTGTGGCCAGATGGCGTTACCCTAGGGGCCAAGGTGTAGATCCGGTGCATCGCTTCGGCTTAATACCCGTATGCTTAGACCAATCCCCTAGTCTGTCCTGCCCCCGTGCTGTGGATGATGCCCCTATCACCATTGATTTAGTCATCGTCGATGACGATGCTGAGACATCGTGCCTGCTGCAGCGGCTATTAAGTCAGCAGGGGTACCGCATTCAGGTGGCTGATAGCGGTCAGCAGGCGATCGCGCTGATTTTAGAAAACCGCCCAGGACTGGTGCTGCTCGATATTCTGCTGCCCGACATGGATGGCTACTCCCTGTGTCAGCAGCTCAAGCACAACCCCCTCACCGCCGAGATACCGGTGATTGTTCTGAGTTCGCTCATAGATTCGGTAGACAAGGTCAAAGCGTTCCAGGTTGGAGCTACTGACTACATCACCAAGCCCTTTGCGGTGCAGGAAGTGCTGGTGCGGGTGCAAAACCAGCTGCGGTTGGCTCAGCAGCGGCAGCAGCTCAGCCAGCAAAATGCGCTTCTCATCCAAGAGGTAAAGGAGCGCACCCAGATGGAGCAGGCGCTGATTGCGGCCGAGATGAACTACCGCAGCATTTTTGAAAATGCCACGGTGGGTATTTTTAAGGCCTCGGCCACGGGGCAGCTACTCAGCGTCAATCCCTCCATGGCGCGCCTCTACGGCTATGGATCAGCCGAGGAGATGGTGGCCACCGTCGAAGACATCAGCCGCCAAATCTACCTTCAGCCCAAGCGTCGCGACGAGCTGACGGTCTACCTCGATCGCTTTGACAAAATTACCGACGCCGAATCGGAGGTGTTTCGCAAAGATGGCACTACCTTTTGGGTGAGCGAAGACATTTGGAAAGTGTGGGACAAAGCGGGCACCTTCCTGCACTACGAAGGCATTGTCCACGACATCAGCGAACGCCGCCAGATGGAGACTGAGCTGCGCCAGCAGCGGCAGCAGGCCGATCGCCTGCTGGTGAACATTTTGCCCTATCGGATTGCCCAGCGCCTTAAAGGCGGGGCGCGCACCATTGCCGAGAGCCTTGACCAGGTGAGTGTGCTGTTCGCCGACCTGGTTGACTTTACCGCTGCCTCTAGCGAGATGACGCCGCGCGAGTTGGTCAAGCTGCTCAACGAAGTCTTTTCTATGTTCGATCAGCTGGCCGAGTTTCATCGGCTAGAAAAAATTAAAACCATCGGCGATGCCTACATGGTGGCCGGGGGGCTGCCTTCTGCCAACGACGACCATGCGTCGGCGATCGCTCAATTCGCCCTCGACATTTGCGATGCGATCAAGCAGTTTCCCCGCCCTGACGGCAAGACCTTTCAAATTCGGGTGGGCATCAACACGGGGTCGGTGGTGGCTGGGGTGATTGGGCGACGTAAATTTGCCTACGACCTGTGGGGCGACACCGTCAATATCGCCAGCCGCATGGAAGCCACTGGAGAAGCCCAGCGCATTCAGGTCACCCCCGACTTATACGAAAGTTTGAAGGATCAGTTTCAGTTTGAGCAGCGCGGCTATGTGGCGGTTAAGGGTCGCGGTCAAATGCTCACCTACTGGCTGGTGGGCAAGCTCTAGTCGGGTATTTGGTATGGCTATGGTTCCTCTCTCCTCCACCCTCTTGCAGCGGCTGCGATCGCCCCTGGTGATCGGCTCGGTCGCTATCCACAGCCGGGTGCTCCAGGCTCCCCTCTCGGGCGTGACCGATCGCGCCTTTCGCCAGCTGGTGCGTCGCTATGCGCCAGTCTCAATGCTCTACACCGAGATGGTGCAGGCTACTGGGGTGTGCCACGCCCAGCAGCTAGAAAAAATTATGGATATTGGCGACAGTGAGCAGCCGATATCGATTCAGCTGTTTGACTGTCGCCCCGACTTTATGGCCGATGCCGCCTGCAAAGCCGTTGACGAAGGGGCCAAAACTATCGATATCAACATGGGCTGCCCGGTGAATAAAATCACCAAAAAAGGCGGCGGGTCGTCGCTGCTGCGCCAGCCTGAAATCGCTGAGGCGATTGTGCGCACCGTGGCTGAGGCAGTGCCCGTGCCCGTCACCGTCAAAACTCGCCTGGGCTGGGATGATGATCACATCAACGCCGTCGAGTTTGCCCGCCGCATGGAGGCGGCTGGGGCCCAGATGCTCACCCTCCACGGTCGCACCCGCAGCCAGGGTTATCACGGCCCCGCCCGCTGGGATTGGATTGCCCGAGTCAAGGTGGCCCTCTCGATTCCAGTGATTGCCAACGGTGACATTGTCTCAGTGGAGTCAGCAGTGCGCTGCCTGGAGGAGACCGGGGCCGATGGGGTGATGTGCTCGCGGGGCACCCTGGGCTACCCGTTTTTGGTGGGCGAAATCGACCGTTTCTTAAAAACCGGCATTGTCCCTTCAGCACCTACGGCAGTCGATCGGTTATGCTGCGCCCGTGAGCACTTGGGGCTGCTGTGGCAGTACAAAGGTCAGAAGGGCATTCACCAGGCTCGCAAGCACATGGCCTGGTACGTCAAAGGCTTCGAGGGAGCCGCCCCCCTCCGCCAGCAGCTCTGTCAGATTGATGCGGTGGAGGTTGGCTATGATCTGTTGGATGAGGCGATCGCAGCGCTAGAGACTGGCGCTGGCCTCAAGGACGCGATCGTTGCCTGCGCCTCGATCTGATAACCACGACCTTCTGGTGCAACCTTTACAGTTGAAGCCGGACCAAGCTCAAGAGCGGATAACCGCCACTTGACTAAAAAGGTTTAAGGTAGGATCTATGAATAAATTTGATTTGCAGTTGTCACCCTCGTAATCTCCATGACCTCGTACGCCACCGCCACTGCCCGCGCCGATATGGGTGAGCTTCGCCGTCTGAGAAGCCTGCTGCCCCCAGAACTTCAGAGCTGGGTGACGGTGGAGTCGGCCATTGATGTCACCCCACCGCTCGTCACCTGCGAGGAGCTGGGCAAAGACCAGGTCGAAATTCAGATTGACCTCATCAAGTGGGAGCAGCTAGCTTTAGACCAGCGCAACCTGCTGTTTTGGCACGAGGTCGGCCGCATTCAAAACGACACCATTCCCCGCGACGGTTGGGAGATGGCGGCGCTGGCCATTGGCCTCGGCGGTGCTGTAGGTGAGCTGTGGGTGCAAGACGGTCTGCTACTCATGCTGGCTCTAGGGCTGTGCAGCTTTTCGAGCTGGCGGCTCTATAAGCGCAACAACAATCAAAAGACCCTGCAAGAAAGCATCAGCGCTGACGAGCGGGCGATCGCCATCGCCACGCGCTTTGGCTACACTTTGCCCAACGCCTATAAGAGCCTAGGTAGCGCCCTCAAGACCTTGATCGAGCAAACCCCCAAAAAGCGCCAGCGCGATCGCTACATCAAGCGCCTCGAAGCCCTCAAAAAGAGCGCTGCTAAAGCTAAAGAGAGCGCTCGGGCTGAACGCGGCGACATGCGATCGGCTTACTAACCCCTCTCCTTCAGTTCAAGAGCCTGTGGCTTAACGGAAGTCTCTGTTGAGCCACAGGCTTCTGATCTTTTAGCCGAAAGCCTCAAAAATTGCCTCGATCACGGCTGGTTTGACCTCTGGCGGCAATTTGTCATTGGCTCCAATCACCGCAAAGCTTTCCCCCTGGGGGATCACTCCCATCAGCCCTGCCGCTGCTAGCAGTTGGGCGAATTCAGCCGCATGGTCTCCTGGTAGCACGACTACCGGCTTTGACCCCTGCCGATAGACCCCAAGGCTCTGCACCGTTAGCCCAAAGCCACCGGCTTGAAACGCTGGGTTTAATTCGCCGTCGTACTCAAACTTGCTCAGCATCAGCTGCATAGAATACAACTGAGCTGGGTTAAGGGAGCTGGCATCTGGCACCGTGCGGGCACGACGGGTGGCAACCATCTCCAAAAACGGCGTCCTGACCGTGCTCAGTCGGTGTGCCTCAGTATCAAAAGATCGGCAGTAGGCCAGGCTATCCCAGCCGGGGCGATCGCGCAAAATCCACTTATAGCGCTGGCCGTCGCCTTGGGCAGAGAGCACCGTACCCTGCCACTGGCCAAGATTTAGGGGTGGTTCCAAGTTGCGGGTGCGGATTGAGGCAAACCCGCCGCTATTGGCCGTAGATACCTCCCCCCCAAACCGCAGCCCCTCTCGCCACTGTATCTGGCTAGCGCTGACACCACCCATGACACCATCGTCTAAGCTGCCCCAGAGCGCAGCGATCGCCGGGTCAGGTTGGCGAAAATCAATCAGGTTGGCTTCCTGGTAGGTGGGTCGTTGCCCTAACTCTTTGAGCATAGGGCCAGGCTCTAAACCAGCTACCGATCTCGGCCAAATTATCAAGGGTGTATTCACTAACGGGTGGTCTGATGTCTCGGTAGTAACCGAGTAGCCTAGAGAGGCTACGGATCTAGCCAGAGCCTCAGCGTCCTCAGCTACTCCTATTAGCAACAGCACCTGTTTTGCCGGTGCTGGCACTAAACTGTTGGCGTCTAAAGGCTGTGTCATAGCGATACCTGAGTCCGTCATGCCGGGTAAGTTGCGCAGTCCTCTACTCAAAGGCCCAGCGACCTCAAAGTGAATCAGGGTTTTTAACAGCCTGAGGGGGTTCCAAACCATCGGAAGACCTAGCAAAAAATATTCGCAAATCGCTCAATCTGGCTTGGCTAGTCACACCAAGCGCCATCTTTTCTGTGAATTTACCCATTAACCCGTCCAGCTCCTCTGGGTATGCTGAACCTATTGATCACTAGGCGCTCAAATTAGCGAGAACCAGCAATTCTGGCCATCGTTGACCCAATGTGGATCTAGACTCACAGGCTAAAGTTTCCATGGGGTGACAGAGGGCGATGCATCAATATTTGATCAACAAAATTTGATGAACAAAGCCTCAATGCTTCCGGATAGTGGCGCTTGCCCTCAGTCTAGTAGAAACAAGCCACCCCAGGTTAGGGCGTAGCCCAGCGTTCACTCAGACTCACCCTAGTCATCTTTTGCCTCAACACAGCTGTTGTGTACGTGGTTTTCTGGAGCAGGCGTTGTCGATGCAAATTCTAATTTATTCCTATAATTACTATCCTGAGCCCATCGGCATTGCGCCTTTGATGACCGAGTTGGCAGAGGGGTTGGTGGCTAGAGGGCATCAGGTGCGGGTGGTAACCGCCATGCCTAACTACCCCGAGCGCAGTATTTATCCTCAGTATCGTGGGCGGCTCTATGCTACCGAAGAGCGCAATGGCGTGATTATTCAGCGCTGCTTTGTGCTAGCTAATGCCAGGCGGGGACTGGTGGGGCGGCTGCTGCTGGAATCAAGCTTTATGGCCCTCAGCCTGTGGCCAGCCCTGCGAGGCTGGCGACCCGATATCATTCTCAACGCCAGCCCTTCTTTGCCGGCTTGCCTGCCGGTGGCCGCCCTCAAACTGCTGTTTCAGTGCCCCAGCGTGCTAAACCTGCAAGATATTTTGCCGGAAGCCGCCATTCAGACCGGGCTGCTAACTAACCCCTGGGCAATTCGCCTATTTGAGGTGCTAGAAAAGTTTGCCTATCAAAATGCTACTCGCATCACCGTCATTGCCCAGGGTTTTCGCGACAACCTGTTGGCTAAGGGGGTGTCCGACGCCAAAATGGTGCCGGTTTCTAACTGGGTAGACGTCGACTTTATTGCCCCTCGGCCTCGATCTAGCAGCGAGTTTCGCCGCCGCCACGGGCTGCAAGACAAGTTTGTGGTGCTCTATACCGGCAACATCGCTGAGACCCAAGGCATTCGAACGGCAATTCGAGCGGCCCAAGCGCTGAGCGCTTACCCAGACATTCAAATGGTGATTGTGGGTGAAGGCAAGCAGCTAGAGGCGTTAGATCGCTTTTGCCAGCAGCTGGGGCTGATGAACGTGGCGCTGTTGCCCTTTGTGCCCCGTGCCGAACTGCCCGATTTGCTGGCCGCCGCTGATGTGGGGCTGATCTTGCAGAAGCACGGTGTGGTGGGCTTCAACATGCCGTCTAAAACTCAGGTGCTGCTAGCTAGTGGACGACCGATTTTGGCTTCTGTACCGGCCCACGGCACGGCAGCCCAAGCGGTGCTGGCCAGCGGCGGCGGCCTGGTGGTCGAACCCGAAAACCCTACGGCCCTAGCCAAGGGAATTCTTGAGCTTTATCATCAGCCCGAAATGGCGCAGATGCTAGCCCGTCGCGGGCGGCAGTATGCTTTGGAGCATTATTCAGCTAAACGGGCGATCGATCGCTACGAGGCGTTGTTCTACGCTCTGGTGGAATCCCAAAGGTGGACGGAGGGCGAGGCGGTGCTGGCGCTACAGTCGGTGCGAAAGTAGGCGCTTGGGTTGATCACAATCCCTGCGCTGGTGTTGTTGATCGGCACGGGCTCTCGGGGGCTCGGCGCTATAGGGGGACGATCGGGCTGCTTGGCGGAGCTTGAGGTCAAGCCGTTTGGCCTAGGTTGTGAAGCGCCTATGGGATTAAAGGCGATCGCCGCTGCCGATATACTCTTCTCGGTAGGCGGGGTCATTAGCCAGAGTAGTGGGTTCGTACCAATACTGACGGTAGATGAGTTCTAGCTCATTGCCAGCATCGGAAAAGTAGTCAACCTGCTGAGCCTGGAGGGTCACCAGAACGCGAAAAATTAGCAGCGCTACGATGGCGACGACCATGCCCGCTGCGGTGGTAATCAACGCTTCGCCGATACCAGAGGCGGCGGCGGTCGCCAGATCGCCTGAGCCACCGCCGCCAATGTTGAGGTTGCTGAAGGTGGCAATGAGGCCGGTTACCGTCCCCAATAGACCCAGCAGCGGCGCGATTGCCACGACGGTTTCTAGCAGCTTGTCGCCCTTGCGCATTTTGACTAACTCGCGATCGCCCACGGTTTCCATCGCTAGACGAAAAGTGTCGGGGGAGGGCTGTTTGAGCCGCAGGGGGGCCAGCAAAAACCGACCGATGGGCAAATCTTGGGCCTGGGCTGCGATCGCGGCAGCCTGACTCAGATCGCGCCGGGAAGCATCAAGCACCTCAGCTACGACCTGGTCTTCTCGGCGCAGCAGCTTGGTCCAAAACAGGGTGCGTTCTAGGGCTGTGGCAATGGTGAGCACCGAGCAGCCCAAGATGGGCAGCATCACGGGGCCACCCTTGACCAAAACGTCGAGAACAGTTGTCATAGCCCAGCTCTAACCTTGAATGGGTTTGCTCGTCAGTGTTTCTATCACGATAAGCCTACCGAAAGCGGTTGTCCTAGAAATTAAAGAATGGGCATTGACGACTTAAGAAAAAGTTAAGTAACCTGTCTAATCATCGTCGCCCCGCACGTAGGGGCGATTGACGGTGCGCCCGGTAGGCCCTGTCACCGCAGTTGATTTAGGCTCGGTCGCAGGAGCGGCAGCCGCTGGAGCTTTATCCTGGAGTGCGGCGGCGGTACTGGCAAATGATGGGTTGCCTGGGGCCGCGATCGCCTGGAGGGCTGCTCCTAGAGCGGCAGCCTGCTCCTGCCAGCTGAGATTGCCGTCGGAGTCAATGCTGACTACAACGGCGGTGATAGTGCTGGTGTCGGTAGACACGCCCCCTACGACCTGGCACTCGAAGCGATCGCCCGGCTGATTTACCCGGTAGGTAGCGCTGCCGCAGTCAATTTGGGCGCGCTTGCCGTAGGCCTGCGAGAGCCCCTGCTGAATGCTGTCTTCGACCTTGGGTAAATTGAGCAGCGCTTTAGAATTGGGCACTTCCCAGGTGACATTCCCCTGGTTGTCTTGCTGAATCACATTGATCGTAAAGGTGCCGCCACCCGCCACCTCGCCCACACAGCGAAAATAGGCCTCCGCCTGGCGTGAGACATCCCCTGGGCAGAGCACGGCTTTGAGCGAGAGTCGGCGACCCTGGCGCTCAATGTCGGCCTGAATGGCATGCTCGACCTCAGCGGTATCGAGCCGGTTGCCACAGGCTGTCAGACTTAGGGCCAATGGCCAGACCAAATATTTAGATAATCTCAGCGTGCGCCTTTGCATTGAGCCAGAGAGTCCTATGAGCAGCTGTCATTGCCGATGGCAACACCCTGATTGTGCCAGGAAGTCGGTGCGATCGCATGCTGTCTCCACTACTTCGGTCACGCCTTGGTAGAGCAAAGAATTGAGCTGGCGTCGCCAGACTGGCCCCCCGCTCCACCATAATGAAAGTGGTCTTAACACTCGTTCACAAACCCTTTCCTATGGCAAACGATCTACAGCAGTTTCTCACCCTTCTGGAACAGCGAGGTCAGCTGCGCCGCATTACGGCCCCCGTCAGCCCAGAGTTAGAGATTGCCGAGATCGCCAACCGCCTATTGCTGGGGGGCGGCCCCGCCCTGCTGTTTGAGAACGTGCAGGGCGCGACAATGCCCCTAGCCATCAACGTGTTGGGCACCGTCGAGCGGGTGTGCTGGGCCATGGGCATGGAACACCCCGCCGAACTCGAAACCCTGGGCGAAAAACTGGCGCTGCTCTACCAGCCCCGGCCCCCCAAGCAGTTTTCCCAGGCGATTGACCTTGGCAAAGCGCTGTTTGACGTGGTCAAAGCCAAGCCCATGCGCGACTTGCTGCCCCCCTGTCAGCAGGTGGTGCTCAAAGACGATGCTGTGGATCTCAATCAAATTCCTCTGCTGCGGGTCTACCCCGGCGACGCCGACAAGGTCATAACCCTAGGGCTAATGATTACTAAAGACCCAGAGACCAACATCCCTAACGTGGGGGTCTATCGCCTTCAGCTTCAGTCAAAAAATACCGCGACGGTGCAGTGGCTCTCGGTGCGGGGCTGTAGCCGCCACCTACGCAAGGCTGCTGAGATGGGTAAGAACTTGGAGGTGGCGATCGCGATCGGCGTTCACCCTCTGGTGATTCTGGCTGCTGCCACGCCGCTGCCCATCGACCTCTCTGAGTGGCTGTTCGCCGGACTCTACGCTGGCAAAGGGCTGACCCTGGCCAAATGCAAAACCGTTGACCTAGAAGTTCCGGCTCAGTCCGAGATTGTGCTGGAGGGCACCATTACCCCCGGCGAAACCGCCGTCGATGGTCCGGCGGGTGACCACATCGGCTACTACGGCGGGGTCAACGAAGCCGCCCCTCTGCTGCGTTTCCACTGCCTCACCCACCGTAAAAATCCGATTTACATGACTACCTTTAGCGGTCGCCCGCCCAAGGAAGATGCCATGATGGCGATCGCCCTCAACCGTATCTACAACCCCATCCTGCGCCAGCAGGTGCCCGAAATCCAAGACTTCTTTTTGCCCATGGAGGGGTTGAGCTACAAAGCCGCCGTGCTCTCGATCGAAAAAGCCTATCCCGGCCAGGCCAAGCGCGCTGCCCTGGCTTTTTGGTCGGCCCTGCCCCAGTTCAGCTACACCAAGTTTGTGATTGTGGTGGATAAATCGATCAACATTCGTGATCCCCGCCAGGTGATGTGGGCCGTCACCTCCAAGGTCGACCCCGTGCGCGACGTGTTTATTTTGCCCAACAATCCCTTCGACAAGCTCGACTTTGCCACCGAAAAGCCCGGCCTGGGCAGCCGCATGGGCATTGACGCCACCACTAAGGTCTACCCCGAGACCGATCGCCCCTGGAGCGAAGAACTCACTCCTGACCCCGACACGGCTGCGCTGGTCGATAGTCGCTGGGCTGAGTACGGCTTGGGCGATCTAAATCTGGGTGAAGTAGACCCAAACCTGTTTGGCTACGACTTGAAATAAGTAAAGGTAAAAGACTGGTGAAGGCGCTTGGTTTTGCGATCGCTGGGCTGATTTGGGCGGTGGGTTTACTGGGCTGGATGGCGGAGGCCTCGGCCAGCATTTTGTGCCGAGAGGTAGCGGGGCGAGAGATCTGCGTTGAAAGCATCAAGCGCAGCGCTAAATATGTTTGGGAATACCGAGTGGTGCTTAGCGTAGAAGGCCAAGTTCGCCCCGTCAAACGCTACGACTGCCGCCAGCCCAGCGACTTCGATCTACCCGCTGCTGACCCCAATTTTGAAGCGGCTCTACAACAGTTTGTTTGCGCCCTTGTCACTTATTGAAGGGTCAAAGCGATCAGAAAAAGACAGTGGCCGACCAGCAAGAATTTCAGCGTAGGATTGCCCCAGCTGCTGGGCAATTTTGGGCCAGCTATACTTGGTTGCGGCCAGAATCTGGCCGTTGTCGCCGAGCTGAGTTCTTAACTCAGAAGAATTGAGGAGCTGAGATAGCGCCGTTGTCCAGTTCTCTAGGTCATCGCCGACAATTAATCCGGCGCGGGCCGCTGAAATGTCTGGCGCAATTTGAACCTCAGGAGTAATGATGACGGGGAGACCAGCAGCTAAGGCCTCTGCTACCGCAATGCCAAAATTTTCTGAGTAAGACGGTAGGGCAAAGAGATCAGAACCCTGTAGCAGTAGGTCTTTATCGCAGCCAGCCACAAAGCCGGTAAAAGTAACGCTGTGGGCAATTCCTAGAGTATCGGTTAATGCTTTGAGGCGATCGCAGTAGCCCATATCCCCAGAACCCGCCAGCAAAAGGTGATAGCCATGGGCTTTTGGGTTGAGCTGTGCAAAGGCCCGCAGCAGAAAATCAGGGCGTTTTTTTTCGTGCTGGCGCGATAGAAATAAAACGATCTTGCAGTTGGCAGGTAAGCTGTAGCGATCGCGTAGATTCGTTGCTGCATTAGCAATTACGACTGTTGAATTGACCCCCAACGGTAAAACCAATGCAGGAGCGCTGATCCCAAATCGCCGGGCGTCTTCGGCTTCTGCAGGGGTAGTGCAGTGAATAGCAGCAGCTCGGTTGAGTGTAGAACGCTCTATGTAACGGCCATAAATTTGTTTTTTAAGC
>JANPIO010000276.1:0-8983 GCA_031425055.1 Phormidium sp. VAR_61_metabat_6
TGGCCCAGCTGAATCTCACCCCTGGCAAAGCCTGGCAGAATGCTGAACATCCTTTGATGGGCATTACACCCATCATGGATTGGGTCAGGGAGCACTATGGCAAGGATTATGCCCCCAACACCCGCGAGACAGTGCGCCGACAAACCATGCACCAGTTTGTCGATGCTGGTATAGCCCTACAGAACCCAGACCAACAAAACCGTCCAGTCAATAGCCCTAAGGCTGTTTACCAAATTGAGCCTGCTACATTAGCGCTATTGCGTACCTTTGGAACTCCGGCTTGGCACAACGCGCTAATTGCTTATCTAGCCCGTCGCGAGACCTTGATTGCCCGCTATGCCAAGGAGCGTGAGCAAAATCGTGTTCCCGTCCAAATTGCCCCGAGTCACAGCATCACGCTCAGCCCTGGCGACCACAGTGACCTGATCAAGCGCATCATTGAAGATTTTGCTCCCCGTTTTGCCCCAGGCAGTGCATTGGTCTACGCCGGGGATACGGGAGAAAAGTGGGGCTATTTTGATGCAGCTTTGTTGGCAGAGCTTGGTGTTGTGGTTGATACCCATGGCAAAATGCCGGATGTCGTGCTGCACTACTCAGCTAGACATTGGCTACTGCTTGTGGAAGCCGTGACCAGTCATGGGCCAGTGGATGGCAAGCGGCATAGCGAGTTGACCGAATTATTCTCAGCCTCTACTGCTGGATTGGTCTATGTCACAGCTTTTCCCAGTCGATCGGCCATGGCACGCTATCTCAGCGATATTGCTTGGGAAACAGAGGTTTGGGTGGCTGACGCGCCATCTCACTTGATTCACTTCAATGGTGAACGCTTTTTGGGACCTTACGATGAAGACTAAATCATCGCGGCGCTACTCAACGATGATGGGGCTAACCCTAAGCCTGGGCATCGGGCTGTCAGTGGCGGCGACATTATTTGTCGGCCAGTGGGAGGCCTCGCGGCGACAGGCTCAGTTTCAGCAGCAGATCGAGAATCTATCCACGGCGCTACAGCGCAGCCTCAACCGCTACACCGACGTGCTGACCTTTTTGCACGACTATTACCAGGTGGCGGAAGAACCTGTATCACGTCAAGACTTTGCTGGGTTTGTGGCGCGATCGCTGGTCAGCTACCCCGGCATTCAGGCCTTAGAGTGGGCTCCGCTGGTGCGCCAGGGCGATCGCGCCGCCTTTGAGGCCAGGGTGCGGGCCGAGGGTTATCCCAACTTTGAAATTACTGAATTATCGCCAGAAAATCGGCTACAGCGGGCAAAAGAGCGGGCAGAATATATCCCCGTCACCTATGTCGCGCCCTTTCTCCACAACGAGGCGGCCCTGGGTTACGATCTGGCCTCCGGCGCTACGCGAGCCGCCGCCATTGCCCCGGCGCGGGCCAGCGGCAAGATTATGGCCACCGAGCGCATTCGCCTGGTGCAAGAGCCGCGCGACCAGTTTGGCTTTTTGGTGGTGCTGCCGCTCTACTCCAACGGGGTTATGCCCCCCGATCAGCCAACCCGCGAGGCCGAGTTTGACGGCATTTTGCTAGGGGTGTTTCGCGTGGCAGATGTGGTTGAGGAGGTGCTGCAACCGCTGAGCTATGAGATTGATTTTGCCCTCTATGACCAAAATGCTCCGCCAGAACGGCAGTTTTTGGGTCAGTACGAGGCGGCCGGCAAAACCGTAGTGGCTGGGCCGACCAGGTTGGTGCAACCCCACCCAGCCATGTGCCCTCGCCCAGCAGACTGCACCCGCCTGCTGACCCTGGGCCAGCGCCAGTGGCAGGTGGCATTTGCTCCCGCTGTCGCCTACGGCCTGCGCCGCAGCTACGGCGCACCGCTCACGCTGCTGAGCGGGCTATTGCTAACCGCCAGTTTGGCGCTATTTCTGCACAACCTGCAGGCAGAACTGGTTCGCACTCGGCAGCTGGGAGAGTTAAAACTGCGGTTCTTTTCCATGGCTTCCCATGAGCTGCGCACGCCCTTGAGCACCATTTTGCTGTCGGCAGAGTCGCTGCGAGCAGATATGGCGCGATCGCAGGCTGGCCTGGCCCAGACCAAACTCGATCGCATTTTGCTCACTGCTCGGCACATGGGGCAGCAGATCGCCGACCTGCTCACCCTCACCCGAGCCGAGGTGGGTAAGCTGGAGTTTAACCCGGTGCTGCTAGACGCGGTTCAGTTCTGTCAGCAGGTGATCGATGAGGTGCAGCCCCAGGTGAGCCAGCCCCTCGGTTTTAGCTACCCAGCTGAGCCGTTCAAAGCCTTTTGGGATCGGCGGCTAGGGCGATCGCTGCTCACTAACCTGCTGCTCAACGCCGCCAACTATTCCCCCAGCAACAGCCCCATTCAGGTCTTGCTCAGCAGCGATCGGGAGATGGTAACGCTGACGGTGCAGGATTTTGGCCGAGGCATTCCTGCGGCCGACTTGGTGTCGATTCGCGAGGCCTTTCAGCGGGGCAGCAATGTGGGCGATCGCCCTGGCAGCGGTCTGGGGCTGGCGATCGTTCACACCGCCGTCACCCAGCACCGGGGCATCTGGCACATCGACAGCGTCGAGGGCGAGGGCACCACCGTCACGGTGCAGCTACCCCTGGAGTAAATCAAAAAAAAGGCCAGGATTGCCCTGGCCCCCATCAAAGGAACATCTTTCCATGTCAACGCTAGTATCCCCAGATGGAGCTACTCACAAACGCTGGGGCGATCGCCGAGCCAGTCTTTCTATTTGCCGCTCCAGTGGATCACGCGCTTTTCGCCTAGCAAAAACAGCACGTTCAGCGCATAGCCCAGCAGCCCAGTAATCAAAATCGAGGCGTACATGTCCTGCACATTCAGCACCTGCTGGGCGTCAATAATCCGCTTGCCCAAGCCCTGCTCGGTGCCGATGAACATTTCCGCCACGATCACAATTACCAGGGCAATGCTAATGCCGCTGCGCAGACCAATAAAGGTTTGCGGTAGGCTTTCCATCACCAGCACGTCTTTAAACACTTGCCAGCGGTTGGCCCCCATCACCTTGGCCGCCAAAATGCGCGACTGGCGAGCATTCAGCACCCCGTAGGCGCTGTTAAACACGATCAGCAGCAGGGCGCTAAAGGCGGCGATAATCACCTTTGAAAAATCGCTCACCCCAAAAAACAAAATAAACATAGGAATTAGCGCGCTGGCCGGGGTCGAGCGAAAGAAGTCGATTAAAAACTCGACGCTGCGGTAGAGCTTTTCGGAGCTGCCCAGCAGCACCCCCAGGGGCACGCCCACCACCGCCGCTAGCGCGAAGGCGCTAAAGGTGCGCACCACGCTGGCGAAAAAGTCGGCGAACATATCTCCGGTGGTCATGGCGGTGACAAGGGTGCCCAGGGTGGCCCAGGGGGTGGGCAGCAGTACCGGGTTCACCCAGCCCGACACGGCGATCAGCCACCACACCCCAAACATCACCGCCACCCCCACTAGGGGCAACAGGCGATCGAGGTTTTGCAGCAACGGACGGCCCGCAGCGCGGCGCTGGGGTTTCGAGAGGGTAGCAGTCATTTGCGCATCTCCTGGCGAAAGATATCTAAACAGTGGCGGCTGGTCTCAATGAACTCTGGCGACGACAGGGTGTCGAGGGTACGGGGGCGCGGCGCGTCAAACGACACCATTTCCACTAGACGGGTGGGGCGCTTGCTGAGCAGCAGCACGGTGTCGGCTAAAAACACCGCTTCTTCTAAGTTGTGCACCACCATAAACATCGGGATTTTGGTGGTTTCAAAAATTTCCTGGAGTTTGTCGCGCACAAACAGCGTGGTCTCAAAATCTAGCGCTGAGAAGGGCTCATCAAGAAAGAGGACTTCAGGATCGGCCACCAGCGATCGCATGATCGAAATCAGCTGCTGCTGCCCACTCGAAAAACTGTAGGGATAGCGCTTCAGATCGAGCTGAATATTGAAGGTTTGAATCAGGGTTTCGACGCGATCGCAGCACTCCGCCTCGGGCACCCCCTTTACCCGCAGGGGGTAGGCAATGTTGTCAAAGGCGCTGAGCCAGGGCAGCATCGCCTCTCGGTAGTTCTGAAACACATAGCCAATCCGGGCGCGGCGAATCGGCTTGTCGTGAATCAAAATTTCTCCCGAGTCAAAAGGTGTGAGGCCGCTGATCATGTTGATCAGCGTCGATTTGCCGCAGCCGTTGGGGCCAAAGACCGACACCAGCTGGTTGCTGGGCAGGTCGAGATTAAAGTTGTCGTACAAAACGGCATTGCCGAAGGATTTGCAGAGCCCCTTAACCGAGACAAAGTGCTCGGGAGGCGCGATCGCTTGAGTCGTAGGTGTATCGAGCATCATGGGTGGTTTTCCCGATTGCTGAAGAGTTTAAGTTGCTCTAAATCTGCTGGCGGTTGTCGGATTAAGCGGGTTTGTACATCAGCGCCGCCACATCAATGGGGCGCGAGAAAATCCCTTTCTCGGCCATAAAGTCGAAGTACTTTTGGAAGTAGGCGACATCTTCAGGGGTGAATTCGTCGTACATGGTGTAGCCCACCATCGGCACTTTTTCTACCAGTTCGCCCTCGATCGCGGTGTAGCCGGTGAGATACTGACGCACCTCGTCGGGGTTGTCGCGAATGTCTTGCACCGCGCGGCGGTAGGCTTCGGCGTAGGTAGCCGTAGTCTGGGGAAATTCCTCGATAAACTTACTGCTGAGGGCGGCGGAACCCCCAAACCAGGGCGCTTTGGCATCGCCCAGGATGTACTTCGACACGACGCCGTTTTCGAGCACGCGGGTAATGCCCTTGACAGCCCCTACGGTGCCGGTGGGCTCTAGGGTGTAGGCGGCGGCGATTTGCCCCGACTCGATCGCCACCACGTGCTGGCTAATCTCTAGCTGCTGCACCTTGGGGTCAGACACCCCGGCAGCGCTGAGAATGGCTTCTGCGATCGCCAAATTCTGCGCCCCTGGCCCCGTGGCAAAGGCTTTGCCGTTGAGGTCTTGAATCGATTTGATATCGCTATTTTGCCCCACAATCACCTGATCGAGGACGTAATCGACATTGCTGGGGTTAGAAGTGAGAATCTTAAATAGCCCCGGCGAAGTAATTTCTGCCAATCCCAGTGCCCCGCTGGCCACACCATTACCCGTGCCCTGCAACCGTCCGGCAATTAGCGCCTCAGCCACCTGGTTAGGGTTGGCAAATTTGACCGCTTCCACCTCTAGACCTGCCTCTCGGAAGTAGCCTTTTTCAACGGCTACAAACAGCGGCAACCCAGAGGCTACCGGCCAAAACCCAACCGCTATTTTACCGGGAGACTCCGCTCCACCCGCTGGAGTAACCTTTGACTGAGGCTGACTACAGGCATGGGCGGCTACAGCCAACCCGGCCCCAACGCTGAGCTGAAGAAAATGTCGCCTGCCAATATTTACCATGGTTTCCACAAACTCCTAAAATTGCGATACGATTGCATCAACAGATACAGAAAATAATCAATATTTTCCAATCCAAAAAGTAACTTGACACCTGAATCGTTAGAACTTGGGAACTGAATTTACAGATCTAATGGGGAGTTTTTAAGGATTAGTTGGTGAAGAAATCGGGGAGAATATAATCGATTCCTCACAACAATAATTTGTGTTAAAGAACCCAGAGTTTTTGAAAGCCCTGGATTCTGGATATGATGAACTTCCTGACTGAGGTTTATTACCTCTATTGATGCTGTAGACGTTGCATTGGGCGATCGCCGCTTGCCCCTACTCGATCGCCCCCAGCCGATAGCCCAGCCCGTGCACCGTTTCAATTACGTCTTTGGGGGCCCCGGCGGCTCTGAGTTTGGCGCGCAGATTTTTGATGTAGGTCTTGATCGTGTCTTCGCTGGGGGCCTCTTGCCAGGTCCAAATGTGATCGACGATCGCACGGCGACTCAGCACCCGCCGCCCGTAGCGCAACAGCGCCTCCATCAGAGCAAATTCCTTCGGCGTCAGGTGAATGGGAATACGGCTGTAGCTGACCTCATAGCAGCTGGGGTCGAGACTGAGGGCACCCCAGCTCAGGACGGGGGTAAAGCTGGTCTGGCCTCGCCGCAGCAGAGCCCGCACCTGGGCCAGCAGTTCTTCTAGGTGAAAGGGTTTGACCATGTAGGCGTCGGCCCCGGCATCAAGGCCCATGACCTTGTCGGTGCTGGTGTCGCGGGCGGTGAGCATGAGCACGGGGGTGGTGAGGCCGCGATCGCGCATCCGCCGACACAGCCCTATGCCGTCGAGCTTGGGCAAGGTGACATCTAGCAAAATCAGGTCGTAGGCGATCGCGCTGATCTGGTTCCACCCAGCTTCGCCATCGCGGGCAAAGTCAACCATGTAGCGCTGGGCCAGCAAAATCTCGGCCAGGGAGTCGGCCAGCCGTCCGTCGTCTTCTACCAGCAAAACACGCATGAGGTTAGACCCGGTGCCCATCTTAGGCACCCCCAAGGGTATGCTGCCCCAGGCCTTCCCCCTTCATTGTTGTTTTTGATACAAAAATCTCTTAGTTCTCGGCTGGGGGGCTACCGGTACGTTCAAACCCAAGCTGAATCAGGGTATCTACCAGTTCCTCAAAGCCTACGCCGCTCGCTTCCCACATCATCGGGTACATGCTGGTGGCGGTGAAGCCGGGCAGGGTGTTGATTTCATTGATCAACACCTCTCCGGTAGTTTCCACGTAGAAAAAATCGACCCGCGAGATACCGGCGGCATCCACTGCCTGAAATGCCGTAATCGCCATCTCCTGAAGGCGGCGGGCCACATCGTCGGGCACCTGGGCCGGAATGGTGTGCTGTGACTGGCCGCTGGTGTATTTGGTTTCGTAGTCGTAAAAATCGCTTTGGAAGGTGATTTCGCCCAGCACCGAGGCTCTGGGGTTGTCGTTGCCCAGCACGGCACACTCGACCTCGCGGGCGACCACTCCGGTTTCGACAATGATGCGGCGATCGTAGCTGGCGGCGTTGTCGAGGGCGGCCTCTAGCTCTTTGCGGCTGGTGGCCTTGGCGATGCCCACCGAGGAGCCCAGGTTGGCGGGTTTGACAAAGCAGGGGTAGCCTAGCTCGACTTCAATGCGATCGCACAGTTTTGGAAATACGCAGGGATTCGACCACACCTCCGCCCGGCTCACCGCCAGGTACTTCACCTGGGGCAGCCCGGCCTGGGCAAAGGCCATTTTCATGGCAATTTTATCCATGCCCACCGCCGAACCCAGCACCCCAGCGCCGACGTAGGGCTGCTGCATCAGGGTCAAGAGGCCCTGCACCGTGCCATCTTCACCATTGGGGCCGTGGAGCACCGGGAACCAAATGTCAATATCGGCGATCTGATCAAACTGAGGTAGGCGATCGCGGGCTGTAGCCACCGGAGTGCCGGGTGTCTCCTGGGGTGGCACACCAGCGGTCAGAACTGACTCAGCAGTAAGGCCAGCCAGCCAAACGCCGTCTTTGCGAATGTAGACCGGCAGCACGGTGTATTTTTGGGCGTTGCTGCCGCTGGCCAGGGCGCGGGCGATCGCCTGGGCCGAGCGAATCGATACCTCGTGCTCCCCTGAGCAGCCGCCAAACAATAGCCCTACCGTTATTGCCATGTGAACCTCACCATCGTGCCAATTGCGGATAGGGTATCACAGCCACGAGGCTCCATAACTCCTCCCTAATTTCAGGCAAAAAAAAGCCCTAGAATCCCTCCAGGTATCCTAGGGCTAACAATCAGGGTGCATCTACCTTTCTCTAATACGAATGGGATAGCTTCCATCCGGACAGTTGCCAAAAAGTTTGGGCCAGCCGAATCCTCCGTCCGCTTAACCGATCTCCCTGGCCTAGGCCTCTGCCGGCACGCTCAGCTCAATTAAGTTGCCGTCGGGATCACGCAGGTAGATCGACCTCAGCCTCCCTATAGCCCCGGTACGCGACACCGGCCCAGCCACAACAGGCACCCCGCAGGTCTGGAGGTGGGCGATCGCAGCCTCCAGGGAGCCGGTAATTAAAAAGCACAGATCTGCCGAGCCGGGCGTGGGTAGCTGGGAATGGGGGACAAAGGGCACTCCAGCCTGGTGGAGGTTAATCTTTTGCTGGCCGTAGCGCAGAGCCTGGCGATCGTCGCCAAAGCTCACCACTGCCATACCCAGCACCGTCTGATAAAACTCGCAGGTGCGGGAAATATCGGCCACAGTGAGTACTAAGTGGTCAAGCGCAGCAATCTGAATCATGGGCTAACCCCGGCTGATTTAACTATCATTGGCGTTTAAATCGGTGAGGCCTGCGGCCAGTGGGTCGTCACGGTGCATAATGCCATTGATATGTGGTGTGGCAGAGTGAGCGGTGAAATACTTTTTTCTTTCAGATGGTTGGGTGACGGGCCGGGTATGGGAGTTTGGTGGCCTGTGGAATGAGCTGGGTTGGCAGCGCAAGCCCCATATACGCCGCCTCAACCTGTCAATTCAAGAGCAGGGGGAGACCCTGTGGCTTTACCAGGTTGAAGAAACGGTGCTAATGGTCGAGGTGAAGCCCGAGGGCGTGACTAGCGAACCGATTGGGCAGGTGGTGCTCAAGCGGTTGATTACAGCTGATCAGGTGATCGAGCGCCTGTGCGCTGTCGCTGGTTAAGCACCGGACGGTTCCCAGGGGTTTAGCTCCGCTGGAGTCGATCAAGGCCCCGTTGGCCTAGCTTGTCCTGAGATTTCTTGCCGTCTCCCAATGGAGCGCCCCAATCCTCCTAGACTAGAACTGGTGAGCAGCCTCCACAGCCCTCTGGGGGCAGACGTAGCGGGGAGTGCAGTCACATCGTGTTTTGGGTTACACCACGTTTTAAGGACATAGAGCGTTGGCGGTTCTAGCAATTGTGCTGCTATTGATGGCGGCGTATCTCTTCGGCTCGATTCCCACTGGCTACCTGGTGGCTAGGGGAGTCAAGGGCATTGATATTCGGCAGTATGGCTCAGGGGGCACCGGGGCGACCAACGTGCTGCGAACCGTGGGCAAAGGGGCGGCGATCGCCGTCTTGGCCATCGA
>JANPIO010000277.1:0-7379 GCA_031425055.1 Phormidium sp. VAR_61_metabat_6
CAATCTAGTCTCGGGCTTGATCGCCTACGCCTACCACCCTGATAAGCCGTCGTTGGGCATCCCAGATTATGAGCTCAAAGCCCTCCCTCAAGCTGCTTTCTAGCTGTCGAACTCAGGTTCTAACGGGTTGTACTTGATTGCGACCCTGTCTCCGTATTTGATATTAGGCATGGGCGATACTGGTTTCGAACCAGTGACCTCTTCCGTGTGAAGGAAGCGCGCTACCACTGTGCTAATCGCCCTTAAGGTTTTTTAAGATAGCACATCTTCTGGGGCGGTTTAGCGAAATTTTTAGGTCAAGCCATATCGGGAGGGATAGGGCTGACCTGTTGTGCTTGCTGAAGCTGCGCTTGAATTAGGGCCTGCATGTCTTGACGGCGAATCTCGACGCCTTGGCTTACCTGCCCTGGCGTTTCAAAAAAGATCAGGCTGTCGATGGGCTGCATAGCCAGCAGCTGAAACAGAATGTGTACCACGGGCACGGGCAGAGCCATGACCTGAGGATCTTTGACGGTGGCTTGACTGGTGGCGGCGTCTTGCAGGGTAGGGTAGGCGTAGACAATATTCTTTTGGCTGTTAGGCTGGGTACGGTTGCTGAGGGTAGTCATCATCCAGCCCTGCTCTAGGGTTTGCAGCACGTAGTATTGCTCATACTTGAGCTGCCCGGCGATCGCCTTGAGGGTGGGCGCAATGGTGGTAATGGCATTGCCGGTCACGCCATCGTTGGGGGCACTGTGCTGGAGGGAGGCAACTTGGGCATCAAGATCCATAGCGGGTTCCGAGGGATAGTTGGGGTGACGGCTTGGGCCAGGAAATTTAAAGACGGCGATGATCGACGACCGTTACAGGGAACCATCGAGCCCGGTCTAGCATCACTTTACCGCAGGGGGCTACCAGCGAGGTGCCCCGCCCCGCATCCATAAAATTACGGACAGATGTTAAGCTGTTGAGTAGCTTGCAACTCTTGGAAAATCAGTCTACTTAGGCTCAGACTTTTCTACCTTCTGCGTCTAGATTGGTTTCATTAGCTAACTGCTATAGCTCACCCCAAGGTTGCAGCGGGCGCATCCACCACGTTCCTAAAAACACCTGAATATCGCTCCACGGGTCTGTGTAGCTTTTTGAGGATAGCCAGATTGAGTCAGGGTATCTGTGCGTTGAGTGTGGATTCGCTTAGCCAGCTTTTCTACCAAGATCTGAAGAATAGTACTGGGGCCCCGGAGACGGGATGCCAGGCAATAGCTCAGCGGCTGGCCAGCGAGGTGCAGCGCATCTGTAACGAGAGCGATCGCATTCAGGCGTCGGGCGATGTCGAAGCCTGGGCCAAATCGCTGGGCAAACACCGCCTAGATCAGTGTTTCAAATATTACAACCTGGGGTCGCGCCAGGGTCGCGTTGAGCTGCACAGCACCCTCAGTGCGATCGTGTACCGCTACATTACGCCGCCCCAGGTGCAGACTAGCTACCCAGCCCGGCTGGCGCTGATCGAAGATTTTTTGCAGGGGTTCTACGTCGAGGCGCTCAATGCCTTTCGGCGCGAGAACCAGCTGGGCGATCGCTACCAACCCCGCACTCTGCTTGAGCTGGCTGAGTTCATGGCCTTTTCCGAGCGCTACGGCAAGCGGCGCATTCCGCTACCGGGTCGGCGCAGCCAGCAGCTGATTATCCTGCGGGCCCAGACCTTCTCGAAGCAACAGCCCCCAGAAGTTGCCATCGACATCGAGCAGGCCACCGACTACGGCGGTGACGGCGACGATGTGCGCCCGGCGGCCTCCCACCAGCGGGTGCGCGAAGAGATGATTGCCCAGGCCGACGATCTGCCCGAAAACTCCCTGCGGGGGCGGGTCGTTGAAGAGCTGCTGGCCTATCTCAAAGAGCGCAACCAGGATGAATGTGCCGACTACTTTACCCTGCGGCTGCTCGACCTGCCCACCCATGAAATTGAGGCGCTGCTAGGACTGACCCCTCGCCAGCGCGACTACCTTCAGCAGCGGTTCAAATACCACCTGCTGCGCTTTGCCATGTCCCATCACTGGGAATTGGTGCATGAGTGGCTAGAGGCTGGTCTAGAGACCAACCTGGGCCTGACCGCCCAGCAGTGGCAACAGCTGCAAGACAGCCTCAACGCCAAGCAAGCCAGACTGCTCTCTCTCAAACAACAGGGCATACCCGACGGCGAAGCCGCTAAAATCTTGGGCATAACCGCTACCCAATTTCAAAAACAGTGGACTAAGCTCCTAGAGCATGCCTGGGAAATTCGTAACGTTTAATATCCGTCAAACATCCATCCGGACAGACCGTAGCAGGCCATGAATAGAGACTCAGATATCCCCGAAGACCTCTTGCTAAAGCTCCTGCTAGAGCCACTTTCGGCGGATGACTCACCATCAGGAACGCGCTTTTCCCCGGCTGTTGACGCTGACATGACGGAGCTAGAGGGGGCAGGACTGCCTACCCCTCTGGTCTACCCTGATTCTGCGACATCTACCCCAGCGCCAGCGGCTTCAGAGGATGACGTGCTCAACCTCAACTACACCCCTGTCTTTGACTCTGGAGACCTATCCACTGTGCAACCCCATTTTGAAGCCCTTTTGAAGCGCCGCCTGCGGCAAGAAATTGCCGATCGCCCGCCGCTATTTCCCTGGGAGAAAGGACTGCAAGACTATCCCGATGCCCTGCGCCCTAGCGCCGCCTCGATCTGGTTAGACCACCTTAGAAATCTTTCGGTTCCCAGCGATGTGCCTGAAGATGTGCTGGCCGACTTGCTCAACCAGTGCCAGCAGGTGGCCCAAGACATTCGCCAGACCGGTCGGCGACTGGTCGCGGCGGTAGAAGGACTGTTTCCCGATCAACCCCAAACCCTGGAATACATTGCCGGGCTGGTGGCTCGACCGGCCTACCGGTCAGCTCAAACCGAGGCTTTGACTCAGGTAGACTACGCTACGGCCTCGACGCAGCAGCAGGTGGCGCTAGCCATGCTGACCGCCCAGGGTATTTTTGAAGCCCTATCGCTGACGGTGGGGGAGGCTAACCTCACCCAAACTCAGACTTGGCTCACGGCCTCTGGCGTGCTGACAGTGCAGGCTACCTACACGGCTGCCGAGAACCATCTGGAGATCAAAGCGGTGCTGCCGACGGACGGAAGTCTGGTGCTGACTAGCCCGGGTGAAACCATTGGCTCTGAGCGCTCTACCCCCGGCGAGCTAGTGCTGCGGTTGACCACCCAGCCCGGTGCTGTGCACCGTCTGGATGTCAGCCTGGGGCAAGCCCAGACAGCTCCTCTGAGCTTTCAGGTGATGATGGCTGAAGGCTAGGGCGACTCTGGGCAGGGGCTGGCCCAGCGGTTAGCATGGAGGCGACCCTACTCCGGTTTATTTATGGTCGCGTCTCGCTGGCTGGCCTCTTCTCCCTTAACCCGGCCCATCCCTCTCGATGAAATCGAGGACTCGCGGCTGCTGCGGGTACTGGTGCAGGGCCTGGTTACCGTAGGCATTGGCTCGGTGGTGGTCGCTGCCGCCGGGGTAACTGCGGCCTCTTGGTGGAACCTGCTGGCGATTCCCCTAAGCGCGGTGGGGGCGACATTTAGCTGGCAGCGGCGGCGCGATCGCAACATTGCGATGAAGTTTTTAATTGCCATCGGCATGCTGGTGGCCCTGGCAGCGTTTTTTTCTCGGCTGCTCGAAGCGCCCGGCGACACCCGCATCGTGCTAGCGGAACTCTTGGTGCAGCTGCAAGTGCTGCACAGCTTTGACCTACCCCGCCGCAAAGACCTGGGCTACTCGATGATGATTGGCCTAATCTTGCTGGGGGTGGCCGCCACCATCAGCCAGACCTTAGCCTTTGCGCCGCTGCTGCTGCTGTTTTTAGCCCTAGCGGTGCCGGTGCTGAGGCTCGACTACCAGTCGCGGCTGGGGCTGGGGCCGATCGCCTGGGGCGAAATGAAGCTGCGGCCTACCCTGGGGCGATTTTTGAGCCTGATGGGGCTGATTGTTGGCCTTGGGCTGCTAATTTTTGTCTTTTTGCCCCGGCTGCCAGGTTACCAAATTCAGAATTTTCCGGTGAGTTCGGTGATCGACACGCCGGGGGATTTCTCGGGAGAAAATATTCTGAACTCGGCCTACCGCAACGAGGGCGAAGACGGGGAGGGCGACGGCTTTGGCGATGGTGCTGGCACCATTCGGGGCCAGGGTAAGTCTACTGGCCCTGGGGTGGTGGATACCGTGTCCTACTACGGCTTTAACCAGCGGATGAATCAAAACCTGCGGGGCACCATGACCCCCCAGGTGGTGATGCGGGTCAGGTCGCAGGCACCGGGCTTTTGGCGGGTGCTGGCCTTTGACACCTACACCGGCCAGGGCTGGGATATCTCTCGCAACGACGATGCCCAGACGCTGAAACGATCGCGGTTTTCGGCTCAGACCTTTTTGCCTATGGATCCTACCCTGGCCCGAGATCGGGAGGTGGTGCAGACCTATACGGTGGTCAGCGAGCTGCCCAACCTGATTCCGGCTATGTATCAGCCTAAGCAGCTCTACTTCCCGACTCGCGAGGTGGCCATCGATGCCGAGGGCAGCCTCCGGTCGCCCGTGATTTTGCAAGAGGGCATGACCTATACAGTGGTGTCGCGGGTGCCCTTTCGCGATCGCACCCTGCTGGGTCAGGCGGGCACCCGCTATCCCCCCGGCATTCGCTCCCACTACCTCCAGGTGCCCGAAGAAATTTTAGAGCCGGTACGGACCAAAACCGAGGAGTTGCTCGCCACTTCCCCGGTGCCCTTGACCAATGCCTACGAAAAAGCTCTCTACCTAGCCCAGGCTCTCAAGCAGCGCTACACCATTCAGCCTGAGCTGCCCTTCTTTAGCGCCGAGCAAGATCTCGTTGAGAACTTTTTGTTTCAGGCCCAGGGGGGCTACCCCGACCATTTCTCCACCGTGCTGACCATCATGCTACGCTCCATCGATATTCCGGCGCGGCTGGTGGCGGGGTTTGGTGAAGGGGAGTTTAACCCCTTCACCGGGTTTCATGTGGTGCGCAACACCGATGCCTATGCCCTTACCGAAGTCTACTTTCCCCAGTACGGCTGGTTTGGCTTCGACCCCATTCCTGGCCACGAGTTGATCCCGCCCAGCCTCAGGGAGTACGAAACCTTCAGCACAGTGCGGCGGGTTTGGGCCTGGCTAGCGGGCTGGTTGCCCTCTCCCCTAGTGGGCTTTATCGATGGTTTAGTCACCCTGCTGAGCGATGCGATCGCATACCTGGTACGCACCTTCAGCGCGCTGCTGAACCTGGGCTGGGTGGGCATTTTGCTGGGCATTGCGATCGCCATCGCCCTAGGGTTTCTCGCCTGGCTAGCCTGCTTGGGCCTGCGCCGAGGCTGGCGCTACCGACAGCTGCGTCAGCTTGCCCCCACCGAGCAGTTATATCAACAAATGCTGACCTGGTTTGCCCACCAGGGCCTCGGCAAAACCCCTGCCGAAACCCCCATCGAGTACGGTCAGCGCCTCTACCAGCAAACCCAGCCCCAGCCCGCCCAGGCTGCCAACGAAATCGCCCACGCCTACGTCCGCTGGCGCTACGGCGGCGAACCCCAAAACCTCGCTTACCTGAACGAAAAATTGCAGACTATCCGCAAAAAGGACAGCCCCCGCCAGCGGCTCATTCGCCGCTAACCCAGCCCCGATTGGTTCAGGATGACCATTGATTTCCCCAAGGTTTCCGCTATGCTCGATCCATCGAATGGAGTCGGTGAGCCGGAGCTGTTGGTAATCGGCAACTAACGCAATTAATCGCTATATCGCGCTGACTCCCCCACCCCATCACTCTTCACTCCCCCACCCCCTATCCCCACCGTGATCCTCAAAACCCTCGTCCAAAACTCTCTCAAGTCGTTCAGCACCTCGGCCAGCGATGCGGCCTTTTCACCGGCCCAGTTTGATGCCGATGTGATGACCACCTACGGGCGCTTCCCCCTGGCGCTGACCAAGGGCCGAGGCAGCGTTGTGTGGGATGACCAGGGCCGTCGCTACCTCGACTTTGTGGCCGGCATTGCCACCTGCACCCTGGGCCACGCCCACCCGGCGATGGTCGAGGCCGTCACTAAGCAGATTCAAACTCTGCACCACGTCTCAAACCTCTACTACATTCCAGAGCAGGGAGCACTGGCCCATTGGTTGGTGGAGCATTCTTGCTGCGATCGCGTCTTTTTCTGCAACTCCGGCGCTGAGGCCAACGAGGGAGCGATCAAGCTAGCCCGCAAATACGCCCACACCCAGCGGGGCATCAATAATCCGCTGATTATTACCGCCCAGGCCAGCTTCCACGGGCGCACCCTCGCCACTGTCACCGCCACCGGCCAGCCCAAATACCAAAAGAACTTTGACCCGCTGATGCCGGGGTTTGCCTACGTCCCCTACAACGACATCGCCGCTTTAGAGTCGCTAGTAGCAGAGTTGGATGCCGAGACACCCCAGGTAGCCGCTATCATGCTAGAGGCTCTGCAAGGCGAAGGGGGCGTGTGCCCCGGCGATGCTGCCTACTTCCAGCGCATCCGCCAGCTCTGCGACGAGAAGGGCATTCTGCTAATTCTTGATGAAGTGCAGGTGGGCGTGGGCCGCACCGGCACCCTCTGGGGGTTTGAGAATCTGGGGATTGAGCCCGATATCTTCACCTCAGCCAAGGGGTTGGGGGGCGGTATTCCGATTGGAGCGCTGTTGTGCAAGTCTTCCTGCGCGGTGTTTGAGCCCGGTGACCACGCCAGCACCTTTGGCGGCAACCCCTTTGCCTGCAAGGTAGGCCTCACGGTGTGCGAAACCCTGGAGTCTGAGAACCTGCTGAACAATGTGAAGCTGCGCGGTGAACAGTTACGCTTTGGCCTGCAACGCCTGGTGCAGCAGTATCCTGCCCTGCTAGAGCAGGTGCGCGGCTGGGGGCTGATCAACGGTTTAGTGCTTCAGGCCGACTCCACCATTAAATCGGTAGATATCGTCAAAGCGGCCATGGACGAAGGCTTGCTGCTGGTGCCCGCCGGGCCGCAGGTGGTGCGCTTTGTGCCGCCGCTTAATGTCAGTGCCGATGAGGTGCAGCAGGCGCTTATGGCAGTGGAAAAAGCTGTAGCGATGCTGGTTAATCGAGAAAACGATTAGCAACGTCTGATTTGCTTTTAGGTCGTTAGAACGATCTGCTCAACCGGATCTAATTTTGAAATAGTCGGTGGCTTTGTCTCTGCACAGCTACCGGCTATTTCAGATTAAGGTGTGGCGTTGTGGTGGGGACGATTGGTTTGGCCCCACTTTTTTAGCAGGGGCAATGAAAAAGGCCAAGGCGTGAACCCTGACCTTTTTTGACTGTGACTTACACAGCGGCTAACCCAATCGTTCTAG
>JANPIO010000278.1:0-5643 GCA_031425055.1 Phormidium sp. VAR_61_metabat_6
GCCCGGTGGTGGTGGCCCGCCTGCTAGCTTCGCCTACAACCTTTAAAACCATTTTGCTGCCGATTGAGAACCCCTCTCCTGCTAACCTTCGCACCCTGCGCTTTGCCCAGGTGCTGGCTAGCACCTACCAGGCCAAAATCACGCTGCTGCATGTACACGGTTCGCGGGCCTCAGAACTCCAGCGCAGCCGATTGGCCAAACAGCTAGAGCTGCTGGTCAATCGGTTTCCCGCTGCGGATATCGACATCGATATTCGCCTCGTAGCGGGAGACAACGCGGTGTCTACCATTGTCAAAACGGCGTCGCAATTTGATGTTGTGATGCTGCGCCTCCAGCGTCGTCGAGTCGGCAATGGGTTGTCTGTGGGCGCACAGACGACGTCTTTAGTCGATCAGCTGACCGGCTCGGTCATTCTGGTGGGCGAACCCCATCCCCTGCGCAGCGATCGCCCCGCCCGCTCTAATCGAGCCGCTTTCAAGCTCAATTCCCAATCTTTGGCCTCGTCCTAGAGATCGCTCCTGGAGAGTAGATCGCTAAGGCATACAAAACCCATCCACCCATCCACCCCTAATGCCCGTCACCACTGCCGTCGGTAGTGGTGCTCTACGTAGCGCTTGATCTGCCGGGCCATCCGGCGAATGCCTTCTTTTTCGTCGCGGCGAATGAATGGCAAAAATACCTGGGAGAGCAGGCCAGAGATGCGCTCTTGGTGGATGTATTTGGTGCGGTTGGGGCCGACATCCTCCAGTTCAAACACATGCTCGCTCTTAAAGCCAGGGCCTTTAGAAATCCACCGCAGGCAGTGGTTGGGCTGCACCACGACGATGCGGGGCTGAAACTCAGTTTCGTCTTCGCCCTCAAGACGGCGCAGGGCGAGGAAGATTTCGCCGCCGGGGCGAATCGGCAGGTTGGGGTCGCAGTCGTAGAGAAAGGTGTTCCAACGGTGCCACTCTTCTTTGCGGACGAGAGCATCCCAAACGGCAAACCGGGGGGCGTTGATGGTGACTTCGCTGTAGAGACTGGGCATGGCGGTGAGGGGGATAGCCAGAAGACGCCAGAACGGTGCATAGGTAACAGACGCTACTGCTATCTTCACACACACTGGGGAGACACAGACGGGAGAGACTTGGTCGCCTAAACTAGGATGCTGGTCTTACTATTCCCTCAAGACAGCAGTCTTGTTTCGCTGGCGATCGCCCAAAGGTTTTGGCATGGCAACTCTTACCCCCAACCCCAGTTATAGTCTCAGTCTACGGCTCAAAATTCCGAATAAAACCGGCATGCTGGCGCGCATTACCCAGGCAATTGCCGAAGCTGGGGGCAATCTAGGCGATTTTGAGCTAATTAGCCGCAATCGTCATGATCTGGTGCGGGTGCTGCACGTCGATGCTTCTAGCGAAGCCCACGTCGAAGACATCATTGCGGCGGTCAAAACCGTCGAAGACATCGAGATCTTGGAGATCTGCGATCGCACCTTCAAAATCCACGAGGGCGGCAAGATCAGCGTTGAGAGCAAGCTCGAGCTGCACAACCAGGATGACCTGGCTATGGCCTACACCCCCGGCGTGGGGCGGGTGTGCGTCGAAATTGCCGAGCACCCCGATCGCGTCTTTGACCTCACCATCAAGGGCAACACGGTGGCGATCGTCACCGACGGCAGCGCCGTGTTGGGCTTGGGGAATCTTGGCCCCGCCGCTGCTCTACCGGTGATGGAGGGTAAAGCGCTGCTGTTTAAGAAATTTGCCGGGCTAGATGCCTTCCCAATCTGTCTAGATACCCAGGATACCGATGCGATCGTCACCGCCGTGAAGCAGCTGGCTCCCGTCTTTGGCGGCGTCAACCTCGAAGATATCAGCGCCCCCCGCTGCTTTGAGATCGAGGCTCGCCTGCGCCAGGAGCTAGATATTCCGGTCTTTCACGACGACCAGCACGGCACCGCCATTGTCACCTTAGCGGCGCTGATCAACGCCCTCAAGCTGGTCAACAAATCCCTCATCCAGGTCAAGGTAGTGATTAACGGGGCTGGGGCAGCGGGGGTGGCGATCGCCAAGCTGCTGCAAAAGGCGGGTGCCACCTCCATCGTGCTCTGCGACTC
This sequence comes from Phormidium sp. VAR_61_metabat_6, assembly GCA_031425055.1. Lineage (GTDB taxonomy): Bacteria > Cyanobacteriota > Cyanobacteriia > Phormidesmidales > Phormidesmidaceae > Nodosilinea. Next base: position 2,096 of record JANPIO010000278.1, read on the forward strand.
CAAGGGCATTCTCTCGCTAAGCCGCGATGACCTAAATGCTCAGAAGCAGGAATTTGCGGTGGAAGCCTCGGGCACTCTAGCCGACGCTATGGTGGGGGCCGATATCTTTTTAGGCGTCAGCGCGCCGGGGGTCGTGTCGGTGGATATGGTGGCCTCGATGGCGGCAGACCCGATCGTCTTTGCCATGGCCAACCCGATCCCTGAAATTCAGCCCGAGCTGGTAGCAGGCAAGGTGGCCGTGATGGCTACGGGCCGCAGCGACTACCCCAACCAGATCAACAATGTGCTGGCCTTTCCGGGAGTGCTGCGGGGGGCGCTCGACTGCCGCGCCCAGGAGATCACGCCGTCGATGTATCTGGAGGCGGCCTACGCGATCGCAGCCCTGGTTAGCCCTCACCAGATCGATCGCGAGCACATTATCCCCTCGGTGTTTGATGAAAGGGTTGCCGCTGCCGTAGCCTCAGCGGTCAAGCATGCCGCCCGCGTCGATGGCGTTGCTAGAAAGTAAACAGGGTTCGAGGTCTAGGGTCTAGGGTTTAAGAAGGCACCCTAGACCCTAGACCTCAGCCTCAGCCAAAACCCGTTCTACTAAATACCGCGTGAACTGCACGCCGTTGCGATCGACCACTTCGGTGTCGTACTGGCTAAAGCCAAATTTTTTGAATAGCCCTAGGCTAAACTCGCTGGCTTCGGCGTAGAGGCGCTGAATTTGCTTCTCTTGGGCGTGGGTGAGCACCGCCTGCATCAGCAGCGAGCCGATGCCCCGGTGCAGACAGTCGTGGCGCACGTAGGTAGACGCCACATAGCCGTCGTCACCAATGCCCGCAAAGCCGAGGATAGCAGTATCATTCTCGGCCACAAAGGTGGTTACTGCCAAGACGAACTGGTGAAATCGAGGGCTAGCCGCATCGACAGCCGCCCAAGCCTCAACCTGAGCCGGACTGTAGTGCTGCGGGCCGTTGACTAACACCGTTTCTCGAAATAACGTTGCCAAGGCCGGTAAATCGGCTTCGATGGCGGTACGAAGGTTCATGCTTTTACCAGTGAACTATCAGCGGTAGGGCAGGGCGAAAGTCGTGGTGCTGGGCCTGGGTCTCTCCATCAAAGCCGAGTTCCATGAGATAGGCGGGGCCGGTTTGGATTGTGATCAAGTTGGTGGCGGAGAGCGCCTCTAATTCCCTCGATCGCGGCGGCGGTTGGGTCAAGGTCAAACTAACCCGCGTCACCTCGCGCAACCCAAAGGCGTGATCGAGGGGTTGCGCCTTGGCTTCAGTGTAGCTATCCTGTCGCTTGGCAAAAGGCAGACAAAATAGCATCGGCTCTGTGAGAACCGACACATTGGTCGCTACAGGTATGGCTACGCCCGTCGAAAAGTAGGCGGGCTGGTAGTTCCAAGTGGGGAAGGGAAGGGCTGCGGAGGCTTGACCTGCGATCGGGCGCAGACAAACCCCAAAGGGGCAGGTGCCCTGGGCTAGACCAGACCAGCGCTCCCACAGATAGGTGGGGCGAGTGCTATCAGACTGGGCTTCAGCGGCATTGTGCACCCACAGCAGCTCCAGCATCAGGTTGTGGAAGAAAAAGCAGCGGTTAGCTGTGCCCTGACCGGCATGCACGTTGGCTCTGCCCTCCACTAGCCCAAACTGGAGCAGCTGTTCGGCGGCAGGGGCATTGTGAGCGGTGCAAATAAACAGGTGATCGAGTTCAAACGCCATATCGTTAGTCCGCAGCAGCACTCCCCGTTAAGCCGTTCTCAAGGCCACAATTGGGTCAAGCTTAGCCGCTTGGCGGGCCGGAAACACGCCGAAGAACAGGCCAATGCCGCCAGAAACAGTCACCGTCAGCAAAATCGCCCCCGCCGAAATCCCGGCTTCAAAGGGAGTCAGCACCCCAATTAGCAAAATGCCGCTCACCCCCACGGCGGTGCCAATCACGCCCCCCGCGATCGATAGAATGATCGCCTCAATTAAAAACTGGCCCAAAATATCGCCCTGGGAGGCTCCGATCGCCTTCCTCAACCCGATCTCCTGGGTGCGCTCGCGCACCGACACCAGCATGATATTCATAATGCCGATGCCGCCCACAAAGAGAGAAATCCCGGCGATCGCCGCCAGCATCAGGGTCAGTGCTCCGGTAATCGTGTTGGCAATGGTGAGCAGCGAGTCTTGGCTGCTGATGTAAAAGTCGTCTTCGTCGCGAATGTTGTGGCGCAGGCGCAGCAGGTTGGTGATCTGAAACTCGGCGGTGGCCATGCTGGCGCGATCGCGGGCCGACACCGTAATGAACGACACCTCGATGCCGTAGGGCGATCGCTCGCTGCCGGCCAGGCGACTATCTTTGGTCGTCAGCGGCACCATCACCGCGTCGTCGTAGTCAAGGCCCAGGTTAGAGCCCTTCTTCTCTAGCACCCCCACTACGTCAAAGGTGACCCCCCCGATGCGAATTTGCTGGCCTAGGGCCGCTTCGTCGTCGAATAGGCGCTCTCGCAGGGTCTCGCCAATCACGGCGACCTGGGCGCTGCGGGTTAGATCGAGATCGCTGACAAAGCGTCCGTTGGCTACCTCAAAACTGCGCACCGTGAGAAAGTCTGGGGTAATGCCCACCACATTGACGTTGGCGTTGCGGTTGCGATAGGTGACGAGCTGGCGACCGCTCGACTCTGCCGCCACGGCACTGACCGAGGGCACCTGTTCGGCGATCGCCGTGGCGTCATCTAGCACCAGCGTACGCGGCACCTCCAGCGACCCCAGCTCCCGTGTTTCGCGGCTGCCCGGCACCACAAACAGCACGTTTGGCCCCAAGGTTTCGAGCTGGGCATTGACATACCGTTGTGCCCCTTCGCCCAGGCCCACCATGGTAATCACCGAGGCATTGCCGATAATAATGCCGAGCATGGTGAGGGCGCTGCGGAGACGGTTGGCCGCCAAAGTTTTGGTTGCCATCGACAGGCTTTCTTGCAGGTTCATTCAAAGTTACTTTGGAGAATTAAGGGGAGGTAGCCAATCTTTTTCTAAGGCCTGATCTAGGTTAAAAAATGGCTCTTTAGGTATGAGATCTGGAGCAATATCGCTAGCAATCAAGACATTGTCTCGGGCATCTTGATATTCAGACTGAAAATTTTCCAGCAGGTGAGTTCTCAGGCTAGGTTTTAGAATCACTGGTCTTAATCGTCATAGTGAGTCCAGGATCAGCAAGTACAACGATTTTAACGATCTTGGCGAACGGTGATATTTTCGAGGGATTTGCCAGGGGGCAGATCGACAAAGACGCGATCGCCCTCCTCAATACCATCGACAATTTGAATTTGGTCGCCCACCTGAGGGCCGAGGGTCACCGGCTGAAACACAATATCGCGATCATCACCGGGCACCAGCACGCCGCTCTCCCCCGCCTGGGTCACCACCGCCACCGTCGGCACCACTAGGGCATCGGCCAGCTGATCGCCGACAAAATTCACGTTGACATTCATGTTCGATCGCAGAATATCTTTACCGTCAATTAGCTCGATGCGCACCTGAAACAAGGTGACGCTCTGGCGCTCGATCGCCTCG
>JANPIO010000279.1:0-5168 GCA_031425055.1 Phormidium sp. VAR_61_metabat_6
TCAGTCAAGCCTGTGCGGCAACTCGGTTACACCAGCCCACCCCATCCTTACTCCCTCAAGCTGAACCTGAACAGGATGACTCACCACCGGCTCAACAGGAGCCTCTCTCCTTAGCTTAAAAGTTAGCTGAGGGACGGTTACGTTTGTTCTTTATCAAAATGCCTTGAGCTTGACGGAACCGGACATATTATATTTGGCAATTCGAGAGGCCGTTTACCTCGATCTATTTGAGAAAGAAATTGGCAAAATGCTTCTAGAACAAAATGTAGTTAAACTTTTATCGTTCAATCCTGAGCAAGAGGTAATCACTCGATGGATACCTTAGAAGACTACCGCCAGACCATTCGGGATGTTCTAACTCCCTACACGCATATTGCCTACGCTAACGTGGATGTCCGAAATCTGGCGGCTTTTGACACTGACAATGACCAATACGTCATTCTTTCTAAGGGTTGGAATGATCAGCGTCACCACCACGGTTGCCTAATTCACGTGGAAATTCGCGATCGCAAAGTTTGGGTACAACGTGATGGTACAGAAGATGGTATTGCTACCGAACTTGTGGCAGCAGGTATACCTGAAGCAGACATTGTCCTAGGATTTCAAGAGCCTTCAGTTAGGCCCCACACCGGGTTTGCCGTGGCTTAGCAGTCAAGCTTCCGTAGTCAACCCCCGGTAGGGTGGGCACTGCCCACCAATTGCCAGTTGCTTAAAGCCGATCCAGTGAGGAACCTACCATGATTATCGATGACCAGCACTACGACGTGATCATTGTCGGCACCGGGGCGGGGGGCGGCACCCTGGCCCGCAAGCTGGCTCCGTCGGGCAAGCGCATTTTGCTGCTGGAACGCGGCGACGCGATGCCCCTCGAAGAGCAAAACATCAGCGGTGTGGACATCTTTGAAAAGCAGCGCTACCATGCCCCCGAGCAGTGGTACGACGGTGAGGGTGAACCCTTTACGCCGCAGATGAAGTATGCGATCGGCGGCAACACCAAAATCTACGGGGCCGCCTTGCAGCGCATGCGCGAAAAAGATTTTGAAATGGTGAATCACCAAGACGGCCCTTCGCCCGAGTGGTGCTTCAAGTACAGCGATTTTGAGCCTTACTATACCGAAGCTGAGGCGATGTACCAAGTGCATGGTCAGAGCGGGGTAGATCCTACTGAACCACCTCGCAGCGGTGATTTTGCCTACCCGGCGATCGCCCACGACCCCACCATCCAGCCCGTGGTAGAGGGCATTGCCAACCAGGGCTGCCACCCCTACCCACTGCCGATATCGCTGTCGCTGCGGAAGGATGACCCGACCGGAGATGCCGAGGTGTTTGGGGTCAATCCGGCCTTAGACTTTGGCAACGTTACCCTTAAGACCTCGGCTCAAGTTACCGGTGTTCTCACCAATCCGGCGGGGACGGCGGTCAAGGCGGTGCAGGCCGAGATCAATGGTCAGCTCTATATCTTTATGGCCGACATCGTTGTGCTGGCCTGCGGGGCGGTAAATTCGGCGGCGCTGCTGCTGCAGTCAGCCAATGAAAGACACCCCCATGGGTTAGCCAACAGTTCAGATCAGGTGGGCCGCAACCTGATGAAGACTCAGCTGAGTTCGATTGTGCAGGTCACGGCCCAGTCTAATTCTGGCAAATTTCCGCGATCGGTGGGCATTAACGACTACTACTGGGGCGACGGTCAAGTTGACTACCCTATGGGCCACATACAAAACATGGGCGGGGTGCTGCAAGACGCGATTTTTGCCGAGTCGCCGCCGGTGCTCTCGCTGATTACCAAGTTTATGCCCAACTTTGGGCTCAAGCAGCTGGCGACGCGATCGATCGCCTGGTGGGCCATGACCGAGGTGCTGCCCGATCCCAAAAACCGGGTGACGGTCAAGGACGGCAAGCTCTCGGTGGCGTTTACCGCCAACAACGCCGAGGCCCACGATCGCCTCGTGTACCGCTGGCTCGACGTGCTGAAGTCGGTGGAGAAAGACAGCAGCCTGTTTTCGCGATCTGGCCTGCACCCGCGCGGCGAGGTGCCTCAGTCGGTGATGGCCTACCAGTGTGGCACCTGCCGCATGGGCACTGACCCCGATACTTCGGTGTTGGATATCAACTGCCGCGCCCACGAGCTAGACAACCTATATGTGGTCGACAGCAGTTTTATGCCCTCCAGCGCCAGCGTGGGGAATGCCCTGACGGTGATGGCCAATGCCCTGCGGGTGGGCGAACATCTGCTGGAGAGGCTGCGGTAAACCGCCTTAGGTGACTAGGGTGACGGTGCCGGTATCGAGATCGTAGCGGGCACCAACCACCTGAAGCTGGCCCGACTGCTGTCGATCGCGCACTATTGACGACCTCAACACCTGCTCAACCTGGTAGCGCACGTTGGCTGTCACCGCGTTGTCCACCGCATCCCCCGGCAGCCCCTTCACCTGATTCACCGCTGGCAAAATCGCCTGGACAAAGGTGCCGATCGCTCCCGGTAGGGGTTCATTTTTTACGGCTGCCGTCACCGCGCCACAGCGCTCGTGGCCCAGCACCATCAGCAGTGGGGTTTCGAGCAGCTCCACAGCATACTCAATGCTGCCCACCACCTCAGGCGTGGCAATATTGCCCGCTACTCGCACGTCAAAAATATCGCCTAGACCCTGGTCAAAAACGATCTCAGCCGCCACCCGCGAGTCGGCACAGCTCAGCACCGTGGCAAAAGGGTGCTGGGACTGGGTCAGTTCTAGCACCCGCTCCTCCGACTGGTCAGGGTGTTCGAGGTGGTGCCCAGTGAAGCGCTGGTTGCCGTTTAGCAATCGCTGCAGCGCCTCCTCAGGGCTGAGCGATGACGGTGCTAAAGTTGCCGCCGCTGCCGATTTGATTGGCCAGAGCGCTGGCCCCAGCGCCGCTAACCCTAGCAATCCACCGCCGAACGTTAGTACTCGGCGGCGATCGATACCTCTATCGCTATGATCCATAACTCAATTCCTTACAGCGACGCCACACATTTCACGGAGCGAATTTCCATTACATCGGAGATGTAACAGGTGCCCCCAAACTTGTTCAACAGCGGCCGCACGTTCTCGGCCACGGTTTTGATTTCGTCAGGCATGCAAAACGCAACGATGTAGACGTTGTCGTCCATGGTCATATCGAGGTCTTCGCTGCCGCCGCGCAGTCCTTCGCCTTCTACATTGCGGATCACCGCATGGCCATGAACTCCGGATTTTTTTAAGCTGTCTAAAATCTTGGCCAGCTCAAAGGAGTTAGCAATAATCTCAATTTTTTTAACTAGGTGCATGGGCTTAGTTCCACAACAGGTTAATGCCGTACAGATAAAGCGGAATTCCGACAGTAATATTGAACGGAAACGTGACCGCTAAAGCTGTAGAAACGTACAGGCTTGGGTTGGCTTCGGGCACCGTTAGCCGCATGGCCGCCGGCACCGCAATATAGGATGCGCTGGCACACAGCACCGCAAATAGGAGGGCATTACCTTGGGACATATTGATCGCCCTGGCGATTAGCAATCCAACGCCTGCATTTAGTATTGGGATCAGTATGGCAAAGGAAATTAAGAACAAGCCGGTTTTTTGCAAGTCTTTAATGCGTCGGGCTGCGACTAGGCCCATGTCAAGCAAGAAGAAGGTCAGCACACCGTAGAACATTTGCTGGGTAAAAGGCGATAAGACCTCCCAACCATGCTCGCCAGTGAGCACGCCGATGATTAAGCTGCCCACCAACAAAAAGACCGAGCTGTTGAGAAAGGCATCCCGCAGCACCTCAGACCAGACAAATTCTCGATTTTCGTCCCTGGCGAAGAAGTTCACCAGAATTAGCCCCACAATAATTGCCGGGGATTCCATCAGGGCTAGGGCGGCCACCATAAAACCATCAAAGGGCATGCCCAACTCGGTGAGAAAGGCGCTGGCCGTAATGAACGTAACAGCGCTGATCGAGCCGTAGGTGGCGGCGATCGCCGCCGAGTCATAGGTGTCGAGCTTCAGCCGCAGAATAAAAAACGTGTATAGCGGCACAGCGCAGGCCATCATGATCGCGGCCAAAATCGTCAGCACCACCTGCTGGTTGATGCCGCTCTTAGTTAGCTCAACGCCACCTTTAAACCCGATCGCCAACAGCAAATATAGAGAAAACAGCTTCGGAATTGGTGGCGGAATTTCTAAGTCGGACTTAACTAAAACAGCCAACATTCCTAAAAAGAAAAACAGCACCGGAGGATTCAAAATATTGGACATGATCAAGTTGGCATTCATGTCCATCTCTCCTGATGCCGATTAAGCCAGAAATTTAAAAAACTTTGCATTTTGCAAGCTATTATTACCCGATGTCCATGGTGTATCGCGTTGAATCACCTTCTGTCAATGATTTCGACAAAATCTTTGCTCAATCACTCATCGGAATGAGGCAAATCCTCTGACTGTAAAAAATTTCTCTTTACCAGCTTTTGCCTTCGCTTTATAACTCTTCACGGATAGAGCAGGGGTGAATTTAGATGACAAAAGATCGACGGGTTCTACCACCATCGCTGCTGTAGTTGGAGCAGGTCAAAGATGGCCCTTCTGAAGTAGCCATAGTAAGGCAAATCATACTCCAGTTTTTTGTCTTGTCGATCGCCAAAAAAAACTCCAGGATTTTGGTAAATCCTGGAAGCGAAAGGGTGTTGAAGGACTGTGAGGCGAGAGCAGCCGGGCGATCGATCGTTTCAGCTAGGCAAAGCTACTGCCTGCGCGGCATACTGGGCTGCTAGGGCGCTGATCAGCGCCTCGGTGTGCCCCGTCCAGCCGATGATGCCGTCCTGGGCGCGCACCATTTCGAGGGTAGATTGCTTAAATTCGGGGAAATAGCTCTCGGTGGCATCTTCGACCAGTAGGCATTCGTAGCCGCGATCGTTGGCCTCGCGCATGGTGGTTTGCACGCAGACTTCGGTGGTCACGCCGGTAATAATCAGGTGGGTGATGCCCTGGGCTTTGAGGTGGGCTTCTAGCTCAGTGGCATAGAAGGCTCCCTTGCCGGGTTTAGGAATAATCACTTCGTTGGGCAAGGGCGCGAGTTCGGGGATGATTCCGTTGCCCGGTTCGCCCAGCACTAAAATTCGCCCCATGGGGCCGCGATCGCCGATTTTGAGAGAGCCTGTGCCGCGATCGCGCTTTGACGGTGGGCAG
>JANPIO010000280.1:0-7529 GCA_031425055.1 Phormidium sp. VAR_61_metabat_6
CCCACCCTAGTGCTGTGGGGTCAAAAGGATCCCTGGCTGCCAGTTAGTCTGGCAGAGGCCGCCGTTCAAACCCTCCCCAACGGTGAACTCCAAACCCTAGAAGAAGTCGGCCACTATGCCCAAGAAGACTGGGCTGAGAAAGTCGCCGCTGCACTCGATACCTTCCTGTGTCAGATGGCCGTGTAGCCAAGTTTGCCTGGCCAAGCTAGTGCCACCCACCCTTCCCCGCAGCCAAGCTCAATCAATAATGGGTTAAAACACTAAAATAGTGCTTAAAACAGTAGCTTATCCCAGACAAACGGGCAATGCTGTTGCTTGGGCAATAGGGACTACCAAAGGGGTATGCGATGGCTGTCAAACAGCAATTTCAGAGTTTTGAAGACCTGCTGGCTGAAGCTTCAGGTCCAGTGCTGGTTGATTTTTATGCCACCTGGTGTGGTCCCTGTCAGATGATGGCGGGCATTTTAACCACCGTCAGTAGTCAGCTGAAGGGACAGCTCAAAATCGTCAAAATCGACACCGATAAGTATCCGCAAATTGCCTCTCAGCACCGGATTGCGGCCCTTCCTACACTGGTGTTATTTAAATCCGGACAGCCCGTAGATCGCATCGAAGGCGTGCTGCCAGCCGACCAGTTGGTGGCCCGGCTTCAGCCTCATCTGGGCTAGGGCATGACGGCTGTACCCTGTGCGATCGCCCTCGGCAGCAACTTGGGCAACTCCCAAAAAACTTTGCAGCAAGCCCTCACGGCTCTGCATCAAAATCGCTATATCGAGGTCACAGCGCAGTCAAGCCTTTATCAAACCGTCGCTATTGGCCCCCCTCAACCCGATATTTTAAATGCCTGTGCTCTGCTCAAGACCTCCCTATCAGCCCAAGACCTACTCCATCAGCTACTAGCCACCGAACAGCACTTCGGTCGGGTGCGTCGTGAGCGGTGGGGGCCACGCACCCTTGACCTCGATTTGCTGTTTTACGGCCAGTCGATTATCGCTGAACCAGCCCTGCATGTTCCCCATCCCCGCCTGCGCGAGCGCGCCTTTGTGCTCATCCCTCTAGCCGAGATTGCTCCCCACTGGCGCGATCCTGTCAGTGGTCAATCGATACGCTTCCTTTGTCGGACTGTTGACCCTGCTGGAGTCCAGCCCCTTGGCCCAATCAGCGTCTCGACCTAATCTACGCGCTCTCAGCCCGCTACAATAGGTTGACCGCACGCGCCCTTTCTTAGCCGTCACCTATGCCTTTGGGTCAAGAGCCTCCTCAACTGCTCAAGCAGCGCTTATTTTACGAGGGCCGCAAGTTCAACTTCGAGGTCAATCGCCTGCGCCTGCCAAACCGAGCAGAAGGCGACTGGGAATGCATCCGTCATCCAGGTGGTGCCTTAGCCGTACCTATAACCGCCAGTGGTGAGCTGATCATGGTGCGTCAGTACCGCTTTGCTGTGCTTGGACGGCTGCTAGAGTTTCCAGCCGGCACCATCGAGGCTGATGAATCCCCTGCCGCCACCATTCGTCGAGAAATCCAAGAGGAAATTGGCCACAGCGCTCAAACCTGGTTACCTATCGGCAACTTCCCTTTGGCCCCTGGCTATTCAGACGAAATTATCTATGCCTTTCTAGCGACTGACCTAGACGCCATTGAATCACCTCCCGACGCCGATGCCGATGAAGATATCGAAGTCGTACGGCTTACCCCTGCCCAACTTGAGAAAGCTATCTTGGCTGGAGAAGCAGTAGATGCCAAATCTATTGCCAGCTTCTACCTGGCAAAACCCTATCTAGAGAAGCTGGCAGCCCTATAGTCAGCCCCAACAATACACGCTAGTCGTAGTATCTCAATACAGGCTTGACCATGTCTAAGCTGAAACCCGTTCCGATCTACCCGACTCAGACCCGTAGTAGGGTTTGAGCCAGTCTAGGCTCAGCTCATAGAGATGATCGATCACCCATGTCGCTCGACGGTGAATCATCTGGTAGGGGTAGACATGGGCCACGCCCAGTACGGGTACTCCTGCCCGTTTAGCAGCCTCAATTCCAGCAAAAGAATCTTCTATGGCTAAGCAATCCGTTGGCTGTAGAGCTAGGTCAGCAAACTGTTGATTAAAGCGCTCAATGGCGAGCAAATAGCCATCTGGGGCAGGCTTACTCACCCCGATAGCCAGATCATCTGAGGAAACAATCAGATCTACATAATTGCCCCAGGCCGTCTGTGTTAGTACAGCTTCAATTTCCTCGCGTCGTGCTCCAGACACAATCGCCAGCTTGAGCTGTGCTGCCCTGATTTGATAAACCAAATCGTCAAGACCTGGATATAGCGGCAGTTGATCTAGGGCGGTCAGCACTTCTCGATAGCGGGTAGCTTTACGGTCGAGCAGTTTTTCTAAGTACCCCTCAGATATCACTCGTCCTTGACGAGTAAGTAGCTCACTGAGACAAGCGGCATCGGAGCGACCTAAACAATATTCCACCAAATCCTGGGGGTTGGGTCGAAGATTTTCTTCTAGGAGCAACTCCTCAATCAACTGCCCATGGATGGCCTCATCGTTAATCACGACACCGTTGAAGTCGAGTAAAACTGCCTTAAGAGCCATCAATCTAATCGGAGAGATATTAAGAGATGTAATGTCTTGGACGTAGCCTCTAGCTTAGCCCGGTTTTGGCTGCCAAAGAAGGCTCTTCCAGCCTTCTAGATCAATGAGGTTAGGACGTCACCAGCCAATTTAGTTCAGTATGACGACCAAACATCATCTCTAGATTAAAGGTGTTTGGCTGCGCTTCGAACGGTAGGCCCTTGTTCCGTGAAACTACGGAGATTGGCGTTGACCCTCCGCTGGAGTACCGTGGATCAACTATGGTGAATGCCGGTGTGAATCCCGAGAATAAGGACAGTTCTCAGCGAACCCGCTCTCGTAAGGACACCCGCAGATATGGCTACTCAAACTTCGACAATTCGCTCTCGTGGCATGGAACTGCTGATGCAGTACAAGCAGTCTCCCTCTGTACACCTGCGTAACCGGCTGGTGCAACTCAATGCTGGACTAGTGCGCAAAATTGCCCACCGCGTCAGCCATCAGTGTTCTGAGCCCTACGAAGATCTTGAGCAGATTGGCTACATCGGTTTGATTCGTGCCATTGAGCGGTTTAACCCTGGTCAAGGCTGTGCCTTTAGCTCCTTTGCCGTACCTTACATTCGTGGCGAGATGCTGCACTTCCTGCGCGATCGCGGTACTACAGTTAAGATTCCCCGCCGCTGGCAAGACTTGCAAAAAGAGTCTCAAAAACTTCAGATGGAGCTAATGCGTTCCTTAGGCCGCAACCCCAGTGATGGCGAAATGGCTGAGGCACTGGGTGTACCGGTCAAAGAGTGGCGCGAAGTTAAGATGGCTCACAAAAATCGTCTTCCCCTGAGCCTTGACGCTACTGTTTGCCAACAGGTTGACTCCAATATCACCCTGGGCGAAACCCTGCCTGACAGTCACTATCAACTCATGCAGGCATTGGAAGAAGATCGTCAACAAATCCAGCGGGCGTTGAACCAGCTTGAGTCTAAAACCCGCACTGCTATTGAGTTTGTCTTCTTCAAAGGCTTGTCCCGCAAAGAGGTAGCTGAGAAAATTGGCGTCAGCCCCATGACCGTCACCCGACGCATTCAACGGGGTGTTGACGAAATGATTGCTTACCTGCAACCTCAGGAACTTCGCACCGATCCCTAGCCTAAGCACGGGTTCCTGGTCTAAAGTTGTTACGAGAGCGATCGCCGTAGGTAGTCTGTTTAAGACAATCTGCGGCTTTCTCGTTTTAGGGTATATCGCTCAAGCCTTCTAGGAGCAGCAAATCTTCCATTGCACCCTAAACGATCCCCGTTAGGAGTCAAAACACTCCGTTTAGGAATCCTTTGAGGACGAGCGAGTCGCTAGGCTGTGGATAGGTTCTTTGCGGGGTAGGTTCGCTATGGGGGCGGCGACACCGGGGTATCGAGCGATGTTGGCGACGTATCTAAAACGGCAGCGAGGGCGGTTTTTAGGGTTGGCGATCGCCCTGCTGGGGGGCATTGGCTTACAGCTGCTAAACCCGCAAATTTTCGCTACTTCATCGATACGGCGATCTCCGGTGGGCAGCAGCGGTCGCTAGTGTGGACAGCGGGGGCGTTTGTGGCGATCGCAGTTTTGCAGCAGGGGCTGGCGATCGCCAACGTGTGGTTTGGGTATGGGGAGTGGGGGAGTAGGGAAATTCAAAATTCAAAGTTCAAAACCCATCACTCCATCACCTGGTCACCCCATCACCCCCACCTTCCCCATCACCCCACCCACCAAAACCACACCCTCCACCACCCCGCCGGGCAAACCCTCGGCCTGCTGGGTCGCACGGGCAGCGGCAAGAGCACCCTGGCGCGACTGCTGCTGCGGCTGTACGACATTCAGCAGGGGCAGGTTCGCCTGGGCGGGGTCGATATCAGTCAGGTATCTAGGGTAGAACTGCCGCACCATGTGGGGTTTGTGACTCAGGATGTACAGCTGTTTCAGACTTCGGTGCGGAATAATTTGACCTTTTTTAATAGGCATATTGGCGATCGCGCCATTCTGCAAACTCTGGATGAACTGGGCCTGATACCCTGGTTGGAGGCGCTGTCCGCCGGACTTGATACAGAACTGGGAGCTGACAGCGGCGGGCTGTCGGCGGGGCAGGCGCAGCTGCTGGCGTTTGCGCGAGTATTCCTCAAAGATCCGTGGCTGGTGGTGCTCGATGAAGCGTCGTCGCGGCTCGACCCGCTGACTGAGCAGCTGATTGAGCGGGCGGTGGAGCGGCTATTGGTGAACCGCACGGGGCTGATCATTGCCCATCGGCTCAAGACCGTGGAGCGGGCTGACCAGATTTTGATTTTGGAGCAGGGGCAGGTGGTGGAGTACGGCGATCGCGCCACCCTCTTAGCTAACCCCAATTCACAGTTTTCGCGCTTGCTCGCAGTCGGAGCGATGCCCGATCACCCCTAAGCTCAGCAGGGATAGCAGGTTAACTTACCATTGCCCCAGCCGGGTTGCTTGCCAGAATCAGGGCAATAAATGAGAATAAGTCTTATTTGTTAATCAGTTTCTGACTTCCTTCGGGCAGGCTTATTGCATCCCTATGACGATTTTGCTTTCAGAAAAAGACCAGTTGGCACCGTGGTCTACCAATGCTCTCTCGTCGGCGTGCAGAAGCTACGAGCTAGTGATTCCATCGTCCCCAGCGGGAAGCCGGGGCTACAAGCGATCGCTCAACCTCAGACGTGGACTAAATTTTCTAATCCGCGACTATTGGCTGCAAGATACCCTAATCGAAGAAAAAATGCCGGAAGCACCTGGGCGCACCCTAGAATTTGGCTTCAACCTGTGCATTGCCTCAGACGGTGAGCACCCCGCAGAGCTGACTAGTCAAAGTAGTTTTCTCGAATTCAACGAAACTCGCACCCAGAGACTTTTTCAGCCCTGGTCTGGGCAGCGGCGGGTGTTAAAAATCGATCTGCATTTGGTCACCACCTGTTAAAAGACCAGTGCCCTTGTTTCGCAGGTCGGCCTCGATAGGCACCACCTTTTGCTGAGCCAGCGATCGGTTTACCGGGTCATCGGGTTGCCCCAATGTCGTTGCTTATTGTGGTTCGATACAGTGCGATCGCCGAGTTTAAAAGCCGAAACCCTCCATTTCTGGAGGGTTTCGGCAATCGGAGCGGCGGGATTTGAACCCACGACCCCCACTACCCCAAAGTGGTGCGCTACCAAGCTGCGCTACGCCCCGGTCTTCCAATCGTGCTTAACTAGAATAACACAGGGAGGTACATAGCCAGATAAAATCTGAGAAAGTTGCAATCTGTTCTAGAAAACCCTCAAAACACCGTGAGGTGGAAGATGGCCTGCAGCATTTGCTGGGTCGCTTCTACGTCCCACTCACCTTCACATTGACGACCTGACTTAAGAATAAACCGTATACCATAGGCTTCTGGCAAGCCTTCTGCTTCTATCCACAGGTGATCGGCTTCTGCTTCACAGGTAATGCGTTCATCGTCCATAAGTTCGCTGGCGATCGCCTGCATGGTTTCACTTATTTCCATCGCTAACCGCCGAAAGGCACGAAACTCGGTCTTGGTTAACTCTATCGCCCAATTAGAGCCAGCTAACAGTCCACAGTACTTAGGAGCGGTGGCGTCCCAGCCGAGCCGCCACCCATTACCTTCCTTTGTAAACCGCTCACCCATGAACGCGGACAGTTTTGATACTATTATTCGCCAATAATTTCAGGTTGGGTCAACTCATCAGACATCTCGATGATGGCCCGCAGTACAGGCTTCATCTTGGGGTCTTCGTAGTTTTCAAAATCTTCGAAGCGTCTTCGCTGAGCTCGATTAGCTACTTGTACCGTAATGCGGTAGCGGTTTGAAGCGGCCCGAATCAGGTCTTCGGTGCGTCGCATAACCTGCGTACTGTCGAAAGGAGAGCGCTTAGCCATAACAACCTGAATAAATAACTCAAGCCCTCATTCTACCAAGAATTTTTGCTATCACTGCCTCCAATTGAGCGTAGCTGCTGAGAGTTAGAACCTAGACGGCCGTTGAAGACATTCAGACTTGGCTTTGTAGCCGCTGCTTCAGGCGAGCCGGCTCGCCCTCGTCTAATACTCGCCCTGCCTCTAGCAGAAAGGCGCGATCGCAGTAGTCAAGTTCCACTAGTCTGTGGGTTACCCATAACGCTGTTAACCCCCGCTCCTTAACCAGATTTCTTACCCGTTTCACCAAATCAATCTGGCTATCGGGATCGAGTAGGGCAGTAGGTTCATCCAGTAGTAGCACCTGGCAATGTCGGGCAATGGCCCCAGCAATTGCTACCCGCTGCTTTTGCCCGCCGCTAAGAGCATAGATGGGTCGACGTTTTAGCTCCAACAGATTGATGGCAGATAAAGCATCGTCAACCCGATTGCGAATCTCTGCTAAGGGAAGGTGCTCATCTACTAAACCAAACGCTACGTCAGCTCCCACAGTGGGCATTACCAACTGGTGGTCGGGGTTCTGAAATACAAATCCCAAGGGCTTTTCAACCGACCACTCTCCCGATTGAGGTTGCAGTAGCCCACCAAGGATTTTGAGCAAAGTTGACTTGCCACTACCATTGTTGCCCAGCAACATGCAAAACTCACCAGGCTTCACCGTGAGCGAGCAATCTTGCAGCACTGACAGCCCCGATGGCCATTGAAACTGCAACTGGCTGACCCGAATGGCGCTAGGCTCTTGAGCTGAAGCGATGTTACCAGGCACTGACCTTAACTCCTTAGGTTGCGATCGCTTATTGGTCGCTACTTAGGGCGAAGAAACCCGGCGGGCGACCTGATGCCGTAGCTGTACCGCTTTTCTCAAAGATTTGAATGGCTGCAATTTCGCTACCTAAAACGCTGATGCGTTTGTGAGGCTGCTGGTCGCAGGTAATTTCGATTAGGTGCTCAGTGTTGTTGCGTAAGCTCTCTGTAATTGAGCCATAGAGAGACTGCGCCTCACTTTGTTCCTTT
>JANPIO010000281.1:0-8689 GCA_031425055.1 Phormidium sp. VAR_61_metabat_6
GTTGTCCTTCTCGAAGAAGCTCGCGAATCACATCGGGGCGATCTGGCTGTTCATCCATGACTACAACCGCCATATCCGGCAGAAGTTGGCCGAGCAAGGCGACCCCGTCTTTTCCTATAGCCTGCACTAAAATGCACTACCCAGTGGTGGTCAGCCATGCCAATGTTGCAGTGCCCGCAAAAAAGAGTTTTCACAGTCCTACAACCTGTCGCGCACGGGCAAATCTAAGCCCCGCCGCTCCATGGATTCTAAATAGGCTGTCGCACTATCCACTGTCTAGGGCGATCGCCTGCCCATTGACAAAGTAACCTCTGAGCCTCCGTCCCACCCGTGGCGGCGCGTCCCAGGAGTTACTTCAGTTCGTCAGGCATGACCCAATTCCCTCAGGCAAAGCCTTTTTGGCTCAACAGTTTGCCCATAACAGTTTGTAAATAGTTGACTACTAATTACAGCTTTTCTGATTTTCATCATTAGTTTGCATGAACTCAGAAAATAATTTTATGGGTGAAATCACTGAACAAATCAAGATGTATCTCGGTTTACAGTCCCCAGCTTAGCTTAGTGGAATAAATGGGCTTGCAGATGAGTTGATGCAGGTAAAAGTATGCGCTACTTACTGGGTTGGTCTCGGAAGAAAATTGCCTCAGGACTATTAATCGCGTCTGTTATTTTGATGGGTTCCTGCTCGTCAGGAGAAGTTAGTTCTGAAAGTGAATCTACTAGCTCCGAAAGCTATTCTGGAGAGGTAATTCGAATTGCGATCGGCACCCAAGATCAGGTGATCAACACAGCGGTGGGTGGGGCCACCGTCCGTGAGCTAGAGCTGTTAGAAAAGCATTTGCCCACCGATGGCAAATATGAAGGGGTCAAATACAAAATTGAGTGGTCGAGCTATACTTCTGGCCCGCCAATCACCAATAAAATGCTGGCCGATCAGCTCGATATTGGCCTGATGGGTGACTTTCCCTCTGTCATCAACCTGATCAAATTTCAGCAAGAGGCTAAGGATGCCGACTCTGTTTTTGTGGGCACATTGGCCTACAGCCCTACCGGCGCGGGCAACGCCGTTGTGGTGCCTAAAGATAGCGATGCCACATCCCTAGCAGACTTAAAAGGTGGCACTATTTCGGTTCCCTTTGGGTCAGCGGCCCACGGCATGGTGCTCAATGCCCTCGCTGATGCTGGCCTCAACCCTGACACCGATGTAGAGCTGATTAGCCAGGCCCCAGAGGTGGGTGGTGCTAGTCTGCGCACCGGGCAAATTGATGCCCACGCGGACTTTGTTCCCTTTGGCGAACTGTTTCCCTTTCGCGGGTTTGCCAAGAAAATTTTCGATGGTGCCCAGACTGGCGTACCGACGCTCCACGGCATTGTGGTGCGATCGGATTTTGCCGAAGAACATCCTGAAATTGTGGTGGCCTACCTCAAGGCTGTGCTAGAAGCCAATCAAATGTTTCAAGCCGATCCAGAGGGCATTTCTACCCAGATTGAAGGGTGGTCTGGAGTCGATAAAGAGGTTGTCTATATGTTTTTAGGCCCCTCTGGGCTTCAGGCCCTCGACCCCACCATTGGCGAAGTACAAACTAGCAGCCTAAAAAATAGCGTGGCAACGCTGACTAAACTGGGCCGCATTGAGACCCCGGTTGACCCCGAAGAAGTCACCAACTGGATTGACGAGAGCTATCTGCGCCAGGCGATGGAAGAAATGGATCTGGTCTATGAGGAGGTTGTAGCCGCCGCTGGAAATTATCAAATTACCGGCAAAGATGCTTTGACCGACGAAGCGATTACTGACCCCAAACGGGCCGCCCAGTTTTGGGTGCAGGGAGAAGAAAAAGTCAGAAACTACGCCTCCATTGCCAACATGATCAAAGCGCTTGGGGAGCTTCAGGCTGAGGGGCAGGCCGCCGACGTGATGTTTGTTCACGACCACAACAACGGCTGGAAGCTATTTGCCGAAAACTCTTACTTTGTCAGCAATGGGGATGAGGTTGCCGCCTTCTTGGTAGAGGCCGATGCCCAGACCTACGCGTCATCAACAGGAGGGCAGATGACGGCGTTTAGAGGGTTGCAAGACCTCTATGCCTCGCGCCAGCTGGTGGGGGCCAAGCGTTAGCCTGCTGCTCGAGCTAAATGTGAGATAGCCGCAGCGGGGTCAGTCGTCGACGCCTCGCCCCAAGCCGCCTCTGCACCTAGAGGCAGTTGGTGTGGGTCGTAGAGAGCAGAATGGCAGAATCGGCTTGCCCTACTGTGGCTTCCAGTTAATCCATTTTGATGTGATTGAGAGGCGCACGATGGCGGTTTCAGTTTCACGGGTAGAGTATCCGCGCTGGCTAGGGCAGATTGGCGACAGTCTACAGGCTCTATTTTTGTCGAATCGGTCGGCTCGACGACTATTGGCTCTGGTGCTCTTTTTTGGCATTTGGCAGTTTCTCTGCGCAATTAATTTCAATTTTTTGATCGATTTTCAGTTTTCACCTTCCCCAGTAGAAGTATTTAAGGCAACGCTGACGTTTTTTGCTGAAAGTCCCTGGGTACATTTTCGTTCCAGCCTTACTCGGGTGCTGTGGGGCTATGCGGTAGCGTCTGGGTTTGGGGTGCTCTTGGGCATTCTGATCGGCTGGTTTGCGGTAGCCGAAGATCTGCTGCTGCCACCCCTAGAACTGCTGCGCCCTATTCCAGCGGTAGCCTGGATTCCTTTGGCAATTCTCATGTTCCCCAACGCCGAGAGCGGCATGATTTTTATTACTTTCGTAGGGGCATTTTTTCCGGTATTAATTAGCACGATTAATGGGGTAGAGAGCACCCTCAGCGATACGGTGCTGATTCGGGTAGGGCAGTGTTTGGGGGCTAGGCCCTGGCACATTTTCAAAGATATTGTGGTGCCGGGGTCGCTGCCGAGTATTGCCAGTGGATTGGTGATTGGTATGGGCAACGCTTGGTTTTGTCTGGTAACTGCCGAGATTTTGGCGGGGCGCTACGGCATTGGCTACATCACCTGGGAGTCTTATGTGACTTCTAACTATCCGCCGATTGTGATGGGAATGCTGCTGATTGGCCTAATGGGAGCCTTCAGCTCTTGGGCTGTGAGTCGGGCGATGGAGGCGCTGATGCCCTGGCGGGTGGTTAAGAAGCAGGGAAGTGCTTAGGGTTTGAGAAAGTTTTGAGTTTTAAGTTCTGAGTTTTGAGTTTGACAGCTAGTAGGGTGGGCAATGCCCACCAGCTTTCTCAGCTGCAACCTTTAAATCGTGATTGACGAAGACTTTTTTGATGCTACTCACAAGGACGACTAAGACGTGATGACGACGCAGCTTGAGCAACGGCAAACGGTTAAGGGTGCGGTGCAGGTAGAGGGCTTATCGGTCGCGTTTCGCAACCGGGGCCAAGACATTCATGTGCTAAACCAGATTCAGCTAGGCATTAAGCCGGGGGAATTTGTCTGTTTACTGGGACCTTCGGGATGCGGTAAATCGACGCTGCTGAATGTGATTGCCGGGTTCATTAAACCGACAGCGGGCTATGTGATGGTCGATCAGACTCCAGTTACACGACCGGGAGCCGATCGCGGCTTTGTATTTCAGCAATATTCGCTGCTGCCCTGGAAGACGGCGTTTCAAAACATTGAGCTGGGGCTCAAAATTCGCGGCATGGCCCAGGGCGATCGCACCGAACTCGTCCACGACTACCTCAACCGGGTGGGGCTCTACAAGCACCGCAACAGCTACCCGCACCAGATGTCGGGGGGCATGCAGCAGCGAGCCAGCATTGTGCGGGCGTTGGTCAACTCACCCTCGGTGCTGCTGATGGATGAGCCCTTTGCCGCGCTGGATGCCCAAACTCGGCACATGATGCAGGAGCTGTTGCTAGATATTTGGGATGACCTGAAAACCACGGTGATTTTTGTCACCCACGACATTGAGGAGGCGATCTTTTTGGGTGATCGCATCTGCATTATGGGGGTGCAGCCGGGGCATATCAAGGCTGAGCTACCGATTGGGCTGCGCCGCCCCCGTCACTTTGATGACACTCTCTCGGCGGAGTTTGTGGCGCTGCACCGTCAGGTGTTTGAGTGCATCCGCGAAGAGACCATGAAGAGCATGGAGGGCTGCCTGTAGGGGCAAACGGCGTTTGCCCTCTCCCTTGGGGAGCAAACAGAATGCGGCTCTAAAGCGCTGCGATCGCCCGCTCTAGAAACTCGGGCTGCATCCAGCGATCGAGGTTGATGTGGCCCAGGTGCTCTTGTCCAGCGATCTGGCCCAGCTGGTGAATGTGGGCCTGGAGCCAGTCGGTGCGCAGCTGAGTTTCGGGTAAATACACCACATCGGCCTGGTCGCTGGTGCTAGCGCGCAGGGTTTTGGCCACAATGGCGGCATCCATCTTCACCCAGCGACTAACCAGGGTGGTGGCCATCGGCTGGGTGGCATACCAATACTGGGCGGCCAGCAGCGATCGCAGGTAGGCCACGGCAATTTCGGGATATTGCTCAGCCAGGTCGGCGCGGATCACAACGCCGTGGAAGGTGGGCAACCCGTCTAGGTTTTCGTGCAGCAGACGGCGAAACTGGCCCTTGTGCTTGGCAATTTCATGGAACGGGGCGAAGTAGGCATAGCCATCCACGGGCGCGGCGCTGCGGCCCGATCGCTGGGGGCCAGCACTGTCGCTGGAGGTGAGGGTAACATCGTTGAGAATGTGGCGGTGGTGGAGCGATCGCATCACCATGCCGTGGGCCGCCGAGCCAAAGGGCACCGCAATCACCCGCCCCGCCAAATCGTCGATACAGTCGAGGGTCGAGTGCTGGGGCACGATGATGTCGTTGCCGGTGCCATCTAGATTGCTGGCCACAAAGCTAATTAAGCGGGTGCCCGCCGCCGGGGCGGTACTATCCCCCGTCGCCGCACTGAGCAGCAATGGGTAATCGCCCAGTACGCCAATGTCGATCCGTTGGGACTCTAGCCCAGCCACAATCGGTGCTCCAGAGCTGTAGTCAGCCCACTGAATGCGATACTGAACGCCGCTGTAGCGGCCCTCGCGGGGTAAGAAATGCTCTAGCAGCCCCAGCCGCTGAATAATCAGCCCAGCGGTCACGGTTTGAATGGTGCGGTTTTGGGTGCCAATGGTGAGATTGATAGTCTCGGTGCCGCTGGCGGAACCAGAGCGCACCAAAAAGTTAGGAGCCTGAAACCGGGGCACCTTTTGATCGCCGGATGCAGCCAGTGGCGCATCTAACGGCTCAGGGGAAAATAATTCTTTAGCAACAATTCTTTGGTTTACGCCGGGATGGCCCTGCACCATGGCCACAAACTGACGAATTGGCTCTAGCCCCAGACCACCTCGACCGGCGGGTTGACCCGCGAAACCCAAAGCCCGACCCAAACGCTTGGCCATCATCAGAAAGAGAGGGGTGTCCAAGGCAAATTCTTCCAGGGGAATGCGGCGCAGCAGCCCGGCCTCACACTCCATCTGAAATTCAAAGTCAGAGACAAACCCCAGGTAGTGGCCCTGGAGCAAATAGGTGCGCATCAAACTGGCCACATCGACAACTTCGACATGGGCAAAATCAGCAAGATTTAGCCCGAGTTCCTGCATGCGCTTTTGCAGCACAATGCGACCAGGAACGCTCTCGGGCGGCAAAACCCAGGCCTGGTCAGTCAACTCCTTTAAACTGAGCCAGGGGCGCTGAGCCAGCTGATGACTGCTCGACACCACCAGCGAATAGTGAACCGAGCCAATTGCAACTTCTGAAATTTCATCAAAGGTCGAAAAACTCAGATCTGAGATACCAACGTCAACCTCGCCAGTCTTAATCGCCCGGTATAGTGACTCGATCGCATTAAACTGCAAACATTTAGTTTGCACATCGGGATAGATCCGGCGGTATTCGTAGAGCACTAACGGTAGCCAGTTGCTCAGCATATCGGGCATGCAGCCAATTTTGAGGGTGCTAAATTTTCCCTGCTTGATCTCCTCAATTTCAGCCACCAGGCGGCTTTCTAAATCTACCAGGTTGGAACCTTCTTCCAGCAGGTACTCGCCTACCTGGGTGAGTTCTATGCGCCGCCCTAAGCGCCTAAACAAAGGGGTTTCAAGGTCAGATTCTAGACACTTGATCTTGGCACTCACCGCTGGCTGGGTCAAATTTAACGTGTCAGCCGCCTCGGTAAAACTCAGGCAGCGAGCTACTTCTAGAAATACTTTGAGCTGGTATATTTCCATATCAGTTAACTCGCTTAAGTTGTTTTAGAAATAACTCTAATTCTGCGATCGCCTCTCAGCCAATCATACCCCTTGTCGATCATTGAAACATAGAATATAGATGCCTAGTTTCTGCTTGAAGAGACTCTTAAAGATGCTTACCATTAAAACCAGTTCAATCTCATTTATTTTTTTGATAAGTGTATAGACGGCTGTGATGGGTAAACCGTAGCCACCGCTACAAACCGCCTTGATTCGCTTTAGTGGTCTCCTTTAAACTGTGTATCAAAGGCCCAGAAGACAAGGGTTAGTTGCCGTTATTTAAGCATTTTCTAACCCCAGCAATTCAATTTCACTGCCGTTTAAACCAAGGACGTGGTTACGTGAACATTCAGTATCTTAAAACTGATTTTCTAGTCGTCGGCGGGGGCACCGCTGGCACGATGGCAGGCATTAAGGCGAAGCAGGCCAGCCCCGAGAGCGACGTGCTGATTTTAGAGAAAGCCAACATTCGCCGCAGCGGGGCGATCGCCATGGGCATGGACGGGGTCAACACCGCCGTCATCCCCGGCAACTCCACCCCCGAGCAGTACGTACGCGAAATCACCATCGCCAACGACGGCATTGTTAACCAAAAAGCCGTCTACGAAACCGGGCGGCTGGGCTTCGAGGTGATCCAAGAACTGGAGAGCTGGGGCGTCAAGTTTCAAAAAGACCACGAGGGCAACTACGACCTCAAGCAGGTGCACCGAGTCGGCAAATACGTGCTGCCCATGCCCGAGGGCAAAGACCTGAAAAAAATTCTCGCCCGCCAGGTCAAGCGCCACAAAGTCAACGTCACCAACCGGGTGATGGCCACCCGCGTCATGGTGCAAAACGGTCGCGTTACCGGGGCCATCGGTCTCGACGTACGCAACGGCAATATGGTGGTGATTCAGGCCAAGGCCGTCGTGCTCTGCACCGGGGCCTGCGGTCGCCTGGGATTGCCCGCCTCCGGCTACCTCTACGGCACCTACGAAAACCCCACCAACGCGGGTGACGGCTACTCCATGGCCTACCACGCCGGGGCCGAGCTGACCAACATTGAGTGCTTCCAGATCAACCCGCTGATCAAAGACTACAACGGCCCCGCCTGCGCCTACGTGGCCAGCCCCTTTGGCGCTTACACCGCTAACGCCGAGGGCCACCGCTTCATCAACTGCGACTACTGGAGCGGCCAGATGATGCTGGAGGTCTACAAAGAGCTGCACTCCGGCAAAGGCCCGGTGCACCTGAAGATGTATCACCTCGACGACGACACCATCAGCGAAATCGAAACCATTCTGTGGGACAACGAACGCCCCAGCCGGGGCCGATTCCACGAGGGTCGAGGCGAGAGCTACCGCACCCACGGCGTCGAGATGAATATCTCTGAAATTGGCCTGTGCAGCGGCCACAGCGCCTCGGGCGTCTGGGTCAACGAGCGGGCCGAAACGACGGTGCCCGGCCTCTACGCCGCCGGAGACATGGCCAGCGTGCCCCACAACTATATGATCGGGGCCTTCGTCTACGGTCGCATCGCGGGCGAAAACGCCATGGACTACGTGCGCGACCTGGAACATATCGAACCCGACGCCGACTTTCTCGCCGCCGAGCAGGCTCGTATCTACGCGCCCCTCCAGCAGCCCGATGGTGTGCCCCACACTCAGATCGAGTACAAGCTGCGCCGCCTGGTCAACGACTATCTGCAACCGCCCAAGTCGCCCCACAACATGGACATTGGCCTGCAAAAATTTGTTGCCTACGAAGACACCCTCGGCCTGATGGGAGCCCGCGACCCCCACGAGCTGATGCGCTGCATGGAGGTACATTTCATCCGCGACTGCGCCGAGATGGCCGCCCGCGCCTCCCTGTTTCGCAAAGAGACCCGCTGGGGCCTCTACCACTACCGCCTCGACTATCCCGAAAAGAACAACGAGGAGTGGTTCTGCCACGTCAACCTAAAGAAGGGCGAAACTGGCCACATGGAGCTGTTTAAGCGCGCCGTCGAACCCTACATCGTCGATGTCGATCTCGTTGAAGAAGTCTACGATGTCGCCGTCCGGTAGGGTGGGCACCGCCCACCAGTTTCCCGTAGGGTGGGCACTGCCCACCATCCCCCTGAGCTGCACCCGGTCACCCTGTAGGTCAGTAACCCCGTAGGTTGGGTGCAACGAAGTGCAACCCAACGCCAATCCCCGCTGTTGGGTTCCACTGATGCTACACCCAACCTACACCTCGATTTTTAGCTGAAGGAATTCCCCATGGCCTTAACTACCCAACGGGTTGACGTACCCGTCATTGTCGATGAATCGAAATGCCTCGAAAAATGCAACGCCTGCATTGAGGTCTGCCCCCTCGACGTGCTGGTCAAAAACCCTGAAACCGGCAAAGCCTACATGAAGTACGACGAGTGCTGGTTCTGCCTGCCCTGTGAGAAGGAATGTCCCACCGGGGCGATTACGGTGCAGATTCCGTT
>JANPIO010000282.1:0-7499 GCA_031425055.1 Phormidium sp. VAR_61_metabat_6
GCCCGCTTGGGGGAAGGCCCCCTGTGGGACGGCAACAAGCAGGTGCTCTACTGGGTCGATATTCTCAACCACCGCATCCATGTGTTTGAGCCTAGCAGCGGTGACGACTGCCACTGGAATGTGGGCGATGTGGGCAGCGCCATAGCTCTGATGGCGGGCGAAAGGCTGCTGGTGGCCCTGGGCGATCGCATCGCCAGCCTCGATCTCACCTCGGGGAAGGTCGAAACGCTCCACACCTTTGAGTTTGATACCCCCGGCACCCGCTTTAACGACGGCAAGTGCGACCCCCAGGGGCGCTTTTGGATTGGCTCGATGAGCCCAGACCACCCTGGCCATGCGGCCCTCTACCGCTACGACCCCGACGGCTCAGTGCGCACCATGGAAACAGAGCTGACGATCTCCAACGGGCTGGGCTGGAGCCCCGACGGCCATACCTTTTATTTAACTGACTCACCCCAACGCAAAATTTTTGCCTACCGGTTTGATGGGGCCACGGGAGAAATTAGCGATCGCACCGTTGCCATTGACCTAGGCGACGAAGCCGACACCATCGAACCCGACGGCCTAGCGATCGACAGCGACGGCAATATCTGGACGGCTTTATGGAATGGCGGCTGCGTGGCCTGCTTTAGCCCCTCTGGGGAAGCCCTAGGCCGGGCGAAACTGCCGGTGCAGCGCCCCACCTGCCCCACCTTTGGGGGGCTTAACCGATCGACGCTCTACGTCACCACCGCCTCCGTGGGGCTGAGCCAAAAAGAGATTCAGCAGGGGTTTTACTCGGGGGATGTGTTTGCGATCGCAGCCCTCGTGCCCGGCCTGCCCACCAACCCATTTGGGGCGTAGGCTAAAGGTACCCGTCATTCAGATGCCCACAGGGAGCATTTCAACTAGCCTAGTAGAGAGTAGGGCGATCGCAACAGCAGCCTAAGCTTTTTGCCAACGTCACTGCCCTCCACACCGCTGTATGGCTCCGTGAAATCTAATCGGGAGACTCCAGAGATGAATGCCGTATTAATCGTCAACCCGACCTCTGGGCCAAGTGAAAATTCTCAGCTAGTGCCTGATCTTACCAACGCCTTACACAGCCAGGGTATCCACGCCGAAATCTGCCCCACAACAGCCGAGGAAAATGGCCAAGGGTTAGCGGCCGCAGCCGCAAAATCGGGAGCAAAACTGGTGGTTGTCGCCGGGGGCGACGGCACAATCGAGGCTGTTGCTCGGGGCTTGGCCCATACTCAGACAGCACTGGGCATTATTCCCCTTGGCACCCGCAATAACATTGCGGCTAGCCTAAATATTCCTACAGATATGGCACAGGCTATACAAGTTCTCATAGAGGGAGAGCGCAGCCAATTTGACCTAGGCAAAGCCAATAACC
Organism: Phormidium sp. VAR_61_metabat_6; assembly: GCA_031425055.1. Classification (GTDB taxonomy): domain Bacteria; phylum Cyanobacteriota; class Cyanobacteriia; order Phormidesmidales; family Phormidesmidaceae; genus Nodosilinea. The sequence goes on from JANPIO010000282.1 coordinate 1,379, forward strand.
ACTATTTCATGGAAGTAGTGGGCATAGGACTAGAAGCCTCACTTTTTCCCTGTGGAGATGACGTCAAGGAAGGCATTAAGAGCAACTATTGGGCTGCTATTAAAAGCTTTTTTACTGGCTTCAAAACTTTTTTGCAGTTTAGACCACACCGTTTGGCCTTGCGCTTTGATGGTAGAAGAGTGCGGCTGAGTACTTTACAAGTCAATGTCTGCAACAGCCCTCGCTATGGCATCGAATTTGCTCTAGCCCCTGAGGCCAAAATGAATGATGGCAAGCTTGATCTTATTTATATTAACAAGCCCTCTAAGTGGGATCACTTTCGCCATTTTTTTGCGGCTATGCGGGGCAAACAACTACCCCATGAACGGCTCAAAATGCATCAGGCTTCTACGATTGAAGTGAGAGCGTACCCAGCGCTAGAGGTTCATGCCGATGGAGAATGTATCGGCACAACGCCGGTCGTCGTTGAGGTTGTTCCTAAAGCTCTCTGGATCTATGTGCCCACACCTGAGCTAGTAGTCACATTTACTGAGCAAAACAGTGCTGCTGAGAAAAACAGCATTTTTGATGGCATCCAGCACCCTCAGGCCTCTGCACCTCAAGCTCCTAACGTAGGCCCGTGCCGTTGAGCAACGGCGTGCTTCAGCCCAAGGAAATCGGTCTACTGCTTTATATCTAACATCCGGTACATACCCTGGGGTGGGCAACAGCACTAGCATGAATCCTCGACCATCCCCCAATTAGGCACATACCTCCTATGAACCGTAATTTAGAGACCTCTGGGGCGCAGTACCCATCCCTGTTCGATCGCATCTTTCGTGACGGCGAGGGCAACCTCGTTATCGCTCAACCACCAAACCTGCCAGTTCTAGTGGCAGGAACGGCGACCGTTCTACAGGCCGTTCTCCCCGAGGGCCCACTGCAAACCACCGTCGAGCTGGTGGCCTTTGGCACCTGGTTTACCTGGGCCTGGCTAGAACTGTTCACTGGGGTCAACTACTTCCGCCAGTCCCTCGGACTAATCACGTTGATTGGCTTAATTTTCCTCAAGCTCAACCTGGGCTAGCCTAAGGGCGGTCAGCGATCGCCTCCGCACCGGCGGGCTCCTCTTTCTGCTGCCGGATCAGATCGACCCCGCGCGAGGTGCCCAGGCGAGTAGCCCCCTCCTGCACCAGGGCCACCGCCTGGGCGGCTGTGCCAATACCACCAGAGGCTTTAATGCCCACCCGCCCCTGGGTCAGCTCCCACAGCTGGCGCACAACTTCGACGGTAGCGCCCCCCTGCCAGCCGGTGCTGGTCTTTAAGAATGAAACGCCAGCATCCATGCAAACTTCGGCGGCGAGAGCGATTTCTGGCGGGGTGAGCACGGCGGTTTCGAGAATGGCTTTGACCAGTAGACCGGTCTCTTCACAAATGGTGGCAATTTCTCGGTGAATGGCATCGGTATTGCCCGTCTTGAGCCACCCCAGATTGATCACCACATCAAGCTCGTCGGCTCCCCGCTCAGCCGCTTCTTGGGCCTCATAAAGCTTAGTGCCTGAGGTCGTCGCCCCGGTGGGAAAGCCAATCACCGTACAAACTTTGACTTTAGTGTTGTGCAAAAGATCTACGGCCTGGGGCACGTGGCAGGGGGCGATGCAAACCGATGCAAACCCGTAGCGATCGCCCTCAGCACACCACTGGGCCACCTGCTCCGCCGTAGCCGTCGGGCTAAGCAAAGAGTGATCAATATAGGGAGCCAGATCTACCCCATCATCGGCTGTTGGTCGTCGGGCCATAGGTCTAACTGCCTCTAAGTGCCAAAAATTGGTTGGGTTAGCGATGGATGCGGCTTTAGCAATGGGCATCTTGTGGCCCGGCAAAGCTATAGCGCCGCGATCGCATCTCACTATATAGCCTTCTAGCCACAGACTAGGGCTCAACAGACCGCCTGCGCCACTCTATTTTAAGAAATATATCGCCGATATCCGCAATCTCACGCAGCCTGCGGCAGAGCGGACTCAGCCTTTTCTTTGCATAGCTTAATACTATTGACAAATAACCTCAGTTTAGAAATCGCTGGCCGGGAAATAATCTGTAGTTCGAATCAGAGTCGTCTGAGAAAAAGCAACTTTTATCTACAAATACATCTATCAGTACAACGCCAGTTGCACGATCCCGAAATAAACAATCTAGGGGTTCCTAAAGTGCGATCGCCTAAACAGTAGCTTTAGCATTGCTTTGCTGGATATTAACAGTCACAGTGTTGTTTAAGTCAGTTACAACACTTTATCTATGCGGGTGTATTACTGGCATCGCCCTTAAGCAATGAGGGCGTTCCCCATCTTAGAAAATACCCGCCAAAGTCGTGATTAAAGTTCAAAGAAAAGGCCGTATTTTGAACTCTCTTGAAAAACATCCGGATTTTGAAATCTTAGGTATTCACGCTGTGTTGTCGCTTGGGTCTAAAGCGATAAAACAAGGATGTTGAAACAAAGCCCTACTATAAGGATTGGCCCCATGAGCCTTGAACCCAACGAGTTTATGTCTAAGATGGTGTCGCGCATTGGATTCACTGCCGACGACCGTAAAGTACTTCAATCCACAGCTGATTGGGGTTTAGAAATTGCTCCAGAAATGGCCGACTATTTCTACGAGTATCTGGGTCGCGATGCCGAGATGAGCGCCATTCTCAACGAGTCTGAGGGCAGAATTCACCGGCTGCGCGAAACCTTTGTGGCCTGGTTCCACGAAATGTTCACCGGCATGGATGACTGGGGCGATGCCTACGCCGAACGGCGCTGGCGCATTGGTTTAATTCACGTACGCATTGGCATTGGCCCTCAGCACGTGGTGCCCGCCATGGCTGTCGTCGTGCATGAGGCGGGCAAACGTGCCCAGACCGACGGCAAAAATGAGCAGCTGCGCGAGGCCCTAGCCAAAATTTGCATGGTCGATCTGGCCTTTATTGAGCAAGCTTATATCGAAGTTTCTTCGGCAGCGGTGCTGAAGGAAACCGGCTGGTCTGAGGGTCTCTTTAGACGGCTAGTCAAAACCGGTGCTGCGTCAATGTAACACCTAGCCGCACGCTTTTTCTATTGATTCTACTTCAGCTTTATTTGCCTCATTTTCCTTAACCCAAAAGAGAACTAACCATGGCTATTAGCACCGAAAAACTCACCAATATTTTGCAAAGCTTTGTCACCTCTACCACCGACATTCAAGGGGCAGCAGTGGTTACCCCCGATGGTCTACCTTTAGCGGCTAGCCTGCCCGGCGGCATGGATGAAGAACGGGTTTCAGCTATGTCGGCTGCTATGCTTTCCCTGGGCGATCGCATTGGCAGCGAGCTAGCCCGCGGCGGCATCGATCGCATTTTTGTCGAGGGCGACAAAGGCTACGGCATTCTCACCAGCTGCGGCGAAGATGCCGTGTTCCTAGTGCTGGCTGACAAAGCGGCTAAGCAAGGCCTGCTGATGCTCGAAATCAAGCGTACCCTGGTCGATCTGAAAGCCGTTTTGATGTAGCGCTCGATGGCAGAGAACACCCCCCTTGAAAAAGGGGGGCAGGGGGGATCCTTTACCCATGCTATCCCCAGGCCTACTTTGCACGCTTGAATTTAAGCTCCGTCCCCACGACGTTTGACCTTGTTCTTCATTGCCTCCGCTCATCCATGGAAATCATGCGTCTAGTGGTTACTGGCCCTGTGGGGGCCGGCAAGTCGACCTTTATTCGGTCTGTCAGTGAGATTGAGGTGGTAGACACCGATCGCCGCGCTACTGACGACACCCTGCTGCTCAAAAAGCGCACCACCGTCGCCTTTGACTTTGGTCGCCTCCAGTTTGGCCCCGACATGGCCCTGCACCTCTACGGCACCCCTGGCCAGTCGCGCTTCGACTTCATGTGGGACATTTTGATTCAAAAGGCCCACGCCTATATTTTGCTGGTGGCGGCCCACCGACCTCACGAGTTTCGCGAGGCTCGCCGCATCATGACCTTCATGAAGCAGCGATCGCCCGTGCCCATGATCATCGGCCTCACCCACACCGACTGCCCCGGCGCTTGGGATGCCGCCAACATTGCCCTAGCCCTCGGCTACCCCAACCCCGCCCGCCGCCCGCCCGTGATAGCCGTCAACGCCAACGAAACCGCATCGGTAGCCCAGGCGGTTATTTCCCTGGTGCAGTTTACCTGGGCGGGCAGCTTAGCCCCTACGACCTAGCGGCCCGCCCAGGCAGCGCCACTAAAATTCAGGCGAACAACATGCGGGATTTACGGATGCGGCGTTGAAGCTAGCGGTACAAAACCGTCAACTCCCCAGGCCCAACCCCATACCCACTCCCTCACTCGTTTGCTCCCCTGCTCCCGACTTCTAAACCCACTCATTCGCCCGCAGAAAGGGATAACACCCATGACTGTCACTGGATACCTCGCCGATTTCTCTTTGCCCGAACTGTTCCAGTTAGTAGAGCAGGGCAATAAAACCGGCCTGTTAACAATCTGCACCCTCACCGACCCCACCACCGTTGCTCGCCACAATCACCACATCTGGCTAAGCCAGGGACAAATTGTTGCCGCTGGCAACAGCCTCGACCAGCAGGGCCTGATGCGGCTGATTGCCCAGCGGGGTTGGATGGGCGATCGCGCCGTCTCGCGGCTGGCCCAAAGCTGCCAGCTTCATACCCCCCTGGGCCTGTGCCTCAAAAACCAGGGCGTGCTCACCGCCGAACAGCTCAAACTGCTGTTTTACACCCAGGTGATGCGTCAGGTGTGCGCCCTGTTTGCCCTGCCCGACGGCTGGTTTCAGTTTGACCCCAAAGCCCCTCTGCCAACCTCCGAAATGACCGGGCTGATCGCCACCGCCACCGATGTCACCCTCTCCGGGCTGCGCGCCCTCAAAGACTGGGCCGCCCTCGATGAAAAGCTGCCCGATCCCTCCTCAGCGTTGATCAGCGTGGTCGAGAGCAAGCCGAGCCTGCGCCTCAACCCCAACGAATGGCAGGTGTGGGAGTTTACCAACGGCACCATGGCCATCAAAGATATTGCCCAGCAGCTTAACCTGCCCGTGGCCAAGGCCCAGCAGATTGCCTTTCGCCTCATTGTCACCGGCCTGGCCGAAGAAATGCCGATGGTAGCCGCCCCGCCCCCCGCCGCCTTCGAACTCGCTGCCCCGGCCCCGCTAGAGCATGGCTATGCCACCAGCGTCACTGCCGACACTGCGGGTGCCGCCCCGGTCAGCCAGTCTTTTCTGCAAAACCTCGTCGGCTTTCTCAAAGGCAAGGTGTAGCCATGACCCAAGACGCTCTACGACTCCTCCAAGGCTTTCTCGGCTTGCTCAAGCTGGCCGACTTGCTCACCAGCCCTCTGGGCCTGGCCGTCACGCTCTGGCTCTGGCTCTATCTCACCCTGCCCTACGACAGCGCCCTCGCCCTCTGGCTATCGGCCCTGTTGCCACTGCTGATAGCGAGCCATGAAACAGCGCAAGACAAGTTTTGAATTTTGAATCTTGAATTTTAAGTTTTGAATTCCCAGTTGCAACGACCCAACTCAAAACTGAGACCTCAAAACTCAAAACCTCCCTACCTCCCCTATCTTCCTAACCTCCCCACCCCCTAACCCGCCATGGAAACCATCACCCTCCAACCCTTCACCTGGGACGACTCCCTTAACACTGGCGTACCGATGATCGACGCTCACCACAAAGAGCTGATTGCCGCCGTCAATGACTTGGGGCTGGCGATCGCCCACCACAAAGGCAGCACCGCGATTAAAAAGCTCTTCGCCTTTCTTAAGTTTTACGCCGAATGGCACTTTGAGCATGAAGAAGCCTGCGCCGCTAAGCACAAGTGCCCCATTGCCGAAGTCAACCAGCAGGCCCACGCCACCTTCATCGAGAACTTTGGCCAACTGCACGATCGCTACAAAGCTAGCGACGCCAGCGAGGCGGTTGCCATCGAAATCTATCAGCAGCTAGCCGACTGGCTGATCAGCCACATTCTTAAAATCGACACCAACATTGGCCGCTGCATTCGCAGTGCGACCCAAGGGACATAAGCCTTGCAGTGCTCAATCGAGCAATGAATCTAGAGCGATATTCTCTCGTCGCCTCCTCAAAGTCCCCCAAAATTGGGGGACTTTGAGC
>JANPIO010000283.1:0-3235 GCA_031425055.1 Phormidium sp. VAR_61_metabat_6
CTCGTGCAGCACAATCCACTGGTAGTGCCAGCGCACCAGCTTTTGGGCTTCGTCAAACAGCTGGCTGGGGTTGACGCCGTCGGCCTTGAGCTTGTCGATCATCGCGTTGTGAAACTTGACGAAGGCCAGGTGCATCTGCGACACGATCAGGTTTTCGTCGTTGCGGGGGTCGCCCAGCAGTGCGGTGCCCTGGCTGTTGCGGGGCAGGTCGTGGGGGCGCGCCGCGTCAATCAGCAGCTTGCCGCGATTGGCCGGGCTGCTGTCGTAGAGATGGGGGCTGGCGGTGGGGCCAGCGCCATAGACGCTATCTAGCTCAAAGGACGGGGTGCGGAAGTTTTCGATCGCCTCGGGGTCAGACTGGCGCTCCAGGCTGGAGGTGGGGTCGAAGGTGAGGTCGTGGTCGATGAACTGGCCTAAAAAGGTAAACCCGGCAAAAATCGCGGGGTTGTCGGGATTGTTAGTGGGGCCGGGGTCCATAATTCCCCCGGCTTTGCCCAGCTCCATCAGGGCTTGGCGCACAGCGGGGGTGTCTTGGGCGAAGGGGCGGGTGCAGCGAAACATTCTGCCGAAGCGGCCCCGGGCCGGAACCCGAAAGCGCGGGGGAGCGGTGTCTCTGAGATACATTTGACCGTGGCGTGTCATGGCCTACCTCATGTAGTTCAACTCAGTGGATGGCCCCATCATGGCAAGGGGGGCGGGGCGATCGCAGTACCCGCGCGGGTAGTCTTTGCCCCCAAAATCCCTCAGTAATCGTGCGGAAGTTTTGCTTAAATTCACTAAACGCTGACATTGGCCCATAGCCCTGGGGAATCGCGCCAAGAATCGCGCCAGAATGCTGCAACCTAAGCAAACGAATCTGGCAATTAGCCCTTAGAATGATTTGGATTTTTCCTACGCACCCGTGCAGCCTATGCCCCGCCGTGATGACATCAAAAAGATTCTGCTGATCGGCTCTGGCCCGATTGTCATTGGTCAGGCCTGCGAGTTTGACTACTCGGGCACCCAGGCCTGCAAAGCCCTGCGGGAAGAGGGCTACGAGGTGGTGCTGATTAACTCCAACCCGGCGACGATTATGACCGACCCGGAGACGGCGAACCGCACCTACATCGAACCGTTGACCCCCGAAATCGTGGAGCGGGTGATTGAGCGGGAGCGCCCCGACGTCATGTTGCCCACCATGGGCGGACAGACGGCGCTGAATTTGGCGGTGACCCTGGCCAAAACCGGCGTGCTAGAGCGCTACGGCGTCGAGCTGATTGGAGCCAAGCTCGAAGCCATTGAAATGGCGGAAGATCGCAAGCTGTTTAAAGAAGCGATGGCCCGCATTGAGGTGCCGGTGTGCCCCTCGGGTCTGGCCGAAACCATGGATGAAGCAAAGGACATTGCCAAGCAGATTGGCACGTTCCCCCTCATCATTCGCCCGGCCTACACCATGGGCGGCACTGGCGGCGGCATTGCCTACAACCAGGAAGAATTTGAAACCATTGCGCGATCGGGCCTCGACGCCAGCCCGGTGTCACAGATTCTCGTTGAGCAGTCGCTGCTGGGCTGGAAGGAGTACGAGCTGGAGGTGATGCGCGATCTGGCCGACAACGTGGTGATCATCTGCTCAATTGAGAACCTTGACCCCATGGGCGTGCACACGGGCGACTCGATCACCGTGGCCCCAGCCCAAACCCTGACCGACAAAGAGTACCAGCGCCTGCGCGATGCCTCAGTCAAGATCATCCGCGAGATCGGAGTGGAAACGGGCGGCTCGAACATTCAGTTTGCGGTCAACCCCGACAACGGCGATTTTATTGTCATTGAGATGAACCCCCGGGTGTCACGCAGCTCGGCGCTGGCCTCGAAGGCGACGGGCTTCCCGATCGCAAAATTTGCCGCCAAGCTGGCGGTGGGCTACACCCTCAACGAAATTTCCAACGACATCACCAAGAAAACCCCGGCCAGCTTTGAGCCCACCATCGACTACGTGGTGACCAAAATTCCCCGGTTCGCCTTTGAAAAATTTCCTGGCTCCAACTCAACGCTGACTACGCAGATGAAGTCGGTGGGCGAGGCGATGGCGATCGGGCGCACCTTCCAGGAGTCGTTCCAGAAAGCGCTGCGATCGCTGGAGACAGGCCGGGCGGGCTGGGGCTGCGATCGCGCCGAAAAGCTGCCCAGCCTCAACGAAATTCGCCCCAAACTGCGCACCCCCAACCCCGATCGCATCTTCGACCTGCGCCACGCCATGCAGCTGGGCCTGTCGGTCAACGATATCTACGACCTCACCGCCATCGACCCCTGGTTTCTCAACCAGCTCTGCGGCCTGTTGCAGACCGAAAAGTTCCTGAAGCGCACCCCCCTCACCGAGCTGACCTACGAGCAAATGCGGGCGGTCAAGCGCCAGGGCTTTAGCGATCGCCAGATCGCCTACGCCACCCAAACCCACGAAGACACCGTGCGCCAGTACCGCAAAGGTCTGGGCGTGATTCCGGTCTACAAAACCGTCGATACCTGCGCCGCTGAGTTTGAGGCCTTTACCCCCTACTACTACTCCACCTACGAAGACGAGACCGAGGTGCTGCCCAGCGATCGCCCCAAGGTGATGATTTTAGGCGGCGGCCCCAACCGCATTGGCCAGGGCATTGAGTTTGACTACTGCTGCTGTCACGCGTCGTTTGCCCTACGCGACGACGACTACGAGACCATCATGGTCAACTCCAACCCCGAGACGGTGTCTACGGATTATGACACCAGCGATCGCCTCTACTTTGAGCCCCTGACCAAAGAAGACGTGCTCAACATCATCGAAGCCGAGAACCCCATCGGCATCATCATTCAGTTCGGCGGCCAAACCCCACTCAAGCTGGCCGTTCCCCTCCAGCAATACCTCGCCTCCCTGCCCACCCCACTACCCGATCACCCGATCACTAAAATTTGGGGCACCTCTCCCGACTCCATCGACATGGCCGAAGACCGCGAACGCTTCGAGGCGATTCTGCGCGAGCTAGACATCCAACAGCCCCCCAACGGCATGGCCCGCAGCTACCAGGATGCGCTCAAGGTGGCCCAGCAGATCGACTACCCCGTGGTGGTGCGCCCCAGCTACGTGCTCGGTGGCCGCGCTATGGAAATCGTCTACTCCGACACGGATCTGGAGCGCTACATGACCTACGCGGTGCATGTGGAGCCCGACCACCCCATTTTGATCGACAAGTTTTTGGAGAATGCGATCGAGGTGGATGTGGAT
>JANPIO010000284.1:0-16504 GCA_031425055.1 Phormidium sp. VAR_61_metabat_6
CTCTGACTGGTGTATTTAAAATAGTCATGGCAAATGTGCCTCCTTTGCTCCCCTCGCTCATCAGTGAAGGTAGAGAGCAATGTGTGACACATGTAGTATGTTTCGTAATAAAAACGGGTGTTGGTAAATTGAAGCATGAATTTGTGTAGGGGCAAATGGCCGTTTGCCCCTACGAGATACGTTGCAGTTTTGATTCATGCCTGTATCCGAGCAACGCCTAAAAACGCTCACCCTGCGAGGATGAGCGTTTAAAGCATTGGCATAAAATTTGGCGTCAGCTCACTACTGGCGAGAAGCGGAGTTTGACCCGCTGCCCCTTTGGCAGGTGGTCGATATTTCTACTCTACGACTAGGCGGGAAAGGCTGGTGCCGGGGTAGTAGTTGCCCAAAATTTGGGTGTAGTTGTAGCCCTTAGAGGCCAGTTCCATAGCGCCGGTTTGGCTCATGCCGTTGCCACCGTGGGCGGCCTGCACGATCGCATCCGATGCCGCATAGAGCGATTCGACAATGCCGCCGTTGTAGCTAATGAACTCGCCCGTAGTGTCTGCTACCGCCGCCTGGGTCGTGTTGGTCTCTTTGGCAATGCCCTTATAGGCCTGGTAGCGCTGGGTGTTGTCGAGGTCGTAGGCGCGCTGGGCGTGGCGCACATGGTGCACCAGCGCATAGGAGCGAGCGGCTACCGCCTGGGCCTTGAGCGCTTCGGCGGGCCAGCCCACATACATTTCGCTACCGACCACGCTGCTGAGGTAGTCGTGCATCAGCACAAAGTTGACGGCCATCAGACCAGAGCCATCGGTGATCATCAGCACGCGGCCTTTGTACCAGCTATCGCCCACAAAGACATAGCCGCCTTCGCCGGGCTCTAGCCAGGCCGTGTTGCTGAGGGTGCAGTTGCCGACGGCCATGCCAGAGCCCTGGGGTGTGAGCACCAGGCTGCTTTGGGCAGGCAGGTTGCAGTGGTTTTGGCCATTGAGATCCATGAGGTAGCCGTCTACAGAGGTGGCCACCTCTAGGCTAGAGGCGTTTTTGGCAACTGCCACCCGCATCTCTAGATTGGTATCAATGGTTTTGTCGGGGTCAAAGCTGGCACCAGCGGTGTTGGGGGCTGGTGGTGCCGAGGGCTGGGGCAGCGATCGCGTTGGGCCAGAGTTACTAGCTGGCTGTGCAGCCTGAGCCTGGCTCTTGGTTGGGCTAGCAGCGGCAACTGGGGCAGAGGCTGCCGTAGGAGCCTTGGCTGCAGTAACAGCCGCCTCATCCTTGGTCGGAAGCGTGGCCTGCACCAGCAATCGCCGCGCCCGATAGAGATCGACAATGGACTGACGCACCATGCCCGTGGTTTGCCACAGGGCCGGGCTGAGGTTGCCAGCCTTGCTATCTCGACCCCCAAAGGGAGCCGCCGACACCTGCACCAGCAGTAGGCTGGCAAAAACTAACCCACCAAAAATCTTGATTCGACGGCTTTTGTTACCCATTGCCAAAGGGGACGGCAGCGGCTTAGTATGCAGCGGTTTGAGCCGAACAGACTTGAGTCGCACCGGTCTCAGCTTTGGCAGCTGAGCTTTCCAGAGATCTCTCATGGTGGTTTAGCCCAATACCCACACGTTATGTAATAGCACCATGGCCAGAAGCCTTTTCATCCTCAAGGATAAACGTTAAAAAATGCGTCAGCTTAGACACATTCGTAACATATGTCTAAAGACATAGATTGATGAGATTTAGGTATTTATAGCTTATAGAACGGCTTGTAAATTTTTGCAGAAAATCCCTCCAGCCCCTCCTGGTCTTACATCATGCTCAAAAGTTTCTGGCTCCAGCATTAACCGAGCGCGGTACAGGAGTTTGCAACCCCATCTTTAGACCTCTATCTTTAAGGGCCACGGCCAGGCCGTCAAAAGGAGACGGTTTTTGATGCCCTCAAGTTCCTGAAACTGGGAAAAAGTAGGCTTCTGTCGCCCAAAGTTGGTTAGAAAGGTGTGCATTCGTAATGGCTGTAGGGATGGCCGCCGCTGCCCGTTTGGCTTAGCTGCTGGCATCCATAGGCGCTCAAATCTGAACCAATGTGGACAAACCAGAGGTCGAAGGGGCGAGGCATGGTTGAGAGAATCTCCGCCAGCTTTTCTTCAGGGGGCACCGTGGGGTTGCTAGGCAAGGTCCAAAGAAAAAAACGGGGCGGCACAGTCCACCCGCTGTTGGGGGCAGTAGGGTTGAAATGACGGTGAATTTCCCAGCCGATGCTCAGCAGCTCATGGCCAATTACCGTAGGCTTTTCTTCTTCAATAGTGGCAGGGAAACCGATCAGGGCTGGATGGGTAGATTCTGCCTGAATGGTGTGCACGAGTTCGGCTGGTGCAAAGTATTTGGCAAAGGCCAAATTGCCCACAACAAATAGGGCGCTGACCAGGCCAGCCAGCCAAAACACCTGAACAGTGCGTCGCCCGGAGATTTTTTGCTGGGTAAAGGGAATACGGAGCGATCGCGGCTGGGCGGTGTCTGGCCAGTAGATGGCTAATAGCCCCCCCACCAGCACCATCACACCGGGGTGGAACACAAAGTTGTACCGATGCCCTCGGGTGATATCCATGCCTAAGCCATAGGTGACGGCAAAAAAGAGGGCGATCGCCGCCAGCACAAACCCACCCATTAAAAACAGGCCGAACCGACCATTGTCAGATTGACTTACCAGGGGCCTCGCCCTCACGAGTTGTGCCACCATCCATAGCAGCACGGGCAGCAGCACCAGCACCGACAGCACCACGGCGGCAATGCCCACAGCGCCTTGGGCATTGGTGATGGGCGTGATCACCATAAAGATCAGCCCGACGAGGGTTTGGGCGATCGGGTCGAGCCATACTCTGGGCTGGCTGAGGTCAATGGCCAAATTGGAAGACTGGCTGCTGCCGTAGAAATTGAGCAGCACCGGCAGCCACACCAGGCAGGCGGCGAGCGTTCCCAGCATGACTCCGTAGAGCCGTCGCCAGGGGCGCTGCCAGAGTATCTGGGGCTGGGTTCGCCCTTGGTGAATGGCCAGAGCCACCAGCACCAGAGCCTGGGCCAGCAGCGCCAGCACCGTAAAGTAGTGGGTGGCAAAGGCCAGGGCATTGATGCCCACCCACAGCAGCGCCAGGGGCAAGGAAATCGGTCGGGGGGCGGCTTCTCCGGGGCGGGGGCGGCGCAGGCTCCAGCCCCCCACAGCAAAGCAGGCTAGCCCCAGCGCTACCATGAGGGTGGCCATGCTGTAGTGCCGCGCCTCCTGGGATAAGGCGACGCCAAAGGGCGACACGGCCATAAAGGCAGCGCCGATTTGCCCCGCCCGCACTGAGCGAAACCCTAGCCACCCGGCCAGATACACCGCTGGTACGCTCAAGGCCCCAAATAGAGCGGGCAGGGCGCGTGCCGCCCAGGGCGAGGCTACCCCCTGCACGGTGGGAAACAGGTTCATCCACAGGTGGGCGATCGCAAAGTAGGCAGGAGGATGATTATCTTCCTGCATAAGGTAGTGAATGGCGGAGCCCACGCTCGCCTCTGGCCGGGGCTGAAGGGGCGTCAGCAGCTGATCTAACGAAACCACCTGATCGAGGGGAGCCGAGTAGCTGCTGTTGCCCAGGGCGAAGATCATTGTCGCCGCCTCGTCCATCCAGAGGGGCTTGCTTAACAATCCTAAGAAACGAATCGCCAGGGCAAACCCAAACCACAGCAGCATCCAGCGGGCTGTGGGTGGCAGCTGCCATGTTTTAAATAACCGCATAACACCGCCAGAAAACTCCCAAAGCTGATGATACTCTCCGGCCACCGCGTGGTAGCAGGTTGCCTAGGATGAACCCTGGCGATCGCGCCCTTTAAAAAAAGCTAGAGAGTTAAAAAACAAGGGCTCCAGCCTTAACTGAAGCCCTAAAAGCTCTAGATTAGGCGATCGCTCAAGCAGCGACGTCGGACACTGAATTGAGACCCACAATGTCTTCGTAAGCCGCCACGATGATGCAAACTGATAGCGGAATGGTTACCAGCAGGCCAACGCCCAGCAGAATAGCACCGCCGACATTCAGCAAGAAAATCAGCAGTAGCAGCGCAAAGAACGAAAACCACTTCTTGGTAATGAGCTTGCGGCTGGTTTCCATGGCCTGCCAGAAGTCGGCGTTTTTGTCGATCACCAGCGGTTGAGCAAACAGGTAAGCCACAGCCAGATAAACGCCCGGCAGAACCAGCAGCACAAACCCGATGGCGGTCAAAACAGTCGAGACAAGCGAAACTAGAAAGATGGGCAGAAACTTGTTAAACCCCTGAAAAAAGTCGTTAAACACCGCATCGCGATTGCGCGCTATTTGAAAGGCAACAAAGTAGTAGCCTGCGGTGAGGGCCGGAGCCACTATATTAAAGGCAAGGCTAAGAATGCCACCACTGGCACCATCCTCGCCTCTAGCGCCGATGGGAGAGGGCAGAATTGAGATCACAATTTGGATCAGCACCAGCAGTAGCGTAAACAAAACAAACAGCGGTGCTTTGGCCTTAAAGATCTCCCACCCTCGGCTAAAGTAATCACCGATTTTGACCTCGTAGTCTCGACCGGTCAAATCAGAACTAAAACTACTCATCGTTCTCCACAATCCCCAAAGATTATTGAGTAGGATATCGGTTTCACATTAACCAGGGATGAAATCGCGGCAAAAATTAACCTGAGATCACCTATCTTAGGGTTGATTTATGTCTGATTCCAACGCTGCCAAGCGACAATTCCCCAGGGCATTGCTGAGGCGATCGCCCTCAATCGACCACTGGGCTGCCGTGGTGGTGAATCATGTACCACTGCCCCGCCATACGTTCAAAGCTGTTGGTGGCCATCGAGCGCGCTTCTAAGCGGCGACTGCCAAAGCGATCGGTTCCAGCTTCGCTGCCGCTGATTTGCAGCACATTCTCAATCAGCACCACGTAGGCCAGATCGCCGCTAACTTCCACGGTGAGAATGTCGGTGTCGATTTCGAGGTAGCTGGTGTTCTCAAAAATGCGCGCCCAGGCCTCGCGGATCTCGACCCAGCCCTTGAGGGCATCGCGGCCAGGGTGAATGCAGAGGCAGCCTAGGCCCTTCGACCAGACCGCCTCCATAGCTTCGATGTCCTTTTTCTCAAAGGAGCGGTAGAAAGCCTGGTTTGCGGCCAAGACCAGTTCGCGATCGCCAGCCATAGGGTCCTCACTGATAAGATACAGGGGCTTTCCCTGCCTCCCGTCTTGAGCATAACCAACGGTAGGGGGAGGCAACCACCTCCGGCAGCCAAGTTACATACCCCGATGTTAAAACTCGTCAATCTCTGTAAGCGCTACGGTTCTAAGCCCGTCTTGCAAAATCTCAGCCTGAACCTACAGCCGGGGGAAATCTACGGTCTGCTTGGCCCCAACGGGGCCGGAAAAACCACCACCATCAACATTATCTGCGGCTTGCTTAAGGCCGACAGCGGCACCGTCACCATTGGCGATCGCCCCGCCGGAGAAGCCACCAAAGCCTGGGTGGGGGTAATGCCTCAGAGCAACCTGCTCTACGGTAGCCTGACCTGTAGCGACAACCTGTTTTTCTTTGGCCGCCTCTACGGCCTCTCTCGCCAAGACTGTCAGCGGCGCGTAGATGTGTGCCTGGAGTCGGTGCAACTGTTAGACAAAAAACACGTTCCGGTTGAGCGCCTGAGCGGCGGCATGCAGCGGCGATTGAGCATGGCGGCGGCGATTTTGCACCGCCCCAAGCTGGTGATTCTCGACGAGCCCACCACCGGGCTCG
The DNA here is from genome assembly GCA_031425055.1 of Phormidium sp. VAR_61_metabat_6. Lineage (GTDB taxonomy): Bacteria > Cyanobacteriota > Cyanobacteriia > Phormidesmidales > Phormidesmidaceae > Nodosilinea. The sequence continues at coordinate 5,762 of JANPIO010000284.1, forward strand.
ATATCGAGGCGCGCCAAGAGCTATGGCAGCTCATTCGCCAGTTTAAGTCAATGGGGGTGACGGTGCTGCTCACCTCCCACCTGCTCGATGAGGTCGAGCGCCTGTGCCAGCGGATCGGCATTTTGCGCCAGGGTGAGCTGCTGGCAGAGGGCACTCTGGATGAGCTGCGATCGCGCATTCCCGCGCGCGAGATTGTCACGGTGGAGACGAAGGACCCCCAGGGTGCGATCGCCCGTGCCCAGCAGCTCGGCTACCCCCACCGCACCTACGGCGGTGACCTGGCCTTTTGGGTGCCCGACCAGCTCGAGCTTAAGGATCTGTTCGATCGCTTCGACGGCATTCCCCTCGACTCGATCGCCCGTAGCCCGGTGAAGCTGGAGCATATTTATTTAGAAGTGACCCGGCAGCCTGAGGGAGTAAGGGGGTAGGGGAGTAGAGAGGGAGGTGATATCAAATTCGAATCGTACAACCCCGATGCCAAACAGGCAGCTTGTGTAGGGGCAAACGGCGTTTGCCCAGCCAAACCTGGGCTAGCCAAGGCGGCTTCAGTATTAGTCCTAATCCTTTACCCCTTAGATCTACACCTCGCTTGTCACTCTCTGCCCCACTCGTCCGCTAGCGCCCACGCACAAGCCCGCTACCAAAAACGCCAGGGCGGCCACCAAGGCAATCACCGTCGGGGCCAGCCCGCTATTGCTAAACAGCCCGCCCCCGACGCTGGCGGCCAGGGCACCGCCGCTAAAGTAGGTGCCCGTACCCAGTCCGGCGCGGGCGGGGGGCACCATGTCTAGGGCAAAAGGTAGGGTGCCATTCGAGACTAGGCTAAGGGCGGCACCAAACAGCGCGGCCAGCAGCATCCCTACCGCTGTACTTGAAATCACGCCCACTAGTATGGCCAGACCAGCCATGGCGCTCAGCCCCAGCACCATGGCGCGGCGATTGCCCAAGTGCCGGGCCAGCTGCCCCGCCGGAATCGCCGTCAAGGCCAGAGCGATGAACAAGGCCCCCAGCACCAGCGGCGTATTGGCGTTGGGTACCTGCTGGGCCAGGGTTGCGGGCAGTGCCGTCATCACCAGGCGAAAGCCCAGGCCCACCCCGACCCCGGTGCCAAAGATCAGACCCAGCCTGGCCCAGGGTAAAGGTATGGAGGCCGGATGGGTGGCGATCGCCCCATCCCCCAACCCTCCATCCACCACGCCCTTAGGGTTTGTCCACCGCAGGGCCAGAGTGGCCACCAGCAGCACTACCGACCCCAGGGTAAACGCTACAAACGGCCCCAGTCCTAAGATAAACTTGCCCGCCAGCGGCCCCATGGCCCCAGACACCCCGCCCACCAGCGTCAAAATGCTGGCCGCCTGGGGCAGCTGAGTGCCCATGGCGTAGCGCCCCAGCAGCGACAGCGCCGGGCTGCGAAATAGCGACATGGCCAGGGCCCAAGCGATCAGCAGCAGGGGCAGCCCCCAACGCAGCGCCCCCTGTCCCCACAGCAGCACCGTTGGAATCACCACAAAGATGCCCGCAGCCAGCACCACCCCAAGGCTGATGATAGGCAAGCGGGTGCCAATCTTATGCTGCATCTGATCAGAAAAGGTGCCCATTAGGGGTTCAACCACCATAGACAGCAGGTTTTCGACCACCAGCAAACCCACGGCCAGCCCTTGGGAAAACCCCAGCCGGGTAAGTAGTTGCACCAGATAGAGGTTGTAAATCACCCACAGCAGGGTAATTGCTCCCTGCATCAACGCCAGGCCCCACACCGGCCCCCAGAGAATCGATTTAGCCGCAGGTCTTTCCATAAGATCGCTAATCGCTCGCGTCGCTTGAGTAACAAGACCTTAGCTCTTCGAGAACTATGTCCGCCAACTTGGCTGAGGCCCCCGCTGCGCCCCGCACCGATCGCAGATCTTCATGCATTGCCCTCAGCGCGTCTGGATCTGCCAAATATCCCACTACCTCTGCGGCTACGGTTCGAGGGGTAATCGAGCCAATGCGCTCGGGCACTACCTCGCGGTTTGCCCAGATGTTGGGCCAGGCAAACCGCCGCCCCTCCTTATATACTTGTCGCAAAACCAGCCGGTTGATTAATTTGGCAAAGCCGTCTCCCACCAGAGGCAGGTTGGCCAGCAGGCCCGGAATGCCGTCCCAGGCCTTCATCGCCTCTAGCTTTTGGGTGGCCAGCAGCACCATCATCGGAATACCTAGGGAGCCCAATTCTGCGGTGTTGGCCCCCACGGTGGTCAGGCAAAACTGCATCTGGCCCATCACATCGTAGGCGGGGGTGCCCTGCCACAGCAGCACCTCCAGGCCACTGGGGGTGCGCAACCGAGGTAGGGCCGCATCTGGTTCTACCAGTTTGGCCGTCGCGGCCCCCTCAACCAGGCGAAGGTCTGGGTTGCGGGCCGCGTCGGCGAACTGGGCTAGCGCCTCTAGCGACAGCATGGGTGCTACTGGAATGACAAACTGGGTCTGGGGCCGCAGCCGATGGATGGCCTCGGCGGTGGCTAGAGCGAAGGGCAGCCCCACGCTGAGCTTGTTCTTTTTCGAGCCGGGCATGAGGCCAATTAGGTCGTAGTCGGGTTTGAGGTGAAGGCGATCGCGCACCGACTGCGCGTCCCCATCGCCCTGCACATCGGCCATCAGGTCGCCAATCACCGCACATTTGCTGCGAAACTCCTCTGGGGCCGCTTCGACAATGTTGGCCGTCATGCAGCCAAAGCGATCGATCCAGCGGTGCCAGCGGGCATCCCACTCGGCGTAGATGACGGTGCGATAGCCCAGACGCTTGCCAAACACGACCGGATAGATCTGGTCGCCACCCAAAAACAGCACTACGCCGTGGGGTCGCCAGTCCCAGCTCTCCGCTGTTTTGCCGGACAGCAAAAAGGAGAAGAAATGCTCTGGCCCCTGGATGCGATCGACCCCCGGCAGGCCACGGGCCATCTCGGCCTCGCGCCCGGAAGCGTTAGCACAGGGCGATAGCACCACGGAAATGCGGACTTGGTCAGAGTCGGGGTGGTGCGATCGCAGCGCCTGCACCACCGGGCGCACCCAGGTCGAAATTTCCCCCGGCCCGTTGGAGAGAATCAAAATATCGCCGGGGGTGGCAGATGGGATGGTCATAGGGGCAACGCTCATCGGTGGGGAAATACCTTGCTCTGGAGCCGAGTCTAGCCAGAGTAAAACTAGCCTCTACTGTTAAATCACCATGATACGGACTCCTGTTTCCGCCCGATCGGGGTACCAACAATCTGGTGCTTCAACAGCAGTGGAGCGTCGATCGCTCAGTTGTGGGGCGATCGCTGCGAACAGGCCAAGCAGTTTGTCTTTTGCAACACAACGATACGTAACTTAGACTACACAGCTGCTTTCTCAGATTTAGGTTCCCCGCTGTTGCCATTCTCATGGAAGCTGTTGAAGTCCTGAAATGCCTTTAGGGCAAGAATTCTATATCGGCTATAAAAAGTGGCTCCAGGAAACACTGGGTTCCCAAATACTACATTTATGAAAATGCTGATAAGCACTGTTACAATCCGGCGACTTCCTTCAGGATCGTTGTCGGTGCCTGATCCCGATGCTAACGTCTGAGTCATGGTTCGGATCGCCCTACAGCAAAGAGAGTTAAAACCATGACTCAACCCCATAGAGCATTTCTCTGGGCGCGTTAGGCCAGCGCCCCGTCACTCAGTTCAGATTCGCGTAGCTACGCCCCTGCCCTCATCATCTGAACTCAGCACACACCCTGGGTAGTTCTGACTCATTCAACATTTTTTGAACCTGACTTCACTGACGACTCTAGTGCCACAGAATTCAGCGCTTCTCTAAACAGCCGATTCTGCTCGGCCCCCTAACTCTAACTACGCTGGCTGAACTATTTCAGACTCAGCAGGAGGTTTCTATGCTTTTTAACGGTAAAACTGCCTTGATCACTGGGGCCTCTCGTGGCATTGGCCGCGCCATCGCCCATGCCCTAGCCCGCCAAGGCGTGCAGCGCATTTTGCTCGTCGCCCGCAGTGCCCAGCGCCTAGACGAAGTCGCTGCCGAGGTGCGGCAACTCGGGGCCGAGGCCATCATTTTGCCCGTAGATTTGACTGACCCGATCGCGGCCAATGTGGTAATTGCCCGCGCCTGGCAGCACCACGGCCCAGTGCATCTGTTGGTAAATTGTGCTGGGGTGGCCCACCAGGCCCCCTTTTTGCAGGCCAAACTGCCCCAGGTACAGTCTGAAATTTCGACCAATTTGATTGGGCTGTACACGGTTACTCGCCTGATCGCTCGCCGGATGGCGACTCGTCGGGAGGGCTGCATTGTCAATGTGTCGAGCCTGATGGGTAAGGTGGCAGCCCCAACTATGGCCACCTATTCAGCGACCAAGTTTGCGATCGTCGGCTTTACCCAGGCGCTGCGCGGTGAACTGGCCCCCCACCGGGTGCGCGTGGTAGCCCTGCTGCCTTCGCTGACCGACACCGACATGGTGAAAGGGTTTGAGCGGTTTCGCGGTGTGCAGCCCTCAACTCCAGAGCAAGTGGCTGAGGCGCTGGTGCGGGGGCTGAAGCAAGGCCAGTCTGAGATTTTGGTAGGCTGGCAGAGCCACGCCGTGGTGTGGGCACAGCGGTTGGTGCCCTGGCTAGTTGATTCTATGGTGCAGATGTTAGCGCCATCGCCCTCAGCTCAAACGCAACCCCGTCCGGTGCGCTCAACATAGCCTTGTGATAGGGGCATTGCATGCAATGCCCCTACAGGGCGGTGGTACCAAAGAAGTCAATGCGGTAGTCGGTGATTGTGACTCCGGTGCGGGCTTCAATCTGCTGAATCAGGTCGGCGGGCAGGGTGACGTCAATGTCGATGATCTCGTTGGTATCGAGACAGTTGACGTGGCTGTGGGAGTCACTCAGGTGGCCATAAAGGCGACCATCAGCGCGCTCAACGCATTCGATAATGCCTTGCTCTGAGAGGGCATCGAGGTTTTGGTAGACGGAGGTGTGGCCGATCTCGCGGCCCTGCTGATTGAGGCGATCGTAAATCTCGCGGGCAGAGAGGTGGCCCTGATGCTGCCACAGGAGTTCTAAAATGTAGCGCCGCTGTCGGCTCAGCCGCATGCCAAGAGCCTGGCAGCGCTCAATAGCATCATCCAGGCAGGTGATGGGCTTTTTCAGGACAGCTGACTCATCCATGGTAGAAGAGGTAATTCATAGTCAGTACCACTTTAACTTGTTTGAAAGAATCGTGTCTAGAACTACAAAACATCGGGGGCGGCCCCGCCCAAACGTTGGTCAATCCATTGCTGTAGACAAGGTTAACCGTTGCCCAGATTGTCCAGCTATTAAACGGTTTAGCGCCTCATACCAAATCCGAATCCCATCGCCCCCGCCTTCCACGAGGCGGAACCGCAGGGGCGTTGGCGCAGTCTAACCTGACGTCCGTTTTGAGGCGAGGAGACAACCCCTGGGTACACTGGAACCTAGGACTTGCGAAAGGACAAGCCAGGTGGCATCAAAGAACGAGCTTCAAACTATTCTCAAAGAGAAATACGGCATCAATAAGAATGTCACCCAGCCCCTCAGCCTGGAAGACTGTGAAAACTTGTTGATTCTCCTGAGCAACCAACCCAGTGCAGAGCGCTTGGTGGAGTCGCTGGTTGACAAAAACAGCGAGCTTGCCAAGAAAAATCAGTACTACGGTCAGCGCCGCAGTCAGGCAGAAAAGAGATTTGAGCGGCTTCAAGCGGAGTATCAGCAGATAGAGAAATCTATCGTAGAGTTAGAGACAGAAAACGAAAGTCTGAAAAGACGTAGGGGATCGTTATCTGACGAGCAAAAGGCGCTAGAAGCTCAAGTTGAACAACTTGCTACTCAAAACCAGAGCCTAAACTCGAAGGTTCAGACGCTAACTACTCAAAATGACGAGCTGACTGAGGCCAACGATCGCCTCAAGCGAGACAATAAAGAGCTGAAGAACATTGTTGACCAGATTCGGTTGCGACTGGCCCGCGATACGAAAATGCTGTTGGAGTACGAAGACAGCGAGCTTCGTAAGGCCGTCATTCGCTTATTTCGCTGGACGTTAGGGTAGAGGGCGATCGCTATGGCCAACCAAAAGACTAGGCAGCGTCTCTTTAGCGGTATGACCTATCGCGAGGTGCAGCGCTCAAACACCAACCACAAAAAAAAGCTACCCAAGGCCGATCAAACCTGGTTCAAAACCAATGGCTATCGCAATGTTGGTTGGGATAATGTCATCAAGCTCTACCAAAAAATCAATGATCTTTTGTCATCGTCCGACTCAGATGACCCAACCCTAGAAGAGTTGTTTCTGAGAGCAGACCAGATTGGCAAAAAATATCAAACAGCTGAGGAAGTGAATGCCTTTGAGACAGCATTTCAGATTGAGGTAGACGCCATCTCAGAGCAGATCGATAAACAGTTTCCCGACCCAGAAATTGAAATGGTTGACTATGGTAAGCCATCTAAATTGGGGCCGAAGCGAAAGACAACAAAATCTCGGCAACGATGAATATTGGGCGATTGTAAACTATGGCTTTAGAAAGCGACAAAACCCTCAAAGATCTGTTTGCATTGGCCAACAAGGTCGGCAATCGCCGTTATCACAGGCTCACTCAACAGGATTTTGACGACTATCGCCGCTTTGACCACTGGCGTTATATTAACGGCGATAGCGAATGTGGCACTACTGAAGCAAGCCGCACTTGGGTGCGCAATAACTCCGATCGCCACTGCCCCATCTGCGCTGAAGAGTTTAGCCACCACAACGGCAGAAGCATTGACCACAAACTGCCCCGCGCCCAATATCCCTGGCTGTCGCTCGATTTTAGGAATCTGTGGGTGATGTGCTACCAGTGCAATCGAGAAAAGGCCGAACGGCATTGGTACGAATACGAGCACTATGTATTTACCCGATACCCAGAGCGCTATGGGGATGTTGTGTTTGCAAGACCGAGGCTGTTATTGAAAACCCTACGCCATAGCTAGCTTGAGGGAAATTGGCGATCGCTCAAATGTCGGCCAGGTCAATAAACCTGCATTTGCGATATTAGGATAGGCAGCCGTTTGCCTCTAACCGCCAATTTTAGATGAAGCCAAGCAAGCAAAAACATAGCTGAAATTGTCTTTTATGCAGGTTGCAGTCTGCCGAAAGGATGTAGGCGAGAATTGGGTATGAGCGATAGTTGGCTCAAATCTGTTCCTTATGGGCTAGGTAATCTCCACCTAACAGTTGATTCCATTCAAACAAAAAGGGTCTATCGTTTCGAATAGGGATCAATAGAACTAATCGTTGCACGTTAGCTTCTGTTGAATAACAGCTTTTAGATGGAAGACTATCGATATGAACGTTAACGAAAACAATTACAAATCCGTTGCCGACCAAAACTCGGATCCAAATTACAGACCTGAGCTAGAGCACGAGCCAAATCCTGATAGCCATCCAGATCCTATTACTGGAGAGCAGGGCGCTCGCCCGGTGGGCACAGGGGTTGGTGCAGCCGGTGCAGGCGCGGTAGGCACTGCCGTCGGGGTCATTGTTGGTGGCCCGATTGGGGGTGCAGTGGGTGCCGTGATCGGCTCGGTAGCCGGTGGTCTGCTGGGTAAGGGAGTGGCTGAGACCCTAGACCCCACAGTTGAAGACGAGTATTGGCGTCATAACTATGCCACCCGCCCCTATGTAGAGGCTGATCATAGCTATGAAGACTACAGCGCTGCCTATCGCGTTGGCTATGAAGGCCACTCAACTTACTCGAAACAGGGATTGTCTTACCAAGACGCTGAGCCTCACCTGAGACAAAGCTATGAGCAGCATGGTACCCATCGCCTAGACTGGGATAAAGCAAGGCACGCTAGCCAGGATGCATGGCATCGGCGTGAGCAAAACGTTTCTAACAACGACACTAGTTTTAAGTAGGCGCTAGCTGCGATCGCTACACAACACAATTGCGGGGTTCAAAGATTGCTTTGGACTCCGCAATTTGTTTTATCGATCAGCAAACCGGGTTTGGCAGCGACTGCAGAACGTTATGCTTTGTGCAGCTAGACCTAGGCAGGCAGCTTAGCGATGAAGGTGGTGCCTTTGCCGGCTGCACTTTCAATTTCAATCGTCCCTTGGTGGGCTTCAACGATATTCTTGGCTAGGAATAGCCCTAACCCCCAACCGGTTTTTTCTTCCGCAGAGGGAGTTCGACGAAATTGCTGAAAGAGAATAGATTGCGTGTCTGGAGGAATGGGAGGGCCTTGATTGTGAATGGCCAGGTAAATGTAGTCATCAGCTTTGCAAAGCTTGACCGTAACAGGCGTATCTGGATTGCCATATTTCACGGCGTTGCTGGCCAAATTTTCGATTACTCGCCGAATTTGCTTGCGGCTGCATCGGCTTGTGATGCTTGAGTCTGAAACGACGACAAAACGATCTCCGTAGGTAAAGTTCAGATCTTCGACAACATCTTTGATCAGCTGATGAAGGTTACATTCCTCAAATTCTAGTTTTAAGCCTTGGCCTGCCCGCAGTCGGCTAGCATCAAGCAGGTTTTGAATCATAGCATCCATGCGATCGATGGCGCTGATCATTCTTACGGTGATATCAAGATGGGCATCGCCGCGCTCAAATCGGCGCAAAATTAGCTGCGTGCCCATCTTAACGATGTTAACCGGCCCTCTGAGGTCATGGGTTAACGTCACCATAAACATTTCTTGAATGTCTCTTAGCGTATTAGAAAACTGTGTGGCGGCATCGTTAACGGCTTGCTCAATGGAGTCGATAATGATGTCGCGCTCTCTTACCTCTAAATGAACTTCCTCTTCTAAAACTTGAAAAATGACCTGACGCAGAATATGATATTCCAAAATGAGTTGGCTGACGGTGTAGTCAACATAACCGGCACGCTCATGGCCATGCCGCTTGCCAACGTGGGTGCTTTCTAGCTTAGTGATTTGAATTTGGGTAGAGGTTTTGTCAGACTGATCTGAGATGGCATCAGCTAAGTGATTTAGATAAAGGGGCAAAGAGTTTCGTAAAGCCAGCGAATTTTGATGAATCGATGCGCTGAGTTCGTCGCGGGTGCGTATTTCCCATATCTCCAGAATTTTTTTAGAATTCTGCTTGAGACGTTCAGAAACTGAGTTCGACATTGTTGGTTCTGAGGATGGGGAGATAGGCATTCCGACACGGGCCTAGAAAATAAAATATCTCAACGGTTATATCAGGTAGCTTTGCAATAATTCATCACCCATTTGATAGAAGGTGTCGTTAGCGAGTTGATGAACTGCATACAGGATCTGATGCAGAGTATGGAGAGATACAACGAGTGGGTTGAGTGCCAATGCGATCGCTTTGAATACGTTTTTTGTAGTTTAAATCTTAAAAGAAATGGCAGGAAAATCAGCAGTCGTAAAATTTGTGTTATCGCTGTTGCGCAGCAGGTCGGCAAAACTAGTGATGATTTTGTTAGGGTTAATGCCTAAGTGTCGGTAACATTTTGAACCAGCGATCCTTAGGGATGGGCGAGGGCGATCGTGGCCATTACCTTGGTTAGATCTCGGCCTTGATACTGGCTGCGCAAAAATCTATCCTAAGACTGATGATTGCCGCATTTGCATTTGAGAGTAGAGAGCATTGTGGGATGCTGGGTAGCATAATGATCTGAACTAGCAACTGTGGGAAACGGGTGCAGCGTTGGGGGTGCGGAGCGATCGTCGCCTCCTACGGCAAACTCCACAGCGCATGCCATACAAATAAATGGTAGACAAAACCCTTAGACGAATTAGTATTATCTTTGACTCGCTGGCTAAGCGCATTGCCTTGGCAGCCCCGCAGCTCGTTCCGCTCTCGTCGGGTGGCCGGGCGCTTTCGCTGAAGTGGTACCTCGTTCTATTGGTCACGGGGACATTGCTGCCGGTGGTGCTGTTTGCCGCCGCAGTTGTGCTGAGGCTGTCAAACCAGGAGCAGGCGGCATCGGAGCGGCTGATGCTTCGTGAAGCTCGCAACCTGGCCTCAACCGTAGAAAGTGAATTTTCAAGCACAACCCGAACGCTACAGGCCCTAGCGGCCTCTGAGCAGCTCTATCAAGGCGACCTTGAGGGCTTTCACAGTGAGGCGCAGCGCCTAACGGCGACGCAGCCGACCTGGTTGACCACCATGCTGCTGACACCCGACGGGCAAGAATTGCTAAACAGTAGGCATGCCCTGAGCAGGCCCCTACCCTATACCCATGAGCCGAAGAGTCTAGAGCGGCTGATTGCAACCCGTCAGCCTACAGTAGGAGATTTGGGGCAGGGGCAATTGGGGTATGACTTTACCTTTCCGGTACTGGTACCCGTTATCCAGCAGGGGAGTTTACAGTACATTCTGATGGCTGTGATTACGCCTGAGACCCTGTCTAAAGTGGTGGTCGCTCGCATCCCAGTCGATGGAGAGTGGACGCGCACCATTGTCGATGGTGAGGGTATTGTCGTCGCTCGCACCCGCAATCCTGAACGCTTTGTGGGAAAGTCTGGAACACCCTCCTTCTTGCAGCGCGTTGGGGCAGCTAAGGAGGGCGTCTATCGGGATACTAGCCTAGAGGGAGCGCAGGTGTATGTCGCTTTCAGTCGGGTTCACAATACTCCTTGGACGGCGGCGGTCACGGTGCCAGTCGATGTTATTCAACGACCTATGCAACGGGCGATGTGGTTGGTGATTGGGCCGGGCTTGGCGCTGCTTTTGGTCAGTGGCGTGGGGGCTTTTTTGCTGTCGCGCCAG
>JANPIO010000285.1:0-1999 GCA_031425055.1 Phormidium sp. VAR_61_metabat_6
CTTGCAGCGGTCATGACCGAGGCTGAGGTGCTATCTGGCCCAGATCGTAGGTTTGATCTGGCGACTCTAGCCCAAGCCCCCACTGACCAGGCTCTAAGAGAGTTTCTGAACCAGTGCTTGGCCACCCTCGATCAACTCTCCGAACTGGTGCGATCGGTGATTGGTGAGGCTGGGCAATTTTCTACAGACAATAGCCAGGCCATGGGGCGCGGCCTGCAAACCATTCGCAACTTCATCGCTGAGTACCTAGAGGCTCATCTGACCCCAGGAGAGGTCGCTGGTCTGCCCCCTGAAGAGGTGGCGGGGTTAGTGATGGCGCTGCTGCTGGGCTATGCTGCGATCGACGGTACCACCGCAGGCGCTAATGAGATCGACGTAGAATTTCACAGTTTATGGGGCAGCAGGAGCGCTTTTATCGAGAGTGTCGTCACCTGGCTGCTCAGCCTCCGACCCTACGCTGAATCCGGTCTTACCCCGGCCCAGCCCAGCCTTACTCCTCCCAATACAGAGAGCTGGATCGACCTACCCGCTCCGGTGGTGCATGAGATTATGCAGGCGGCCCGCAAGGCTGGCAACCAGACCTATGCCCTGATCTACGTGCTGCTGGGGGCTGGGGTAGCGGCAGCAGAGGTGCCGCTGCTAAGCCGCGCTAGCGCCCTTTACGACAGTAGCCAGCACATTCTGCTGGTTGGCCCTCAGCAGCGCCAGGTGCCCCTCAACCAGTGGATTATGGGAAAGCGCTACGGCACTTACACCAAAAACCCGCTTACCCGCTGGCTCAAAAGCCGCAGCGATGCGTCACCCGCGATGTTTTTGGGGCCAGACGATCAGCCGATTACCCCGTTGAGGGTGCGGCAGCTGTGGGCCGAGGTGACAACTGGCACCATGTCGCCCACTGGCGAACCGCTGGGCGTTGAGCAGGCCCGTGCTACCTGGTGTGTTGAAATGCTGCTGAGGGGGCTAAACCGCCAGCAACTCAGCCTGTTGAGCGGGCTATCGGTAGAGCAGCTTGACCCACTGGGGCAAAAAGCCCAGGCGCGATCGGCCTTAGCCCAGGCCCTACGCCTCGATCAACAACCTGGTTCAGCCCCGGCCACTCTCGACAAGCCTGGTGAGACTAGCGCTGGTGCCAGAGACTAGCGCCATAGCAAAAGAACGAAAAATAGAAGTGCGATGAAGTAGCGTAGCGCTCAGGAGGCAGAGGGCGAGGTGTCGCTGTTGGGCCAAGGGTTAGGGGGACTATCGGGCAGGTCTGCGATCGCAACCTTGGTGTCGTAGCGAGTGAATCCCCGCGACTCGTAATTTTTGTAGGCAAAGGGGCCGTCGAAGCTACAGGTATGTACCCATACGCGGCTGGCTCCCTTGTTCCAGGCGCGCTGCACGCCTACCGTCAGCAGATGGCCGCCAATGCCCTGGCCAATAAACTGGGGCAGCAGGCCAAAGTAGGTGATTTCGACATCGCCTTCCTGGTCTTCTAGCTCGATATAGCCTGCTGGGGTGCCCGAGTTGTAGGCTACCCAGGTTTCGACTTGGGGGCGGTTGAGGTAGCTGAGCCAGCGATCGCGGCTCCAGGAGAGGCGATCGCACCAGTACCACTGGCCGCCCACGCTGGCGTAGAGAAACCGGCTCAACTCTGGGCAGGGCACCTCGGCCTGGCGAATCTCCAGCTCGGGATGCTCGCTGAGCTTGGGGCGCATCTGGGCTGGGTCGAGCATTTCTAAGTACCAGGTGGTGACCTCAATCTGCATCAGTGCAGCAAATCTCCTTTGAAAATGGTGACGGCCTGGCCGCTGAGGCGAATGCGGTCGCCCTCATCCTGCACTTTGACTACGCCACCCCGAGCCGATGACTGGTGGGCGAGAAAAGTGGTTTTGCCGAGCTTTTCGCGCCAGTAGGGGCCGAGGCAGCAGTGGGCTGCCCCAGTGACCGGGTCTTCATTGATGCCGAGGGCGGGGGCAAAAAAACGAGAGACAAAATCGTAGGGCGCTTCGCCCCGGCT
>JANPIO010000286.1:0-5564 GCA_031425055.1 Phormidium sp. VAR_61_metabat_6
ATCCCTAGCGACTCACAGCTGACGGTCAGCAGCGACAGCCCCTGGGGACGAAACACCTGAATTTTTTCGGGACGGGTGGCGGCTTTTTCTAACGCAATGCCTACCTGCTCACTCACCCAGGTTTTGTTCACCGCCGACTGGGGAGTCATGGCCCCGTAGCTAAAGGCAAAATCGTTGCTGCACAGCAAAATTTCCCAGAGGGGTTCACCGCTGGGGCTGGTTAGGGGCGGGCGGTGGAGGTCGGCTTGCCAGACAGTCATGGTGTGAATCTGGCCGCTAGGGGCGCAGCGCAGGGGCTTACATTCTAAGGCGTTGCTGTCAGGGAGCGGGGTTAGAGCAGTCAGCGTCAGCTTTCTCAGCATAGGGGAGAAGGCTGTCTTTACCTTACCTAAATCGGTTGGGCGAAGCGTTGGTGTATGGCTGAACTGACAAGGATGCTGCTCTTAACGTGGAACTGGAGGCGATCGGGCTCAGTCTGGAGAACCCCTAGGCCCGCACCCCTCCCTGGGCAGATGTCTTGGGGTGGAAAAATGGTGCTATATGATGGCCGTGGAGAGAGTGGGGAATGCAGGGTGAATCAAGTCTTACGCGTCAACCGGGCTACGGTGCTGGTGCTGAGGCCAGAGCCGCCGGGACAGCTAGCTGCTAATGAGCAGGTGGCGATCGCCGCTGGCAGCGTCTATCCGCTGCAATCTTACGCCTACGCCGACATTGACGGCGGGTTTAATGGCCACATTAAAGTGGCCTTTCGCGACAGTGCCCCCGGTGGGTTTAACACCTGGTTTGTGCCCAGCCGCGATACCCAGGTCGAGGCCGATGGCGTTGTGGTCTACCCCCACGAAGACCAAGAGGGCATGCCCGTGCTGTGGATTAACACCAGCACCCTGCTGAAGCGCCGCCCCCTTGACTCGGGGCTGCTCAACCCCAACGAAACCGTGGCCGTGTCTCGGGGCCAATCCTACAACCTGCACTCCTACGCCTTTGCCGACAGTCAGGGCAACTTTAACAACCACATCAAAATCGCCATTCGCAACCCCGAAGACTTTGTCAATGGGCTGAGCACCTGGTTTGTCTATACCCCCCACGCCTTTGTCACCCTCGACAACGACGTGGTGTTTCCGCGCCCAGACCCCAACGCCTTTGTGCTGCGGGTGACCCAAAATACTCTATTCAAGCGTCGCCCGGTCGACAGTGGCCAGCTAGCCCCCAATGAGCAGGTGGCGGCCTCTCCCGGCACCACCATCGTGCTGAGCAGCTACGCTTTTGCCAATGCCCAGGGGTCATTTAACGGCCACATTCGCTTTGCCATCAGATACGTCAAAGACGACATCAACGGGCTCAATACCTGGTACGTGTTTCAGGGCCATGCGCGGGTCGAGCGGGCTGGAGTGGTTGTATATCCGCCCCTGACTACTACCCCGCCCACCCCGCCGCCCCAGTACTCAGGTCGTCCCTTTCGCCTGCCGGGCAACACGTCTACGTTCTACACCGACCAGCCGATTATTCCTGGCGGCAGCTTTACCTGGGGAGAAGCCACGCGGGAGGCCACGCGCATTCCTGAAACCCAGGCGATCGTTGACAACATTATTGGTCTAGCTCGGGCACTTCAGGGCGCGCGAAACCGACTCAACCGTCCCTTTCAAATTACCTCCTGGTATCGGCCACCTGCGGTGAATGCAGCAGTAGGAGGGGCTTCTCGCAGCCAGCATCTGTTTGGCCGCGCCGTCGATATTCAGGTGCAGGGGCTTAGCGGTCGCCAGGTGGCCAATGCGCTGATGCTGAGCTGGCCGGGGGGCATGGGCATTTACGGCAATATTCCCAACATCATTCACCTCGATACTGGCCCCAAACGTACCTGGGGATTTTAGAGCTAGTGCTTGACTGAGAATACGATGCGTCATACCGACCTCCTAAGGGAGCCATATCCGCAGTTCACATTGCCTGGAGCTATGGCTGGAATGGATGGGTGCCTGCAACGGATTGCGATCGCTGGTTATGATAAAAGCGATTAAATTGATGTTCGCTAGATTGCTATGCCTCAGCCCAAACATACCCAGGCCCATCTGTCGCGCACGGTGCCCAAGGATCAGTCTGAGTTTTTCAAAAAGCGCACCCGCGACTCGATGGAGTACTACATGGGGGCCAAACTGCTAGAGGTGGGGGTAAACCCTAAAAACACCGTCTACCGCTGGACCTCGGAGATTAAGGGCAACCAGGAAGTGATTACCGTGAGCGCCTACTGGGGCGATTCGCGCGAAAAGCTCGAGGCGTCAGAATAACGGTTTTTCTGAAAGCCACATTAGATCTGCTGAAGCCTCGCCATAAAGAACCCGTCCATGTTTTGGCGGTGGGGCCAAACGCGCACCCAGCCAGCAGGAGCCACCTCTAGCCCGTTCCCAAAGCCGGATGGTGGCGGCTGCACCTGCCAGGTGGGATGGGCGCGGCAAAAAGCTTCAATCACCGCCTCGTTTTCGGCGGGGTGTAGCGTGCAGGTGGCGTAGACCAGGGTGCCGCCAGGTTTGACGCAGTGGGCAGCTTCGGACAGCAGAGCGCTTTGCAGCTCAGCCAGGGTGGCAATGCTGTCTGGGGTTTGCCGCCAGCGGGCATCGGCGTGGCGGTGTAGGGTGCCCAGCCCTGAGCAGGGAGCATCGACCAAGACCCGGTCGGCCTGGCTGTGAAACTGGGCTAAGTCGGTGCTATCGCCTGCGTGAGTGTGCAGGTTGGTAAGGCCTAAGCGGGTGGCGTTGGCGGTAATTTTTTTGAGGCGAGAGAGGGCGCGATCGCACGCCCAAACCTTACCCTCATTCCCCACTATCTCTGCCATCTGGGTCGCCTTGCCCCCCGGTGCCGCACACACATCCAGCACCGTCTCTCCGGGCTGCGGATCGAGCAGCAGCCCCACTAGCTGGGCACTGGCATCCTGCACGCTCCACCAGCCTGCTTCATAGCCGGGCAGGTTGGTGAGAGCTCCCTGGTGGTTCACCAGGCGCAGCCCCCAGGGAACACCGGGAATCGGTGCGATCGCAATATCTGCGGCGGCAAAGGCCGTTTTCACCGCTTCGACCGTGGCCTGCTGACGGTTGACCCGCAGGTCGATGGAGGGCACCTGGTTAAACCATTGGCAGAGCCGGTCGGTTTCTTCTATGCCAAGTTGGTCGAGCCACAGGGCGATCAGCCAGTCGGGGTAGCTGTGGCGAATGCCCAGGGCGATCGCGGGTTGATCCGGTAGGCGTAGGGGATCTGTGTCCTGTTTGGACTGACGGATGTACTGGCGCAGCAGGCCATTGACTACCCCAGAAAGCTTACCTAACCCGTTCGCTTTAGCCAGATCAACGCTGGTATTCACCGCCGCCGAGTCGGGCACGGCGGTGAGGTAGCGCAATTGATAAAGCCCCAGGTGCAGCACGAGGCGCAGCACCGGGGGCTGTTTATTTGCAGGGCGAGTGCCCATCTGGTCGATGAGAGCATCCAGCGTGCGCTGGCGGCGAACGATGCCATAGACCAGCTCGGTGGCAAAGGCGCGTTCCGCGGAGCGTTCCCCTAGGGAATCGCTTTCGCTCAACTTGGCCTGACTCAACGTACGGTGCAGGGCTACATCGGCGTAGGCTCCCGCCTGCACCTGAAGCAGCACATTCAAGGCCAGTTGCCGTGCCCCAGTAGGTGCAGCAGTCTGAGTAGTCACGAGTTTAGTCAAGCTAAGATTTTGCGCGCCGCTTAGAAATCTGCGGATCGCGCTTGGCGGTCTGCTGGTCGTTTTTGCGGCGACGGCGATCGCGCCAATCGGCGGCGGTTAGATAGGCCACGCCGCCGGTTACGACGACCATTAGCACCAGGGCAATGGTGGCCAAAATGCTAAAGGCTTGTGCTTGTACAGTTGCTTCCATAGCTATAGACGCTGGGTTTAGAAACCGTTGCGACCCCAGATCACCATCGACAGAGAAAAGGTAAAGACGACCAGTAGCGAAACCCAGCCGAACGACAAAATGTCCATAGGTGCTTTCTTAAGACTCAAAACAACACAGCTATTTTTATCATAATGCCACGGCGTTTCCCCGCTTAAACGTCTTGCTGCTTTAAGGGCAAGATTTTGGGTGGAAACCGTCCTACAGCCCCATCAGGCAGCACAGCTTGTAGACAGCCCGAGCGCCCACATTGCCGTCCCACTCGCCGTCGCCCACTTCACAGAGGTCAAAGCCGATGATCTGTCGCCCGCTGCGCACCACCTGGCGCAGCAGGCAGAATACTTCTTCTAACTCCAGCCCGCCGGGGACAGGGGTGCCGGTGTTGGGACAGAGCTTGGGGTCGAGGCCATCGGCATCGAAGCTGACGTAGACTTTTTCCGGCAGGGCTGCCACGATTGCCTCGCACTGCTGCATCCACGGTATGCCCTGGTAGGTGTTTTCTTTCACCACCGAGTCGTAGTGGGTGACGATGCGCCCCTCAGACTGTTTGATCAGCGCCACCTCGTCGTGGCAGAGGTCGCGAATGCCCACCTGCACCAGCTTACTCATCTGGGGCAGCTCCAGCAGGTTGTACATAATCGACGCGTGGGAATAGCGAAAGCCCTGATAGGCGTGGCGCAGGTCGGCGTGGGCATCGATGTGCAGCACGCCAAAGTCGGCGTGGCGCTCGGCCAGGGCCTGTAGGTAGCCCAGGGGCACGCTGTGGTCGCCGCCGATCACCCCGACCCGCTTGCCAGCGTCGAGGGCGGCAGCGGTTTGGGCGTAGAGCCAGCCGGTCATCTGTTCGCAGGTGTAGTTGACGTTATCGAGGTCGGTTTGGAGGAGAGGCTGGGTGGC
The DNA here is from genome assembly GCA_031425055.1 of Phormidium sp. VAR_61_metabat_6. Lineage (GTDB taxonomy): Bacteria > Cyanobacteriota > Cyanobacteriia > Phormidesmidales > Phormidesmidaceae > Nodosilinea. The sequence goes on from JANPIO010000286.1 coordinate 4,800, forward strand.
GATCGCCACCCCCTCCTCCGTCGCCTGAATGACGCGATTTGCCGCCTCCCGCACCTGCTGATTGAGCTGGCGCAAATGCTGGGGAATCGGCGGCATGAAGATGCCCTGACGCCAGCCCTCGGGATGGTCGCGATCGTATAGATCGAGCTGGGGAGAGGCCTCTAGCACCCGCTGAGGCCCCTGGGCGGTGCCCTGGTGGTACGACACCGTTACTTCCCAGGGCACGCCAAAGATGACAATGCCCGCTGTGTCGTAGTCGCAGGGCAGCCCGTAGAGGTTGCCGTTGTCGAGGCCGACGCCGCTGGGGTCGAAGGTTTGCAAATTAGCGGTTGAGGGGGTCATGGCGAGTTGGATTTTGCTTGGTTTTCGGGCATGTCTGACGTCTGGGCCGCTCAATTTTCTGGAGGAATATGTAATGTCAGCTCTGCAATCAAAGGAGGAATTTCAGCTTGAACCACGTTCCAGACAACGCTGAGATCAATATCGTCATAGCCATGTACCAGGCGATTTCGCATGCCGTTTATTTCTGGCCAGGCAATGTTAGGTAATGCCTGGCGAGTGGAGTCTGAAACCCGCCTTGCAGCTTTGGCAATTACCAGTATGCGACGGATAACGGCATCTTGAAGCTGAATATTCTCAGCACATTCGGCTTCAAAACATTGCTCTGTATAGGTCACAATTAGCTCTGCCGATTGCAACATATCAAGCAGGAATTGAAGATCCCGTTGCATAGATCACCTGGGCAGAGGAAAGGATTTCGTGGCG
>JANPIO010000287.1:0-4860 GCA_031425055.1 Phormidium sp. VAR_61_metabat_6
CCCTGATGACTACGACCTCTCGCGATCGCCACGCCGAGTATTTGATCACGCTCTGGCATCTCATTGCCGACCACGGCGAAGACACCGCACCCCTGCACCAATGGCTGCGGTCTCACCATGGGGTGACGATTGAGTCGTTAGCCAGGGCTCTGCCCTTGGCCGCAACGCGCTGGCTGGACAGCCACACCGATCCAGCTGCGCGCGCCTTGGCCCTGCAGGTGATGGCGACCTTTGGCAATGCCATGCAGCAGGGCGATCTGGGCCACCGGGCCGCCCAGATTGAGCTAGCAATATCGGTGTATAACTGGGTGCTAAGCGAGCTGTCATTGGCCAAGAGCCCCGTAGAATGGGCCACCACCCTCAACAACTTGGCCACGGCCTATTGCCACCGCCCCTTGGGTAACCCTACCAATAACCTAGAGCAGGCCATTACGCTCTACCAGCAGGCGCTGGCGGTGCCTTCGCCCACTACCCAACCCGTCAGTCTAACTGGGCTAGCGGCGGCCTACCGCGATCGCACATGCGGCGACCCGGCTGACAATCTTGACCGCGCGATCGCCACCTACGAGCAGGCCCTAAACGCTATTGATCGCCATAGGCTGCCAGTCGCCTGGGCAATGGTGTCTCACCACCTCGCCGCTGCCTATGGCGATCGGCAAAGGGGCGATCGTCAGCGCAACGTTGAGGCAGCCATTCAGACTTATAAACAGGCCTATTCTCTAGGTTAGACGCATGCAGCTGGCTAGTTGACTATTTTGTCAAACGTGGGATGCGCCCGCCGATTTGTAGCTCTGGCTGTCGTGTACACAATCGCTGGTATCGGTGGCAGTGTGGAGATAGGAGCCGATCTACACCGCCGCAGGAAAGATGCTAAGCACTGAAGACGAATTCTAGATCGCCCTGGGCCTGGCCCACCGCCGCACACCTCACCTATCCGCAACCATGACTGACAACACCGCCGACCTAGCCCGCGCCCTGAAGCAGATTGAAGTCGCTACGATGGCGATCGCCGCGAGTAGCCCGCCCAACTGGAAGCGCTCACTATCGGCCTACAAAAATGGCTGGGTGGCTGCAATCGGTGCGATCGAGGTCGCCCACGATGACCACGGCCCCACCGTCATCTGGTGGATGGGCCATCATTACACCCGCCGCAGTGGCAGTAACCCCAAGTTTGGGGCGGCGATTTGGTTCAGCCGCAGTATGGGCAAGGGCGAAGATGGCGAGGCCAGCTACGTGAGGCTGATTACCTTCGCCGACGGCCCTGCGCCCACAGCAGAGCCGCTGCCTGACTACGTGGTGAAGGCCCTCGATCGCAGCAAATAGCGTTTCTACAACAGCTCAGATATGCACCGCCATTGATGAACCGTGAGGCTGCCGCACGGGCTGAGGGTGAGCAGATGCGGGCCACGCTGCAAACCATCGACCTAACGAATATGAGGGGCTCGCACTCTAGACATTGCCTCGCAGATTGCCCCTAATTCATTTTTTAATTATGCAACGCCGAGAATTTTGAATGGCGGGTTAAGGGCAGAGCAGATGGGGTAGAGTACCGGAGAATTGGGGTAGCGATCGCAAATTGTTTGATTAGTTCGTTCACCAAGCTCTGACGCATGGCTTCACGTAATTCGTCACTTACCCAGTCAAGAACGTGGGGCACAGCCACCCATACACCCCACTCGTTCTGATTGACATCAATCCACCACGAATCAATAAATTCAACAACAGGTGCTTCGATAAAAAATACCCGTTGTTTCTGGGTGCCATCGCCCAGGGTTTGTTGCGATCGCTGGCTCAGCATTTCCCACCGCAAGGGTGAAAAGTAAACCAGATCGGAATCACTGAATAGGCGATCTTCAGTCCTTACCATGGACGGACTATAGATATTTGAGGTGCCAGTTTTAATGATCATTCGCTTTTTTGCATTTATTAGTTGGCATTTTCAAGAACGATGTCTCTACCCATAGACTCGATCGCACTCATGCAAATATTGAGCGATCGCCCGATCCAGATCCGGCAGCAATACCCCACGTTCGCTGCTGAGCACACTGTAGGCGGGGCGAGATGCCGCATAGCCAAAGCTTTGGGTAGAGCAGGATTGAATGGCGGAAACATCTAATCCGGCGAGCTGCGCTGTTTGACGGGCAAGGTCGGCCCAGGCGATCGCCCCTGGATTGGCTAGGTGCCAGATACCACGCTCTCCATCAATCAGCAGGTCGAGGCTAGCATGCACCAGATCGGGCACATAGGTGGGGGACACGATCGCATCTTCTGCCGCTAAAAAGGGCTGCCCTGCCTCCAGGGTGCGGAGGGCAACAGTTAGGAAATTATGATCATCCCAGGGGCCAAAGAAGGCACTGGTGCGAATGACCAATGAATCAGGATAGTGATGTAGCACCTGCCGTTCTGCCTGAGCTTTGCTGTGGCCGTAGACATTCAGCGGCGCGACGGGATCGCTTTCCAAGTAGGGCTGTTGGCGATCGCCATCAAACACCAAATCCGAGGAAAAGGTGATCAGCCCAATATTGCGCTGGGCACAGCTTTCCGCCAAAATCGCGGCCCCATCCGCATTAATGCTGCGGCACAGGTGAGACTCCCGCTCCGCATCATCAACGCGCACGTACCCCGCCGCATTGATCACGGCCCACGGCTGCATTTCCGCCAGCACCTGCTCAACCATGACTGGATTGGTAATATCCATCTCCTGACGGTTCAACAGGCGGTAGGGAATGCCTCGCACGGCACAGATGCGAGCAAAGGCTTTACCGAGAGTGCCGGTTGATCCGGTGATGAGGAGGGGGGATGGGGTGATGGGGTGACGGGGTGATGGGGTGATGGGGGATTGGGGGGATGGGAACTCAGCAGAATCTTCTAACGCGTGGGAAGCAGTAGAGAAACAGGAAACAGGCGGATAAAACAGCCGCTCGCTCCGTTGCCACCAGCCGGGGGCATCTAAGAGGGGATGATTGTAGGGTTCACCTTGGGAGAGGTGACGGAGCATGGTGGCGATCGCCGTGGGGCGGGGTGAGGGCCGAACACTGCTATAGGGGGGACGCACGTCAAAGACGCCCGGTTCATAAAAGTCTGCGTTGCGAGTGACGAGGCTATTCCAGTCGTAAGCCCCCAGGAGTGACCAGGCGGTGACGGCTCGTAGGTCTACTCCCTCCTGGCGCAAGTGTTGGGCGGCATCCCAAATTTCCTTCAACCAGCGCAACTGTTCCTCGCGGGTGCAGCCCAGGTGAACTTCGGTGACGGCAATGGGCCGGTGATAGCGTTCCCAGACTTCCCTGAGCAAGATATCGGGGGGGCAAATGCCTTCCGCACAGACCCGAATGGCTTCTACGTCAGCGTACTGGTGCTTGCCATTGCCGCCGTGGAAGTGGGCCGGGTAGCGATCGAGCCGTTCATCTAGAAAGCGATCGCTGGTCAAATAGCGGTTGATGCCAAAAATATCCGGCGGGCAGGGATGAGCGAGAAACCAGGATAGGTCTGACTCCTCTACGCCGTTCTGGCGCAAATAGTTCCATAGCTCGTGGGTCTGGTCTATCCGACCACAGAGCAGATCAAAGGATAGCCATCGCCGCGCATTTTCAAAGTCAACCTGGTAGCTTAACAGCGGCGTACCAGACGTTTTGCACAGGTCTTCGGTCTGCACCAGTTTCGCCGCCGGATTGACGCGACGAATGGCCTGCATAGACAGGGCCACCCCACGACACTGATTGATCAAAGCTCGAAGAAAGCTGCGATCGTCCTGGGCGTGGGGATACCAGTGACCATACAGCCCGCTAAAGCGAGCGGTGGTCAGGGGTTCATTGACTGGGGTGTAATATTCCAGCCAGGGATAGCGAGTGGCAACAGCCTGGGCAAACTGAGCCAGACCGTTAGCAAACTCCGGGTCTAACAAGCTGGTGTGGGGCGGGCCGCTGCCGTGATGCACCAGACCCACAATGGGACGAATGCCGAGATCGTCCAGATAAGTCAACCGCTGGTCTGCCCAGCTCCAGTCGGCCTGCTCTGGGCCATTGGGAGCGGTGCGTTCCCAGAGGATAGGATAGCGGATAGCCTGAATGCCTAAGGTGGCAAAGCAGTCTAGGTCTTCGATGCGGGTATCGTGACCGTTGCGCTGGAGCTGATCAAAGTAGCGATCGCCCACTCGGTTCACGGTACATTCAATACCACCCCACAGTTCTAGCTTGGGTGAAATCGGATTTACACTCATCACACGCTCACTTTGCTTAAGCTATTTCTCAAAAAGATCGTTCCTACAGTAGGAAACCAACCCCCAGGTAGCAGGGCCTGCGCCCTGGGGAGACATCTGAATGTCGGGTATTTGCGTTGCCAAACCACTTTTTAGTGGGATTTACCATTCTGTTCGGCTTTGCCTGCGCCCACGGGAGTCGCAGACCGGCTAGAGCCATTGCTAGAGGGAGCCCTGAAGGAGCCGTTGCCATTACCGTTGGACGTAGGGGCGACGGGTTTCTTGGCCGGTAGGCTTTCTTCTGTAGGATGCCAGCTGGAGCGACCGGACAACTGGGCGTGGAGGGCTAAGGCCTGAGCCACCACCTGATCCATGTTGTAGTACTTGTAGGTGGCGAGCCGTCCGACAAAGTGAACCCCTGGCTCGGCATCGGCTAAGGCTTTGTATTGCTTGTAGAGTTCAGCGTTTTCGGGGCGCGGTACGGGATAGTAAGGGTCGCCCTCAGCCTGGGGATATTCGTAGACAATACTGGTTTTGGGGTGTTCCTGCCCGGTCAAATATTTAAACTCGGTGACTCGGGTGTAGAGATGTTCGTTGGGATAGTTGACTACGGCCTGGGGCTGATGCACGTCCTGGTTCAACGTTTCATGCTTGAACTCGAGGGA
>JANPIO010000288.1:0-15317 GCA_031425055.1 Phormidium sp. VAR_61_metabat_6
AATCCCTAAATCTTCTTTAAACTTCCTGGGACGCTTACGAACAAACTGACCGAGGGCATTTTCTAAATCACGGATTTCTGAGGCACCAACAAAGCTCTTAATCTCAACAGCAATTTTGTCGGAGCCTTTTTCCGCAGCAAGCAGCTTTTCAACACCTAAGTCAATAAACAAATCCTTTTTGCCTATACGTAAACTCAGAGGATCTTGGGTAATCGTCCATCCATCTTTAAGCAGAGCGACTTTGACAGCATCATGGTAAATATCCTTAGCGGGCATGGTGGCTTCTTGTTGTTCAACCCTTGCTTGAGAAGATCCCAGGGTTCTTGGGGTAAGACACAGGCTAGCTGAGACTGCACAGGAGAACCCTGGGATCTAGGAGAAGACTTATTGCCAAACGTAGATCAAGATGAACAGAATGATCCAGATGACATCGACGAAGTGCCAGAACAACGAGGTTGCTGCCACGCCGAACTCGCCCCCAGCGTAGTTGTTGGGCAAAAACGATCGCCCCAGCATAATTCCCTGCAAGAGCACGCCGGTCATCACGTGCAGGCCGTGGAAGCCGGTCAGCAGATAAAATGTGCCGCCAAACACGCCGTCGGTAAAGCCGAAGGGCAATCCCATCCACTCCACCGCCTGGCCGTAGAGAAAGAAGCTGCCCATGGCCATGGTCAGCAGCCAAAAAGCGCGGAAGCCCCAAAGATTTTCTTTGTGCAAAAACCGCTCGGCGAAGTAGATCACAAAGCTGCTCGACACCAGCACGATGGTATTGATCAGCGGTTCGCGCACCTCTAGCCCTTCTACACCCGCCGGGAGCCAGTCAACAATGTTGGTTTTGTAGACGGTGTAGCCCACAAAAAAGCTTAGAAAAATCACGCTTTCTGACAGCAGAAAGATGATGAAGCCAAACATGCGATGGTCTTCTTCTTCGTGCTCGGTGGCGTGGGCACCGTGGGTATTGAGGGTGGGGTCGAGGTTAGCTGTGCTCACTGATCAACTCTCCAGCAGGGTTGTTGGCAACTAAGGGTTCGTCGGAGCCGTAGCCGTAGGGGCCAGACACCACAATCGGAATTTCTTCAAAATTTTCAACCGGTGGTGGAGAAGGAATCAGCCATTCTAGACCGATCGCATTCCAGGGGTTGGCCGGGGCTCGCTTGCCCAAAATCCACGAACTGATCATGTTGAGAATAAAGGGCAGGGTTGAGACCCCCAGCAAAAAGCCGCCCAGGCTAGCGAGCACGTTGCCGTAGGCAAACTCGGGATCGTAGGAGGCCACCCGCCGGGGCATGCCCATCAGCCCCAGGGTGTGCATGGGCAAGAAGCTGAGGTTGACGCCAATGAAGGTGAGGGCAAAGTGCAGCTTGCCCAGGCCCTCGTAGTACATATGGCCCGTTATCTTGGGGAACCAGTGGTAGATGGCGGCATAGATGCCCATCACCGTCGCGCCGTAAATCACGTAGTGGAAGTGGCCCACCACAAAGTAAGTGTTGTTGACGTGGATGTCGAAGGGCACCGCCCCCAGCATCACCCCAGTAATACCCGCGAATAGAAAACAGACCAGGCCACCCAGGGCAAACAGCATGGGGGTATCGAGCCGCAGCTTGCCGCCCCACACCGTGGCCACCCAGGCAAATACTTTCACTCCGGTGGGCACTGAAATCAGCATGGTGGAGAACATGAACAGCATCCGCATCCAGCTGGGGGTGCCGCTGGCGAACATGTGGTGCACCCACACCATGGCGCTGAGCACGGTAATGATCACCGAAGACACCACCACAAACCGGTAGCCAAACAGAGGCTTGCGGGCGTAGACCGGAAAGACTTCGGAGAATGTGCCAAAGATCGGCAGAATAATCACGTAGACCGCCGGGTGGGAGTAGAACCAAAAGAAGTGCTGATACAGCACCGGGTCACCGCCCTTAGCAGGGTCAAAAAAGCTGGTGCCCGCGGTCAAATCCAGCAGCAGCATCACGGCCCCCGCCGTTAGCGAAGGCAGGCCAAACAGCTGAATCATCTGGGCGCTGAGCACCGTCCAGCAAAAGGCAGGCATTCTAAACCAGCCCATGCCCGGTGCCCGCATGCGAAAAATGGTGGTGACAAAGTTGACCGCCCCCATGATCGACGACACCCCTGACAGGGCCACCGCCAGCAGCCACAGCACCTGACCGTTGATCAGATTGCCGGTGGGGTTTTGCAGACTGACCGGCGGGTAGGCCCACCAGCCCGACTGCGACGGCCCGCCGGGCACAAAGAAGCTGACCATCAGCAGGGTGCCAAACACCGGCACCAGCCAAAACGCGGCGGCGTTGAGCCGGGGAAAGGCCATGTCCCGCGCCCCGATCATCAGGGGCACCAGGTAGTTAGACAGCCCGTTGAGCACCGGAAAGGTCCACATGAACAGCATGATGGTGCCGTGCATGGTGAACAGGGCGTTGTAGACGGTGCGATCGACCAGGTCGGCCTCGGGGGTGATCAGCTCACCTCGCATGACCATGGCCAGCAGTCCGCCAATCAGGAAGAACACAAAGGCGGTGACCATGTACTGAATGCCGATCACCTTGTGGTCGGTGCTGAAGCTGAAAAACCGTCGCCAGTTGTTGGGAGCACCGGGAAACGGCTGCTCGCTCTTGGCGGCGATCGCATCGAGCGACGCATTACTCATAGCTATCTTCCTCAGAGCTGGCGTAGTTGACACGGGGGGGCGGGGCGGGCTCAACGGTTTTCCAGCCTGCGCTGATGGGGCGATCGCTCAGTTTAGTAAACTCGCGAAAGGCGCGATTGTCGGCCTCGGTGAGGGGCTGGGCTGCGGCATCGGCAAGCCATTGCTGGTAAGATTCCTCCGACTCAACGACGACGACGCCCTGGTTGGCGGCAAAGTAGGTGCCGCTGTAGTCAGAGTCGCGCAGCCGGTATCGCCCCTCGCGGATGGGGGTAAAACCAAAGTCAATGGTGCTGCCAGGAATCACATCCTGCTTGACGCGAAAGGCGGGCACGTAGAACCCGTGCAGCACGTCTTCGGAAATCAGCACCAGTCTGGCCCGCTCGTTCACCGGCAGGTGCAGCTCGGTGCTGATGATGTTTTGATCGGGGTAGTGAAACTCCCAGGCCCACTGGCGCACGTGAACTTCGATCGGGGTTTTTTCGGGCACGGCGGGCAGGGTCGCCGCCTCGGCGGGGGGCATCAGGCCCAGGCTGGGCCCGTGGTTCATATGCGCCCTGGGGCCGAGAATGGCCATCTGGTCGTAGATCTGGTAGCTGTAGGTGGCAATCCAGATCACCAGCCCCAGGGGAATAGCCGTCCAGAGAATTTCGACCAGCAGGTTGCCTTCCACCGGGGGGCCATCGCTGATGTCGTACTTGTCGGCCCGCTGAAACAGCACCGAGTACAGCAGCGCCGCCGATACCCCGATAAAGATAAAGCTGCCAATGGTGGTCAAAAAGCCAAACAGGTCATCAACCAGCACGGCCTCGGCTGAGGCCTGGGGCGGCATCCAGAGGTAGGCCTGGCGACCAACCCAACGGCTGACGGCAGCATCAGCGATCAGCAGGGCAACTAGCTGCGCGACCGTGCGAAAGGAAAGGCTACGAGGTTTTGTCGGTGTCGTCGGTGTCGTCATATCGCTGTGGTTCCTCTAGATCTGGTTGGGGTTGCCCCCCGATCGCAGCAGCTGAGCGGCGGTGACATGTACTCCAAAATCACCTCCCAAGTGAGCGCCCAGGGTGCCCTGGGCAAACATCAGCCCAAAGACAACTAGCCCCACCAACAGGTAGCTCCACTGCACCTGGCGAGCTCGATCTTGCCGCCACAGATAGCGCTGAAACCCTCGCCAAATGGTCATGGCTACAATCAGCGTCAGGATCAGCACGCCCCCCAAACCGTGCCAGACCATGGTGTCTTTGATTCCCAGGCCCCAGGCGCTAACTCCAGGCACCGCCATGTCGGCCAGCAAAATTTCGTAAAAGCCAGCAGCAACGGTAAAGAAGGTAATGATGGCGGCCGCCACCATGTTGTACCAGCCCACATCAAACAGGTTAGAGCGGGTAGCCGGAATCGCCAAAAACTTAAACACCCGCTTTTCTAACGGAAACAGCGCCCCTACAATATCAAAGCCGATTGCCACAATAAACAGACCCAGCGTCAAATGCACCAGGTTGGGGTGAATGGGAATTGCATAGGGCAGGTTGTTCGCCCCTGTCTCAGCTACCAAAGAACAGACGTTCACAGTAGACCTCCTCGGGTAGCTTCGACTAAGGGCGCGCCATGCAGCCCATACACCCAAACCAGTTTGTCGCCCAAATACACTTGGAAGAGCACAATTACGGTCAGCAGAACGTTTAGGCCCAGGTAGGGGATGGGCAACTGGTCGGGGGTGCGAATGCGAATAATGTAGCGCCAGCCGGTCAGGGCGGCGATAATGCCCGACAGGGACCAGCCGATCAGGGTGTGCAAATTCAGGTCGTTGACGGCAGCGGCGTAGGGTTCTGCCAGACCGGCTTCGATCTGGCCAAAAATAATGGCGATGAAGATAGACACCGTGGCGAATACCATATTCCACCAGCCCACCTCAAACAGGCGGGTGTTTTTGGTTAGGTAACCCACCAGATCGCAGAGGACGGCAAATAGCACCATCGCAATCACGAAGTGCACCACAATCGGGTGAATGGTGTCGGGGTAGGGAAGGTTGTGGTCGTTGAGCGGGGGCAGGTACTCAAACACGAGGCTTTCCTTGGGGAGTAGGGGGCTTGAGTGACGAGGGGAACGACACGGTTAGAGTTTAGCGTCTAGGCGACTTTTGGGCTGACGGTGTGGGCCTAGTTAGCTGCTCTTTATAGGGTAGGCATCGGAGCTAGCAATAGCTAGGGCCAGTGTAGCTGTGGGCAGATTCTCTCACTGGTAGGTGGGAAGCGGCGGTAATTTTTATGAAATGTTAATTCTTGTTGAGAGAATTGTGCTCTGTTTCGATCGCCCTTCTGTAGGGGCAAATGGCGTTTGCCCAATGCAACATCTGTAGCTGCGGAGCGATCGCGGCGCACAATCTGGGTCGAAAGCCAGATCTACCGCTGGGGCCATTTCGCAGGCCCCAGCCCCCCGGCTTCGCGCGTCCTGCTTCGCACGGGCTTCGCCCTACGGCCTACGAGCAGGACGTTCCGTCGTCCTGCACCTCACGGCAAGGACTAGCATCGGTTTAAACTTCTGTTTTGCGAACGGGCCTGTGGACAACTGCGATCAGCCTTTTATCGCATCCTCATCTCCCTCACCTTCCCCATTTCCCTTACCCCCTACTCCGTCACTCCCCTACTCGTTCATGTTCTTATAGGTCGCCACTGCAGAGGGCGAGATCCGGTTCAGGTAGCGGAAGATCCAGTACTTGAAGATGGTGTCGAGGATGACAGGAAAGGTGGCAATAAATAGAAAGATGAAGTCGCGGTTGGCGGGTAGGCCCAGGTGCCGCGAGAGTCCTTCTAGGAGGATTTCCCAGCCGTGGGGGGAGTGAAAGCCGACGAAGGTGTCAGTGAATAAGATGATGATGAAGGCTTTGGCGCTGTCGCTGAGGCCGTAGACGATCTCATCCATAAAGGCTTTGATGTTGGCGACGTCCTGCTTGCGGTAAATCAGCAGCAGGGCAAAGGCAATCGCCGCCAGAATGTCAGAAAACACGTTTTTGACGGCGCTGGCGCTGCGATCGCGGTACTCTTCCTCAACTTCGGCGGCTTTGGCGCGGACTCGCTCTTCAATATTCAGCTCAGTCAAGGCGGGGACTTTGCCGATTAGCACTTCAAAGCGCAGCCGCTCTTCAAACTGCTGCAGCTCGTGGAGGGCTTCTTCTTCCATTTCAGGGTTGAGAAAGACTTCGACTTCTTCGCCCCCGGCTCGCACCCGATCGACGATCGGCCCAACAATAAAGGCTTTGGTAAACTGCTGGGTCAGCAGTGGCACAATCACCAGCAGCAGCACAAACCGAATGGCGGCGGTGGTTTTGGCTTTGGAGTTGCGAAACTCCTTGACTATTTCTTGCTCGGCGTTGGGGTCGAGGTCTTGGCGAATGCGATCGACGGTGCGAAGAATAGATCGGGGCAGCACGTTGACCCGGTCGGAGAGGCCCGCTGCTCGAGTGCCATCGGCAGGCGGGGTGTTAGCGGCACTCGCCCCGCTTGGGCCGGTCAATAGCTGATCTTCCCGGGCTTGGTCGGCTCGCGATCGCAGCACATGGGCTGAGGGGGCCGGCTCTAGGCTGCCGCTGGCCCCGTTGGCGAGGGTAATTACTCGCTCCGAGCTGCTGTCGAGGTTGGCGTAGCGGGCCAGCACGTCGTCGATGAGCTGGAGCTTGCGAAACACCATCGCCTGCTGATCAATCACGCTGACGGCCAAGTCGTCGGCCCCGGCCACAGGCAGCTGCACCTCGGTCATCCTGGGGTCGGTGACCCGCACGACCGAGCGGCTGGCCCGAAACACGACCATGCGCACCTGGATCAGATTCAGATATTTTTTTAGTTCGCTCTGGAAGTAGGCGATCGCGCTGTCGCCGTAGTTGCCGTAGCGGGGCGAGATCGGGTTGCCGCCAAAGTACTCGCGCTCGATCGCCTCGATCATTTGGGCGGCTTCGTAGGCCTGGTTAAGGGCACGCTCGGGAGTGCGAGAAACCCACCGCTGGGCGCTGCGAAAAAAGCCTGAGTTCTGCATTGGGTTGGGTGCTGGCGCTGAGATGTCCAGATCCTACTACAGTCGGTTGAGAGCGGGGGGGGAGTGATAGTAGACGGGGTGGCCCACAGATTCATTCATTCGTGCCGTTAGTGCGGCCCAGGGCGCTAGTTGAGTTCAAACCGCCAAGTCAGAAAAATCACGATCCATTGCGGTCAGATTAGTGGGAACGCCGCTGCGGCGGATACCGCCCGTTTGCATATCAAAACCAATAATTTCGCCGCCCAGCTCGGGCACGACCCGGCAGGCGTAGAGCCCCTGGGTCTCTGGGGCCAGCACTCGGATAGGTTGGCTAGCTAGGGGCAGGGGGCTGCAATTCTCCGCTGCGCCAACGCCCTCTCGGGCTGGTCTTTGACCATCGCGCCCCTCCGCCCAAAGTTGGGGAACCGTGATGCTCTGAAAGCCACCTACCCCGCCGGTAAGGGGCGAAAAGTCATACTTTGCCCAGCACGAAAACACCAGCTCATAGCCACCTTCAGCCTGTTGATAGAGCTGTGGTACTTCCATTTCGGAGTAGTTGCCGGGGTCTAATAGAGGCGATCGGTATTGCCATTCCCTGTCACCGCGCACCGCCTGGGCAAAGCTGTCGTCAGCAACTTGCCGTAGGGCAACGACACCACGCTTGCCCATTGGGCCATGCAGCGCCTTGGCAGACACCAGCATAAAAATTTGGCGGCTGGCTCGGTGTCGAAACAAAAATGGATCTCGCCAGGCGTGAATGGTCAGATCGTCGGCAACACCTCGGGTTTGATAAAAGCATTTCGGCGTGATCTGGGTGTCAAAGAAATACCACTGGTTAGAGAACAAATCGGTGGTGTGGGCAACGCCTATGCTTTGGGTCATGCCGTCGTCTTGGTGGCGATCTCTGGATGTGAAAAACATAAGATAGCTGTTTTTGGCTCTGACAATATCGCCGCTCCAGAGGCAGGTATTTGCCCAGTGATCTGGAGGAGGCTTTAGCAGGTTGAAATCGCTCTCGTCGCCCCAGTCGATGGTGACAAAATCTAGGGTGGTGGCGTGGCCGACGCAGGCGGCGTGGTGGTGCTGGTTTGACGAGACTAGGGCGCGATCGGCATTGAGGTAAAACACGTGAAAGAGTTTAGATTTTGGGCCAAAGTAATACCAAAAATCCCACACGTGGCGACTGGGATGCTGCATTGAAACGGGCATTTTGCCACCTGTACAAACATCGTGTAAAACCCTACCTCAAATACCGTAGAATCCTCTCCTGGCTTTGCTTCTAGCGATTCTGCAAAACCTTTATCATAGGAATATAGCGACAATAGATGTAAGACGCAGTATGAAGATTCAATCGTCGGTGTTGGTGCACTTGGGCTTTGGTAAGTATGTGCGATCGGATCAGGTGACATCGCTGCAGCCGGTCGAGGAGGAGCGCGGCCCCGGACGGCGGACGTTTGTGTATCTAGAGGGGCACACCGACCCCGTGGTGGCCTCGCGGGCAGAAGACACCATCGTGCGCGATCTGGTGCAGGAGCCGCGTGAGGTGATTCAGTCGCGGCAGCAGCAGGAAATTTTGACTGACCTGCTCGAAGATTTGACGAAGGTCAACTCGACGGTGCGCCGCATTAGCCGCGACGAAGGCGGGCTCGATCTCGATCAGCTAGAGAATCGAATTCAGCGTGTGCTAGAAGCGTAGCCATAGTACTTTTCATGGGCTCGTTAAACAGGCCAAACAATCCTTCCCTTGGCGCAGTTGCTAGTTGCCCTCAGTCTGATGGGTCATGCCCATCAGACTGAGATTACTCGTACTTTTCACCGCTGAGAATGAAGATTGGGTCTACAGCTGTGAACACCTGGTAGTTGCCCTTAGTCTCTAGCCGGTTGACGGCGGGTTGGGCGGCTTCAATATTGCGTACCCGCAGGTGGGCAAAAGTCTCTGACACCACGTAGAGGGTTTCGAGGTTGCCTGCCGTCACCACCACCCGCCCCAGCGACGGCAGGTAGTCCCAAGCAGCCAGCAGAATCTCTTTGAGGTTGCGCCCACCTTCGACAAAAATGCAGTCGGGGTGGTGGGGCAGCTCGCTCAGACAGCCGGGGGCGCTGCCCTGGATCACCTGCACGTTGGTGAGACCAAAGCGATCGCAGTTGCGCCGGATCAAATCGGCCACATCCTCGTCGCGTTCCACGGCCACCACCTTACCGCCAGGGATCATCAGCGCCGCCTCGATCGCCAGGGTGCCAGTGCCTGCGCCAATATCCCACAGCACGTCCTTGGGCTTGAGCCGCAGGTAGCCCAACAGCAGCAGCCGCACCTCTCGACTGCTGAGGGGAATGCCGGGTAGCTGCTCAAATAGATGGTCGGGAATGCCGGGGGTGGCGTAGGGCCAAAGTTTCGCCATAGAATTGCCGGGGATAGCGCTGGCTCTATTATGACGGGGGTTAAGGGAGCGCGATCGCCCCTTCACCCCATGTCATATCCGAGACTCGCTAGCTATTGTTAATCGTTATCCCATGAAAACCTTCTACCACCACGAGTTTGTTGTGCCGCCTGAGGCTATAGACGGCAACGGCCACGTCAACAACGTCGCCTATGTGCAGTGGATGCAGGATGTCGCGATCGCCCACTCCACCAGCGTCGGCTGCACCGCCGAAACCCAGGCGCTAGGGGCTACATGGGTGGCCAGGTCGCACCAGATCACCTACCTGCGCCCGGCCTTTGGGGGCGATCGCCTGCGCCTCACCACCTGGATCACCACCCTGCGCAAAGCCCGCAGCACTCGGCATTACAAGTTTCTGCGCCTCAGCGACGACACCGTGCTGGCAACGGGGGCAACCGACTGGGTGTTTGTCGATGCGGTCAGCCATCGCCCTCGCACCATTCCCGCCTCGGTATCCGGCTGTTTTGAACTGGTGCCTACCGCAGAAGATATCTAAATCTAAACGTATGATTATCGCAGCCGCTGTTTGAGCCAAAAATCGAGCAGCGGCAGCGCAATTCGGTAGCCAAACTGGGGGCCGTAGATCAGGCCCTTTTGCTCCAGGCTGGTCAGTGCCCCCTGCAAACCGCCGCCCCGCGAGAGCTGGTGTTTTTTAATGTAGGCGTTGGACTGGGGACTGTCGGTGGGGTCGAGAGCCAGGCTTTCGAGCACGCGGGCCTGGGTGGGGGGCAGCAGCAGCAGCAGGGCTTCGAAGACAACCGCCATATCCTGCGCCAGGCCCAGCATGGTGCTGTGCACCTGGTGCGACTGAATCAGCTCTGGGGTGGGTGAGGCGATCGCATTGCAGTTTAGCCACAGGCGCTGGGCCAGGGTAATGGCATCTTTCATGTGGCCCTGGGCGTAGCTGAGAAATAGCTCCAGCGCCTGGCTGTTGGGGTCAAATTTGAGGCCCGCCGTGGCCATAGTGCCAATCACCCAGGGTTGCAGGTCGCGATCGCTGAGGGGCATTAGGGATATCACCGGCAGCTGGCTAGCGGTCATCCAGGGTTCGGCCACCGTGGCCACTAGGGCATAGCTCACCCGGCTCTGGCGCTCAATCTCCTGGCGCAGATGGCTCTCCCACTTGCCCTGGCGATCCCACGAACGAATGTGCGGGAAGTTGTGAAACACAATTACCACTTGGCAGTTTAACCACTCTGCCAAATGCTGCGGCAGCGCCAGCAGCCCCTCAAACAGCGGCCACTCTTTACCAGAGGTTTTAGGCCAAACCAGCTGCGCCTCGGGGGCCAGGGTCTGATCGAGGGTCAGCGGCTGCCCTAGGCTCCACTGCTGAATTTTGGCGATTTCTTCGGGTGCCCCAAAGGCGCTGATCAAGCCATCGGCCAGAAAGCGGAGAAACTGACCCGCATTGCGACAGCGCAGAAAGTCGATTTCTAGACAGCGAGCCCCGACCTGTTGGGCAGCATTCCAAATCAGCGTGCGCCGCCCAATGCCCGGCACACCGGTAATGACGAAATCACTATCCTGGCGGAGCAGAGTGCAGACCTGCTGCATCTCGTTTTCACGGGAAATTAGCGACTGGGGCACAACGGGGCTGAGCATTAAATTTTGCGTCTGCACTATTTTTTGGTGCTATAAAGTTTATCTATGCACTATTTAATAGTGGCATCCACGCTCTGGAGGTTAAATAGCACCTGTGGTTCACAGTACACGTTCTAGCTCTGGCGTGGGCGATCTGCCTCGCCCCGCGTCTAACCAATGGCACACCCTGAGCCCCGATCGGGCGATCGCGCTGTTAGAGAGCAGCCCCGACGGCTTAAGCCCCAGCGAAGCCGAGCAGCGGCAGCAGGTCTATGGCCCCAACGAACTTCAGGAGGGGGCCACCCGCAGCCCTTGGGAAATTTTGTGGGACCAGTTCAAAAACATCATGCTGCTGATGCTGATCGCGGTGGCTCTGGTGTCGCTGGTGCTCGATCTGCGCGAGGGCGGCTTTCCTAAGGATGCGATCGCCATCTTTGCCATTGTGCTATTAAACGGCGTTTTGGGCTATCTGCAAGAGAGTAAGGCCGAAAAAGCCCTGGCCGCCCTCAAGAACATGACCTCCCCCCGGGTGCGCACCATCCGCCAGGGTCAAGAGCAGGAAATCGACGCCAAAGCCCTGGTGCCGGGCGATGTGGTGCTGCTAGAGGCGGGGGTGCAGGTGCCCGCCGATGGCCGTCTGCTCAGTGCCGCCAATTTGCAGGTGCGCGAAGCCGCCCTGACGGGCGAAGCCGAGGCGGTGATCAAGCAGCCAGAGCTGCTTTTAGAGGAAGAGTCTGCCCTGGGCGATCGCCTCAACCTAGTCTACCAAGGCACCGAAGTCCTCCAGGGACGCGGCACCGTGCTGGTCACCCAAACGGGGATGACCACCGAGCTAGGCCGCATTGCCACCTTGATCCAGTCGGTAGAGTCTGAGCCTACGCCCCTTCAGCAGCGCATGGCGCAGTTGGGCAATGTGCTAGTGACCGGATCTCTGGTGCTGGTGGCGTTGGTGGTCGTGGCCGGGTTGTTGCGCACGGGCGACCTCAGCCTGTTCGACGAGCTGCTAGAAGTCTCTCTTAGCATGGCGGTTGCCGTGGTGCCGGAAGGCCTACCCGCCGTGATCACCGTCACCCTGGCCCTGGGCACCCAGCGCATGGTGCGCCGCCACGCCCTGATTCGCAAGCTGCCGGCGGTAGAAACCCTGGGCTCGGTCACCACCATCTGCTCCGATAAAACCGGCACTTTGACCCAAAACAAAATGGTGGTGCAGCAGGTCAAAACTGTGGCTCACCAGTACGAGGTCACCGGCGAAGGCTACGCTCCGGTAGGCAACCTGTTGGAAAATGGGGCTGCCATTGCCCCCCAAGCCGACCTAGCCCTCCAGGCATTGCTAATGGCCTGCGCCCTGTGCAACGACGCTACCCTCAGCCAGTCAGGCAGCCTTTGGACGTTGCTGGGCGACCCCACCGAGGGGGCCCTGCTGGCCGTTGCGGGCAAAGGGGGCTTTGATCAAGCAAAGCTGGGTCAAGGGTGCGATCGCATCGGCGAGGTGCCCTTTACCTCAGAGCGCAAGCGCATGAGCGTCGTGGTACAGGCCCGTGGCGATGCCGCCTGGCCCCTACCTCCCCAGGTGATGTTCACCAAAGGCTCCGCCGAGCTAGTGCTAGAACGTTGTAGCACCAGCCAGGGCGAGGAGCAGCCGGTGCCGCTCACCGAGGCCCAGCGGCAGGCTATTTTGGCCCACAACGACGCCATGGCCTCCAGTGGCCTGCGGGTGCTGGGCTTTGCTATGAAGCCTACAAACGTCGCCAATCCCAACGGCAACCTGGAACCCGAGGAGCAAAACCTGATCTGGCTGGGCCTGGTGGGCATGTTGGATGCCCCGCGCCCCGAAGTGCGCGCCGCCGTAGTTGATTGCCGACGGGCCGGCATTCGCCCAGTGATGATTACGGGTGATCACCCGCTGACCGCCAGGGCGATCGCCGAAACCCTCGGCATTGCACAACCTGGCGACACCATCATGACCGGGCGCGAGCTGACCCACCTTTCCCCAGAAGAGCTAGAGCGCACCGTTTCCCACGTCAGCGTCTACGCTCGCGTCGCTCCAGAGCACAAGCTTCGCATCGTGCAGGCGCTGCAAAAACAGGGTGAATTTGTCGCTATGACCGGCGACGGCGTCAACGATGCCCCCGCCCTCAAGCAGGCCGACATCGGCATTGCCATGGGCATCACCGGCACCGATGTCAGCAAGGAGGCTAGCGACATGGTGCTGCTCGACGACAACTTTGCCACTATCGTCGCTGCCACCGAAGAGGGCCGGGTGGTCTACGACAACATTCGCCGCTTCATCAAATACATTCTGGGCAGCAACATTGGCGAGGTGCTCACCATTGCCGCCGCCCCAATCATGGGCCTGGGTGGCGTGCCCCTCTCGCCGCTGCAAATTCTGTGGATGAACCTGGTCACCGACGGCGTGCCCGCCCTGGCGCTGGCTATGGAACCCGCCGAACCCGATGTGATGGAGCGTCCACCCCACAACCCGCGCGAAAGCATCTTTGCTCGCGGCCTTGGCTCCTACATGGTGCGAGTGGGCATTGTGCTAGCGGTGCTGACGATTGGCCTGATGGGCTGGGCCTACCGCTATACCAACGCCCCCGGCTACCCTGGTGATCCTGACACCTGGAAGACGATGGTCTTCACCACCCTCTGCCTGGCCCAAATGGGTCACGCCCTGGCGGCTCGCTCAGACACCCGCTTAACAGCCCAGCTCAATCCTTTTTCGAATCCTTACATCTGGGGTGCGGTTTTACTCACCACCGGCCTGCAAATTTTGTTACTTTACATTCCAGTATTAGAACAATTTTTTGGGCTACATTCCCTGTCGGTTACGGAACTAGCAATTTGCTTCGGCTTTAGCGCCCTGATGTTTGCCTGGCTAGAGATCGAAAAACTGGTGATTCAGCTGGCGCTGCGGCGCAAGCAGCCAGGTTTGTCTAGGTAAGTCAAACATGTGCTTTGATCCCACCCCAATTTCCTCACCCCTATGGATTCTGACTCTCCTCAACCCCGGTTTTCCCAGGAAATTAAAGACTTACTAGAGCGCGTGGCCGAGCAACCGCTGACCCTCGCCCATGTGCTCAGCGAAACTGCTGAGCGGGGTTTTTGCCTAGTGATTGGGTTGCTGGTGCTGCCGTTCTTGTTCCCGATGCCGCCGGGGTTTACCACCATTTTGGGGTCGGCCTGTCTGCTGCTATCGCTGCAAATGGCGGTAGGGCGGCGATCGCCCTGGCTGCCCCGACGAGTGGCCCGGTTTCAGTTTCCGTCGGTGCTGGCTAAAACCGTGCTGAGCAACCTCAAGCGGGTAACACGAGTTACCGAACGGTTTGTGCGGCCTCGCCTGCCGGGGCTGGCCAACAACCCTTCGGTCTGGCACATCAACGGCGTCTGCATTAGCTGGCTAACAATACTGTTGATGAGTCCGATCCCCATGACCAATCCCATCCCCACGGTGGGCATTTTGATCTTTGTGGTGGCCACCCTCGAAGCCGACGGGGTGATGATGATTTTGGGCTACGTAGCCACCGGGTTGATTACGGGCACCTTTGGCTTAGTAGGGTATTTGCTGTGGCGATCGCCCGAACTGCTTCAGCAGTGGTTTCAGCGGTAAGGCTCGTCTAACTTGAAACCGGAGTTTTCCTCCCCCTTGTCTCTTGAGTAGCGGGACGGTAGACCAATCTCCCCCAGGCAGAGAACCTTTGAAGTCTTTTCTGGCTCCCCTCTGCCAGAGGGAGAGAGGCCGATCTAACCCGATCAGCGATCGCGCAGCAGGGGATAAGCCTACCCTGGCTTGGGTTGATCTAACCGGCGCATCAGAGTTTTTCTCAATTCTTCTAACCCCAGCACAAGGGGGGGGCACAGCAGCAGCATAACCCACTGCACAGAATTGAGGGGAGCGGTAGAAAAAATCCTTTGTAGAGGCGGGAGGGTGATGATGGCGATAATCAACGTCCACTCTACGCCAATGCCCACCCAAATCAGCGGATTTGAGAACCAGCCCAGCCGCCAGATGGAGCGCTTCTCTGATCGGCAGGCAAACACGTTACCGTCTTGGCTGGCAACGATAGCCGCCAGGGTGAGGGTTGTAGCCTGGAGGTAAATCGCCACCACCGGAGCGGTAGCCGATTGGCTCAGCAACGCTGGCGTCACCGTTTGAATCTCTCGCAGGCCAAAACCGTGGCTTCCCCAAACCCAGAAGAACGCAGTCATGCCCAAGGCCGCTTCAATCAGCCCCAGCCAGCCGTAGGCTCTCAGCATCAAAGCTCGGTCCATCAGGGTTTGCTCTTTGCTGCGGGGTGGTTGCTCCATGGTGCCGACTTCAGCCGCTTCGGCCCCTAGCGCCAGGGCAGGTACCATGTCGGTGCCCAGGTCAATAGCCAAAATCTGCATGATGACCAGAGCTGGGGGAATCTTCAGAGCCACCATGGCCAAAAAGGGCATTAGCTCTGCTACGTTGGAGGCCAGGATATAGGTAATGAACTTGCGAATATTCTGGTAAACGGTGCGGCCCTGCTCTATGGCCCCAACGATGGTGGCGAAGTTGTCGTCGGTGAGCACAATGTCGGCGGCTTCGCGGGCCACATCGGTGCCGTTGAGCCCCATGGCGATGCCGATGTGGGCCGATCGCAGGGCCGGAGCAT
>JANPIO010000289.1:0-8412 GCA_031425055.1 Phormidium sp. VAR_61_metabat_6
GAAGGGGAGTCGCTACTACATTTGCCGAGTAGAGCCAGACCTCTTTGGCACCTGGCTGATGAGCTCCGAGTGGGGTGGGTCGCGGGTGGGTCGCCGCCGGTTGCGCGAGGAGGCTTACCTCAGCTACGAGGAAGCGATCACGAGATTTGAGCTGGTTGAGCAACAGCGACAGCGACGGGGCTATACCACCCTATTTTCAGATCTGACTATATCTGGAAATGCAGAGAAGGTGCCGTTGCTGGCATGCGACCTCAGCGACGAGGCCTCGCAGCGCCTGGGGGATGCCTTCGGCTGACAGCCGCGCCCCTTTGATGACATCACCACCGAGGAAAATATGGTGTTGCTGCGTTCAGCCATGAGCGGATGGAGCTAGAAACATACCCATGGATCACTCACTGTATCCGCCTAACTGGAATACGATCGCCTTCCAGATTAAGGTCGAGGTGAACTGGTGCTGTGAATTCTGCGGGCGGGCCTGCATTCGTCCCGGAGAATCGGTTGAGGGATTCTGCGATCAAATCCAGCTCTCCGACATTGACACCACGGAAAGTTTCTCAGGTCGCTTGATTTGGCCCCTGACCAACTTCTTAGAGCAGGATTTTCCCCAGCAACACCCCCCAAATCTAATCAGGTGACCTGAGCTAACCGGCTAGGGTAGGGTTTGTAAACATTGATTTAAGAAGGCTTGACCTAATGCGGGTATATCAGTTCCGAAAATATACCTAGAGGGACTTAGGAATAATTCTCAATAAGAGTAGGCAAATTGGCTGATTAGCGCTAGAACGACGTGAAATCAAGGTTTCATAGTTCGTATTCTGTAAGAATAGGAACTATAGCCGCAGGTGAGGGGTGTGGATGCCAAAGGTTAGCCGCAAAGGTCAGGCCGAAGTCTTAAATCAGGAGCAGCTGGCTCAGTTATGGGCTGAGCTGAATTTTCCCCATAGTTTGATCGCTCAGCTGGCTTACTTCACCGGCAGCCGCATTAGTGAGGTGTGCTCTCTCAAGATTGAAGACATCAGCGCTGGTCAGGTGGTGGTGCGGCAGCATAAAACCGACCGCACTAAAGAAGTGGTGATGGTGCCCCAGCTCAAAGCAGCGATCTCCCAGGCGCAGCTGCCTAGTTCAGGGTATCTCTTCGCTGCTGCGCCATGGACCCGAGCCACGGTGAAGCAGTACCGCATTCAGCGCCAGGGCAACGGCGACTATCACTTTGAGAAGATTGGAGAGCGCCCCCCCCGGCAGCACATCAGCACCCGAGCGGTGGATAAGGCGTTGCGTCGGGCCTGTGACCTGCTGGGGCTTGAGGGGGTGAGTACCCATACCTTTCGGCGATCGCTGGCCACCCATCTCTATGATTCGGGGGTGCCCCTGCGTCAGATTATGGCGATTACGGGCCACGCTAGCTTGGCTTCGTTGACCAGCTACTTGAACCTGGAGCAGCGGGCGGCGGGGGATGCGTTGTTGGGGTTCTTTGCGGAGTAGGGGCGTTTAACCCAGCGGTGTCTGGATGTGTCGGAGGAGGGGGTTGATGCGATCGCCCAACTGTAGTGTTCTACCCCGCATTGACCCTGCATGAGTGTGCCCATGGTGGTTTGGTTGGAACGAGAGGGAATGTTGGAGGAGGATAAGGGGGCGATCGCGCAGTTCTGCGTAGTCCCATTTTAGATTGTCTCGAATTCCTCATGTTGAGCAAATGTTAGGGATCTAGGCCCATTACTCAGTAAAAGTTTTCATAAACATAGCCGTTACAACGTTTAACCGTTCATCTGCAAGGGCTAGAGGGCTAGGAGACACAGGCAACCGCGAGAACTATGGAAGATTTTTTTGAGCAACCCATTCTGAACTCACCCTACAAATACCCAGAGCAGCATTGGGAACTGGATGAGATGAGGCACACAGGCCAAGGTAGAGCGCCAGTCATCGGCAGTGGCTAGAAAGGGGCGAGTGGGCTGGACTGGTTTCTTAATCAATGTTTTTGGGATAACCCAAATCTCGATGCAACCCGGAAGCTTTTTTGCCGGGTTGGGTGAATAGGATGGGCTTAAGCAATCTGAGGAAGCCTGATGTCGCGCATTCAACTAGAGCGACTACTTAAAATTGACGAACTCATCCGAAACCCAGAACGGCAGACCGCTTCAACCCTGGCTAGTGTTGTGGAAGTGAGTGAGCGCACGGTTCGGGATGACCTGGCCTTCATGCGCGATCGCTTCCATGCACCGCTGAAGTTCACTCGGAACCAGGGCTACCACTACACCGATCCTGACTGGCGGTTGCCGACTATCCCTCTCACCAAGGGCGAACTCTTTGCCCTTACGCTAGGGGCCAGGATGCTGGAGGCCTACGCTGGTTCGGCTTATGCGGTGGAGTTGCGATCGGCGGTAGCGAGGCTGGCTGAGCGTCTTCCTGAGCAGGAGTGGTTAGACCTCCAGCAAATCGCTGATGAGCGCCTGGTGTTTAAGTCTGGGGCAGAAACTAATCTCGACCTCGACATTTGGCACCAGTTAGAGGACGCTTGCCGAGACTCTAAACAGGTGTGGATGAACTACTACACTGCCAGCCGCAATGATGCCTCAGAGCGGGTCATAGACCCCTATTTGCTGCACATATACCGGGGCACTAATCCCTATGTCATTGGCTGGTGCCACAAGCGGGATGAGGTGCGCTGGTTTCGGGTAGACCGCATTCGTGAGCTGAAGCTGCTGAGCAATAGCTTCAAGCGTAAGCCTGACTTCAACGCCAAAGACCACCTGGAGATGATCTTCCAGCACGAGGTGGGTGGAGTGCCGGTAACGGTGCGAATTTGGTTTGATGCGAAGACATCCCCCTACATCAGAGAGCGGCGCTGGCACCCCACCCAGGAGCTGCACGAGCATGAGGATGGGGCGGTGACGCTGCAAATGGTGGTGCGGGGGATGAACGATGTGAAGCGGTGGGTTTTGGGCTATGGAGGTGGGGCCAGGGTGTTGGAGCCGCCCTTGCTTGTGGCCATGGTGCGGGATGAGGCTGAAGGGATGCAGGCTCTGTATCAGCAGGGAAGAACACAATGAGTCAGCCAAGATTTTGGGCTAAAACAGGTCAAGGTGAATTCCAAGAAGGAAAACCCAAGTACCATCCCGTGATTTGCCACCTGGCAGATACCGCAGCGGTGGCAAGGGAGATTGTGCGATCGCACCTCAGCCCGGTGGCTAAGCGACACCTGGCCCAAGGGTTAGGTATAGCGGATGAGGAAGCTTTGATTCGCTTCTGTGGATTTATGGCTGGTAGCCATGACTTGGGCAAAGTCAGCCCGGCCTTTCAGTTTCAGGTTGACCCGGTGGGCAAGGCGCTGGCTGGAGGGGAGTTGTACGACCTGTGGCACAAGATTCCCCCCATCACCCGCAAAGAGAAACGTACCCCCCATGGCATTGTGACTGCTAAAACCCTGCCTGAGTTTTTAGTGGAGATTGGTTTAAAGCAAACTTTGGCCCATAGGTTAGCCATGATTGTCGGTGGGCACCATGGATTTTTCCCTTCCGCTGAAGAGATAAATCAATTAGATGATGTGCTGGCGGGCACCCAGGAAGATGGCGTTTGGTGGCAGCGCAAATATAGCTACGAAATTTTTCAGCAACTGTTGGAGTTTGTGGCGCTAACCTCAGAGGATTTACCTGCCCAATGCGATAACGCGGCTGCCATGATTTTGGCAGGGCTGACCACGGTTTCTGACTGGATTGCATCTAACCCCGATGAAAAGACGGGCTTTCCCTATGCCGTTGACAAACCCTTTGCAGAGTATCAGAATGGCCTGCCAGAGCAGGCAAAACGAGCACTGAAAGCCCTTGGATGGGCTACTCTGCCGACGGGTAAGCCGCTGTCATTTACTGAACTATTTCCTAAAATTAAAGAGCCGAGAGAACTTCAAAAACAAGCGATCGCTGCCACTAATACATTGAAAGCTCC
This sequence comes from Phormidium sp. VAR_61_metabat_6, assembly GCA_031425055.1. Classification (GTDB taxonomy): domain Bacteria; phylum Cyanobacteriota; class Cyanobacteriia; order Phormidesmidales; family Phormidesmidaceae; genus Nodosilinea. The sequence goes on from JANPIO010000289.1 coordinate 3,940, forward strand.
CTGCCTTGTATTAGTAGAAGCATCGATGGGAGAAGGTAAAACTGAAGCAGCTTTTTACCTAGCCGACTACTTACAGCAGGAGGAAGGCGCGGGAGGCTTCTACATTGGCCTACCGACTCAAGCTACCAGTAATGCCATGTTTGAGCGGGTTAAGACATTTCTGGGGGCGCGGTACACCAAAGCAGACTTTCCCGACTTCATTAATCTCACCCTCAGCCATTCGGCGGCGGCCCTCAAAGCAGATTATCGAGACTCTGTCTGCCGGTTGGATGCTCAGGAGCAGGTTTATGACGCTGATGACGATGACCATGGCGATCCACGGGTTGTGGCACGGGAGTGGCATACAGCTCGAAAACGAACCTTGCTCAGCCCCTACGGGGTTGGCACCTTAGACCAAGCATTGATGGGAGCTTTGCGATCGCGCCATCAATTCGTCCGCCTCTTTGGCCTAGCGGGGCGCACGGTCATTTTGGATGAGATTCACGCCTACGATCTCTACACGGGTACCTTGCTAGAGCGATTTTTGGAGTGGTTGGCGCTGCTGGGTTCTCCAGTAATTGCCCTATCGGCCACCCTGCCATCAGAGACCCGTAAACGGTTGGTTCACGCCTATAGCAAGGGGTGTGGTTGCAAAACAGAGCCAGAATTCGCTGATGGAGAGTACCCCCGCCTGACCACCTTCACCCCAGGGGACGGAGTTCAGGTGGTGCCCTTCGCCCCTTCGCCCCATGTGATGCGAGATCTCAAATTGCATTGGGTTAAAGATACAGAATGGCTTGACGAACTCCAAGCAGCGTTAGAGAACGACGGGGGATGCGTTGCCATTATTTGCTCGACGGTGGGACGGGCGCAGGAGGTTTTTCAAAGACTGCAAAACTCTCAGCATTTTGCCGAGGATGAATTAGGACTATTTCACGGGCGCTTTTTATTCATTAGCCGAGAAGCGATCGAAGGTAACTGCATTGCTAGATTTGGCAAACCTAGCGATGCTAAAACAGTCCGTCCTCATCGGTATGTCTTGGTAGCAACTCAGGTAATTGAGCAGAGCCTAGATTTAGACTTTGACTTAATGATCAGTGATTTAGCTCCGGTCGATTTATTACTTCAGCGTTCAGGTCGATTGCACCGCCATGAAGATCGCCCCCATCGACCCGTAAAGTTGATCAAACCAACCCTATGGTTAATCGCTCCAGAAATTGATAAAGAAGGAAAAGCCGATTTTGGCGACTCTGGGTTTATCTATGACCGCCATGTCTTGCTCAGAACCTGGTTGACGCTGCGCGATCGCACCACCATCTCCCTGCCCGCTGCCATGGATGCCCTGATTGAATCGGCCTATAACCCAGACATGCTCCCACCGGAAGGCTTAGAACCCATCCATAGTGAAGATTGGTATAGCTCTTTAGAGAAACATCGCCAAGATCAATCGGCTTACCATTCTCTAGCTCAGAAGGTGTATTTACCGTCAGCCAGGGGCAAGCACAAGCCTTGCGAGTTCACCCGAGGTGATCAGAATGATGATGACAACACCATCGTGGCAGTTACGCGCCTGGGAGAGCAATCCGTCACCACTATATTTGTTCAGCGCACAGCAACGGGCTTGATTTTGCCGATCTCACAGCAGGCCATTGATCCGAAAAAATCACCCAACTTAGAAACAGTACGAGCCTTGTTGGGACATAGCACACGCATTTCTAAACGGGGCTTAGTTGAAGAGATTCTAAAGCTTGAAAACCCTAAGAAGTGGACATCGGCTCTATTGAAACACTGCCGATGCGTAGAGCTAGACGAAGAAAGCAAGGCTCAGATAGGGAAATGGGAACTATTTCTTGATTTACAGCGAGGAATAGTAATTAACTCTGCTTAGTCGGCCATTTAGAGAAATGGCCTAAGAACTGTATTTTTTTGATGGATTATCTATGCTGTACGATTTGACGCAGGAATCCTGGCTACCTGTCATTACCCAGGATGGTCTGTATCACGAGCTTTCGCTGTTGGAACTGTTTAATCAGTGGGAGGTGTTGCGAGAACTCCAGGCCGACAACCCGCCCACTACGCTAGCGCTACATCGGTTTTTGCTGGCACTGCTACATCGAGTTTATACCGGCCCCCAGGATGAGGAGCATTGGGAAGAAATTAAGGACGACAACGGGGAGCAGGCGATCGCCTACTTGAAAGAACATCAGGACTGCTTTGATCTGCTACACCCCGATCGCCCCTTCATGCAAGACCCCACACTGACGGCAGACATGGCGGGGGAGATCTACCAAGCCTACGTTTTGCATGGCAACAATACCAGCACCGTGTTCTGTCATGAGCATCAGTGGAGTGGCGATTCTCTAAGCATTCCAGCGGCGGCTCGATTGGTGCTGCGACTGCATAGCTTTGATGTAGGGGGCCGCAAAACTGGGTCGCCGGTTTCGGCGGGGGTAATCCCCACTATGGATGCGGCCAATGTGCTGGTGCGTGGTAGCACCCTGAAGGAAACGCTGTTGCTGAACCTGATGCAGTACGACGGCGAAGAAAAACCCTTTGAGGTGAACGGGGAAGACTTGCCCGCCTGGGAGCGGGAGCCTCAGCCTGCTAAGGAACGAGTGCCCGCAGGCTATGTCGATTACCTGACGTTTCAGTGGCGGCGGGTGCGGCTGTTTTTGGCGGGCGATCGCGCTGTCCAGGTCGCCGTCCACGCGGGTGATCGTCTGCCCAAAATCCATTCTCCCGCCGACTATGAAATGGCAATCGCCTACGCCAAGAACCCCAAGAAACCTGATGAACGCTACACCGTGCGGCTGAACTTAAGCCGATCCCTCTGGCGAGATGCTGCTGCCTTCTTGCAGTCCTCTGACACGGGCAATAGCCCCCGTATCATTGGCTGGCTGGCAGAGTTGCAGGGGGCAAAGTTGGTGGATAACTGGCTCAATCTGCAAGTGTTGGGCTTAACCGTAGATAATGCCAAACCTTTGGGATGGGTCAGTGAGCAACTATCGGCCCCCATGGCCTACATCACCGAAAAGCCGCTCTGGCTAGCGCTCAACTCTGCCCTGCAATTTGCCGAGCAGCATCAACAGGTGTTTCGCGCGTTTCGGGGCAGCCCCTACGGAGTTCTAGCATCAGAGTTGAACCATCCTGATGCCAGTAGCTTTGCCAAAAGCCTAGATGGCGAGTCTCGCTACTGGGGCACGCTAGATCGCGAATTTCAGGACTTGCTGCATCGGCAGTTGCCTGCCGACAAAACCGTAGATGGCAATGGCACCACCTACGGCAACCAAGCTCTACGGGATTGGGAAAAGACCGTTCAAGCGGCGGCTAGCCAAGCCTTTACCGAATCCATTGCCTCTATTCGCAACTACCAGGCGAGGGCCGGGGCGTTGCGATCGCTCAACTACCATCTGGCCAAATTGCGCGGCGATATCAAAGAAAGATCCGACAAAGGCAAGAAGCCCGCCCGCAAGGCTCAACCCAAGGCCAGCTAACCTTTACCCACACCACCACCATGACCACATCAACACCAAGCCTGACGACGACTCAACGCGCCGCCCGCTACCTAGAGGCCGTTCACCGCAAGATTGAACACGACAATGCTGCCAAGGCCACCCTCAAGCGGGCGTTGACAGGCGAACCCCGTCATTTAAGAGCGGTTTACCCCATCTTGCTCTCAGAGCTAGATAAAGTCGGGGTCAAATACCACCAGGATGAATGGATTTTTGTCGCTTGCCTGTTTGCCTACTATCCCCAATCGCTTGATCCAAATCGCCAGCAAAATTTTGGCCATGCCGCTCGGGGGCTGGCGGGAGAGGGCAACTCAGGCGGAGCCGATCGCCGGTTTCGGGCACTGCTCGATACGTCTTTAGACAATCTTCGATCGCCCCTAGCGGCCCTGGTGCGCTTACTCAAAACCAAAGGCATCGCCATCAACTATCCCAAGCTGATTGCCGATCTCGCTAGCTGGGAACACCCCGATCAATACATTCAAGACAACTGGGCCAGGACGTTTTGGGGTGCCCCACCTCAGTCAGCAGCGGCAGAACCCGTCGAGGCTGAGTGACCGCTATTTACCTGTTCAACATTGACCTTTATTTCACCGGAGACAGTTACCATGCAACTCGAAATTCACGTTCTACAAAGCTTTCCTCCCGCTAACCTCAACCGGGATGAAAACGGCATGCCCAAATCTACAATTTTTGGCGGTCGCCCCCGTGCCCGGATCTCTAGCCAGTGCCAAAAGCGGGCAGTGCGCAAGTTTTACCAAGACCAGGCTACCCTTACACCAGAGCAATTTGCCGAGCGCTCCCGTAATTGGCTCCCTGAACTCAAAGCCCTGCTAGTTGCTCAGGGGATTGATGAGGCCCAAGCCGCAACTGCCGCCCGACTGGCCCTAGAAGAAGGACTACAGCTCAAATTTGACGACAAAGGCAAAGCGACCACCATTGTTTTTTTGGGCCGTACCGAAATTGCGGCGATCGGCCATATCCT
>JANPIO010000290.1:0-9174 GCA_031425055.1 Phormidium sp. VAR_61_metabat_6
GGCAAAGGTAGCTACTACCTTGGTCAAGCAAAACAGCTATCTAGAATCAAGCTCATGGAACCAACTATCACTCTCGATGCCCAAGCTCTAAGAGCGCTGATTAAAGAAAGCGTTCGAGAAGTAATGCGCGAAGAATGGTTCAAGTTTTTTGAGTTGTTGATCCCCTACGTTGACGACCAGGAACAGGCTGAGATTGAGTTGAGTTTCTCGCCCGCTGATTACCCAGCTAAAGAATTCATTGACGTGACCCATTGGTTTGACCATGAAAGTCAATCTCAGTAAATCAGCAGCTCGGTTTTTGATGCAGTTAGAACCTAAGCTACGCTCGTCAGTTCGTTCAAAGTATTGGCATTCTTAGGACCTGCTTAGAGACCCAAAGGGTTTATCCTCCTGAGGAACTAGATATTAAAAAGCTCAAGGGTGAGCTGGCTGGATTTTCTAGAATTCGCGTTGGTAAAATCCGGGTTATCTTTCAAATTAGAAAAGATACGGACGAGATTTTTGTGTATGACATTGCCTATAGAGGAGATGTCTACGATAGCTAGTGGCAGGTGTCAGGGGAATAAAAACTGGGGTTCTGTGGTTTCTGGAATTTGGGCACTCTACCCTTCACTGATCAACCGCAGCAGTTGATCGGTGGAGATCTTGCCGCTCATGTCGGTGCCTTCGAGCAGGCTGTCGGCCAGGTCGCGTTTTTGTTTGTGCAGGTCAACAATTTTTTCTTCGATGGTGTTTTTGGCGACTAGGCGATAGATGGTAACGGGGCGCAGCTGGCCGATGCGGTGGGCGCGATCGCTAGCCTGATCCTCCACCGCCGGGTTCCACCAGGGGTCCATGTGGATGACGTAATCCGCCGCAGTGAGATTCAACCCCGTGCCCCCAGCCTTGAGGCTGATCAAAAACACATCGCCTTCCCCGGCCTGGAAGGCATCGACCCGCTTTTTGCGATCTTTGGCGGGGGTGCTGCCATCGAGGTATTGATACGACACATTCTGTCCGTCGAGAAACTCCCGCAGAATGCTCAGGTGATCGACAAACTGGCTGAAGACCAGAGCTTTGTGGTTGTTCTCCAGCAGTTCTTCGAGCACTTCGCCAAAGGCTTCGAGCTTGGCGCTGGGCAGGGCGGTGGTGCCTTTGACCAAGCGGGTGTTGCAGCAGGCGCGACGCAGCTTCATAATTTCGGCCAGCACTTGCAGGTGTTTGGTGCCCGACTCGATGGTGGGGTCGGCCAGTTTTTCCACGGCTTCTCGCCGCAGCGCTTCGTAGAAGGCCATCTCTTGAGCGCTGAGTTCGACCTGAAGTGTTACTTCCGTGCGGGCGGGCAGTTCGTCGAGCACCTGGGTCTTGGTGCGCCGCAGAATGAAGGGCTGAATTAGCTTTTTGAGCCGGTTGCGGGCCTGCTTGTCTTGGTTGCGCTCGATCGCATTGGCAAACCGGGTGCTGAACTGATCCTGCGACCCCAGCAGGCCGGGGTTGATGAAGCGAAATAGGTTCCACAGCTCGCCCAGGTGGTTCTCAATTGGGGTGCCGGTGGTGAGAATTTTGAAGCCGCCCTGGAGCTTCATCGCGGCCTTAGAGCGCTTGGTGGCAGAGTTTTTGATCGCCTGGGCTTCGTCGAGCACGATGGTCTGCCACTCGACCTTGGCCAGCATGTCTGACACGTCATCTTGCTGGAGCAGGCCGTAGCTGCACACCAGCAGATCGAATGGCTGGAGATTGTCGAGGATGCGCTGGCGATCGCCCGCGCCAAACTGCATCGGGTTTAGCGTCGGGGCAAACTTCTCCGCTTCGCTCAGCCAGTTCATGCATACCGAGGTGGGGGCAACAATCAGGGTTGGCCCCTGGGGGGCGCGGGTGAGAATTAGCGCCAGGGCTTGCAGGGTTTTGCCCAGGCCCATATCGTCCGCCAGGCATGCCCCCACGCCCCAGTGGGCCAGTCGCGCCAGCCAGTTAAAACCCTCAACCTGGTAATCCCGCAGTTCTGCCTGCAATGTGGAGGGCAGTTCAGGCTTCAGGTCCTTCGCTTCTTTGAGGCGTTTGAGGTGATCCTTCCAGTGTTTGTCGGTCTTGAGCTGGCCGACCTCGTCTATCCAGTCTTCCATCGCTAAGGAAGCGAGGGGGTGAAAGCGCACGCCGTCGCCGCTGGTTTCGGAGTAGGCGCGCAGGTCGTCGAGGCGCTTGCGAAACTCCTGGGTAAGGGCGAGAAACTGCCCGTCCGCCAGCTTCACAAACCGACCGGGGGAGGCGTTGAGCAGCTCCATCAGCTGCTTCATGCCCAGCACTTCGTCGTCGCTGATTTGCAGCTCACCGCTGGCAGCAAACCAGTCGCGCTGTCGTTGAATCTGGATCTTGAAGTTGCTGAGACTGACCCGGTTGGCGATGCGCATTTTTTCGCCCTCGGGCCATTCCACCACCGCTTGGTCGCCCACGTCCTGGATCTCGATCAAGAGCTCTAGACAGTCTTCGGGGTCGTCGATTAGCCATTCACCGTCGGTGTCGTCGAGGCGTTGGAGGGTGGGGCAGGCTTTTTCGAGGGCGCGGGCGAGTTTTTTCTCGTCTTTGAGATTCCGGTGGGTTTGCAAGCGCCTGCCGTCGATTTCGGCGATCACCATTTCGCCGCCGGTGCCCGGTCGGTAGTAGGGGCCGTCGTCGCCAAAGGGCCGGGTGAGGAGAGAGACCTTTAGCCCTTCTCCAGCAGGCAGCAGGTGCAGGTGAGGTTTGAGCACCGCCTCCACCGCTTCGGCATCGGCCACACCGCCGCCAATGTCAGAGTGGACTGTGACCAGCCCGGCCACGGCATTGATGGCGGCCAGCACCTGATCCTTTGCGTTTTCGGGCACCTCCAGGGCATTTTTTGGCCCCAGCACCTCGGCGATGCGGTGGTGCTGACTGGTGAACTCAATCACCTTGAGGCGGGTGGGGGTTTCTTTGATCAGGGTGAGCGCCTGTTTGCCCTCCACTGCCGGAGTCAGCGAAATCGCCAGCTTGCCCGCTTTGGTCTGGCGCACCAGCAGGGCGGGTTCCCCCTTTACCACCTCGACCGTGGTGGTCGAGGCGTCTTCCCAAAACACCAGGGGGTGACCCACTAGGGCCAGCAATACCTGGGGCGAAAATTTGTAGTTGTCGTAGCCGTAGCTGTAGGGGTCGTGGGTGAGGTGAGAGCAGATCTCGCGGTCTTGGGTGGTGAGGTAGCCAAAGCTGGAGAGTTCTTTTTTGAGGCGACGGAGGGCGATCGCTCGGCCCTTGCTCCAGCCGCCCTTAGCGCTGATCTTTTGTTCCTTGGGCTGAAGCTGCCAGCTCTGCTCGGAGTAGTAGGTGATAAACCAGGCCAGCCGATAGTCGCTGGCCTGGGGAGCCTTGGCCTGCTGGGAGGGCGTTGTGGGGCTGAGGCCAATCAGCGCGGTGAGCGACAGTTCCCAGGGCTGTTTGGGCTTGAGAATATCGACCAGGGGCACAATGCCGGTTTTCTCGCGCAGGGCGGCGGCTTTGGCGCTGTAGGTGTTGTCGCCCAGGTGAATCAGCAGGGTGGCCGATTCGAGGGCCAACCAGTCGTAGCCAGACTCGGCGGCGGCTTGGTAAAATGCCTGAGCCATCCTGGGCAAACGCTGCTGGGCATTTTCCACATCCACCCAGTAGAGGCAGATCATATCGATCAGCACTTCGATGCTGGTGTTGTTGTCCAGGTCGCTGACAGGACTGCCGGTGAGGTAGCGCTTGGCGGTGGTGTTGCCCTGGAGGGTCTGGGTCACCTTCTCCAGGCAGTTGTAGATCACGCTCATCCAGTGGTGGTAGGTCTGCTCGGCGATGATGTGGGCGTAGCCTTCGGCCTCCTTTAGGCTGGCTTGAGTGCCGTCTTGAATCAGGCCCAGGAGTAAAAAGATGCCGGGCAGATTGTCGAAGTAGATTTTGCGTTTGCCGGTGCTTTTTTTCAGCAGTTTGAGGGCGACGCGGCCCCCTTCGACGGCCTGAGCATAGTCGCCCCGCAGGCCGTCGAGCCAGCTCTGGTGCAGCAATTGCTCGACGGGATCGTCTTTGGCGTAGTGCTCTAGGGCAGCGTCGGCCTCCGCCAGTCGGCCCCGAGCCATGAGCTGCTCGACCCAGATGCTTTTGAGGCGATCGCTGGCGGTAGAGTCGGGCTGGCTGCACTCGTCGCGGAGCAGTTCAAAAAAGTGATTGTTGGGGACGAGGTCGGTGAAGGAACTGCGGCAGAGACTGCCCAGAGCCGCCTCATAGATTTCAGGAACCCGTTTGAGGGTGAGGAACCAATCGCGATCGAAGGGATTGTCGCAGATCAGCGCATATACCTCAGCTATAGCGATGTGGCTGGCGTTGTAGGGGTTGCTATAGAAGCTCTCGAACTGCTTTTTGACGAATTTCCAGTCGTAGCGATAGACGCCAATGCGTACTTCGCGAATGAACTCGTCTGGGTTGGCAAACAGGCGCAGATCTTGATTCCAGCCGTGGGTGCGAATGGGCAGGGCTGCTTCGATCGCAGTCACCATCGGCTCAAACCTGCCCTGGGCCACGGCATCGCGGGTGAGCAGCTCAGTGATTAGAGGATGGGTATGGGAACCCTGGTTGCCCTCAGCTAGGATCACCCCCTTACGTGACAGCCGAGTGAGCAAGGGGTTCACCTGATTGATGCTGGTCAGGTTTTTCTGAACGATTTTCAGGTAGCGGTTGTAGGCGTCTAGCAGCCTAGTTTTGCTCGCCGGGGCGTAGATCAGCGAAAACAGCTGCAACAGCTCCTTCTCCTCGGGAGAAAGCTGCTTATAGGCCTTCAGTAGTAGGTCGCGCTGGGCGTCGATTTTGTTGGGGGCGGGCATGGAGCGATCGCAGTAGCTGCTCGTAGATGAAATTGTATCGGCTACAGTGAGCCCACAATGTTCTGATCTCGCCTAACGTCATGACTGACTGTAGCAATAGGCAGCGCTTATTGAAAATCTGTTGCATTAATCCCAGAGCTTGGGTATCTTAGTAATAACGATAGTCAATAACAACAGCAGCTGATGTCCCTGGGGCACCGCGTTCAGAAATTCTTAGAAAAATGCATTAATGCTTTCTAGGTAAGGGTTTCAGCTCTTTTGAGCCTTGGCTGAGCCCTGTGCCTTAGCGTTTAATTCAGAGTTAGTTTTAATAAGTTGTTAGTTTTAATAAGTTCAGACCTTTAGCGGTCATCACTATGGAGATTCAGTCGAGTTAGTATGCACGTTTTAGAGTCAGATTATTTAGGGTCCGGGCAAGACCTGCAAAATACTGCCCCAGCTCAAACCGTGGTTGATCTAGACCGGGTAACCCGCTGGAATGTCTACCGCCGCCTGCAAGAGCTGAATATGGTGTGTGCTTGTGGTGGCGATCGCCCCCTCACCGTCGCCATCCACACCCCTGCCGATGCCCTGCTGGTCTGGGCTGTGGTGCAGGCTGCCATTCAGCCCAAGCTATTGCTCGCTGACCACCTCAAGCGCTGCTGGCAGCAAAGGAGCCTGACATGAGAACCTTCCCTGAGCCCGCCACCGACCAGGCTGGCACCGCGCCCACGGGGCAGGTGCTCAAGGGTCAGTACAGTGGGGCCTATCGCTCCGACAAAGGCAAGATTAAAGGACTGCTGCTGCAAGCGGGGGAGGCCGAGTTCACCGTCAAACTGCCCAAATATCTGCGCCCCATGCTGGTGCGAGAGCTAGCACCGGGCGATTTCGTCCAGGTCTGGGCCTATCGCGAAGGCGATCGCTGGCGGGCCATCAATGTTTTGCTTCTGCCCAAGTGCGAAGCGGAGATGCTGCGTCAGCAGTGGAGCGACCTTGCCCCTGCCCCTGAGCTGTCGCAGACCTCGCAAAAACGCCTCTGCGTTGAGGTCTGCACTAAGGGCAAATGCTACAAGCAGGGAGGTCGTCAGATCTATAGCGCTCTGCAAGAGGCTGTAGATGGCGATCCAGCTTTGGCCCATGTCGCTATTAAGGAGACTGGCTGCATGAAAGCCTGCAAGCAGGGGCCAAACCTGCGCCTGCCCAATGGCCGCATGCTGCATCGAGTCAGCCCCGCCGAAGCTCTAGCGCAGCTAGATGCAAAACGATGACTGCTCAGGAATTTGACCCCCAGCGGTGGAACCATTGGCTGGTGATTGTGACCTTTGTGGTGCTTTCAAGCTGGATTATCTGGAAGGTTTATCTCGATTCGTAGGTGGTGAGCGTGAGCGATGGTTGGCTGGATAGAGGCTTGAGCCTGGGAGGATCTCCCCTGCCCCCCTTAAAAAGGAGGGTGATGAGCTGCTCTAAATCACCCCTTTTTAAAGGGGGATTTAGGGGGATCAAACTTGGCCTATCGTCTCCTACTGAAGCAGAACCCAGGGTTTTGCCGTGGGACGCACCAATCGGGCTTGGCACCCATTACAGAACCCTCGGTTCTCGCTCTGCACCAGAACTACCAGCCGAGTTTGAGGCTGTCTGGGGTGAGGAAGTGCTCCAGATGGTAAGCCCGCTCCTCGGTTTTCAGCAAAATTTGCTCGTAGAGGTAACGAGTGGCGCGATCGCCCAAACTTTCTGCCTGGGCGGCCAGCCGACGAATCAGCTCGATCAGCGACTGCTCAGCTTTGAGATCGTGGTCGATCATGATGCGACAGCGATAGGTGTCGTCGTTTTCCATGTCAAAACAGCACAGCTCCGCCAGTTTGCCAAAGCTCAGAGGAGGAATGCCCCCCAATCCGTGCAGGCGCTCACCGACCTCGTGAGCATGGCCCTGGGCGGCTTCGTAGCTCTCCTCAAAATAGTTGTGGAGCATGTAGTACTCAGCGCCTTCCACAACAAAATGGTGCTTTTGGTACTGCAACGACAGGGCTGTAAAGCTGGCATAGAGCGTCGCCAGTCCATCCACTACCGGTTCCGTAACCGACTTCTCCAGCAGGATTGGGTTGTTTGCAACCTCGCCGTAGGTTTGCAGCAGAGTCTCAGTAATAGGCATAAGCATCCCCCTTTGTCAGCAGTGAAAGCAGCCCTAGCTTCTCAGGGTTGCTTATTGAGCCTAACGTACTTCTGGGGATTTAACTAATAAATTTGTTTGCCTAAAACGTATAGAAAAATGCAGAATTCAGTTGCAAATATGACTAGCGATAATGATTTTCAATAGCCCTAGATTTCTATATCGAAACTGGTTTTCGATAGCTCAGAAAGCATTGGTGAAAGCCAGTTTCAATAACAGCGGCTAAGGAGGCAGCTCCTGCTGCGATCGCCGCCAACCTATTCTCTAGTATGCCCTTAGCCAGATGGCAAAGCCCTGATTGATATGGCCAATTCGACAGACTTTTTAAAGCGTAGCGAAACGATGATGGAACACGATCCAGCTTCGTCAGATCTAAATCAGGAGCCTGAGCTGCTCAAAACCGTTCTTAATAAAGAAGGGTTTCGGTTCACCAGTCAGCGGCAAAAAATTTTAGATTTATTTCAGTCTGCGGCTCTAGGGCATCACCTCAATGCTGAAGAAATTCATCAGCAATTGTTAGATCAGGGTGAAAAAATTAGTTTCTCGACCATCTACCGGGCGTTGCACGTGATGGTGCGGCTGGGTTTGCTGCAAGAGTTAGAGCTGGCCGAGGGCCGCAAATACTACGAAATCAATACTCCCTTTATGGATCAGCACCATCACCTGGTGTGCGTCCACTGCGGCAATGTGGAAGAGTTTGAAGACGCCAAGATGACTCAGGTGGGCAGCAGTGAGAGTGCTTTCCATGGCTTCTCACTACTCAACTGCCAGTTTACGGTCTACGGCATTTGCCCCAGCTGTCAGTCACTTTTGGGCTAAATGCCGGTAGTAGTGCCAGAGCAGGTGGGCGATCGCGCCCCGGTAGGGGTCGAGGTGCGATGTCGCAATCCCTGAGACGAGAGCTGCTGCCCCATAATAATGCGCACTAGCGAGGGAAAGCCCGATGCCCAGGCGCGAACGGTGAGAGGGCCAGCTTCGGCCTCAAGGCGCTGAAGGGTGGGGGCGCGATGGCCCTTTGGGCCGGTCCTTGTCCATCGCATACAATCGCTACCGCCTGCCGCAGCTCAGGGCTAGGCGGCAACAGCTCGCTATTTAGGGTATTGGCTGCATCACTACGAGGCATCGCAACAACAATCTTAAATTCAAAATCGTCCTATCGGCTCTATCGGCTGCTGAGCCAAAGCACCATGGGCAGGGTAAACACACTGAGAAAGGTTGAAAGCACAATGGTTCTAGCCACACGGACTTGGTCGCCCCCCAGCTCCGCTACCCAAATCAGCGAGTTCACCGCCACGGGCATGGCCGCCTGGAGCACCAGCACCTGCCGGTCTAACCCCTGCAAACCCAGCGCCGTACCAATGCCGTAGGCCAGCAGGGGGGCCACCACGAGCCGCAGCCCCGCACCGATTAGTTCATAGCGGCCAAAGACCAGCTCCGTCCGTGCCAGCTGCACCCCCAGAGTCAGCAGCGCCACCGGGATTGCACCCTCCCCTAGCAGCGCCATGCCCCGCGCCAGCGGCAGCGGAAATGCTTCCTGCGTAGCCTGGAGACCGATGCCCGCCAGGGTGGCCCAAAATACCGGCAGCCGCAGCGTTACGTGGAGCCCTGCCTTGAACCCTGCCTGCTGCAGCACAATGGGGAAGACGGTGGCAATCATCACGCTTGAGCCCACCAGGTACACCACCGCCCGCTCTAGCCCCGCCTCACCGAGGGCAAACAAAATGAAGGGCAGCCCCAGGTTGCCGACATTCGAGAACATCACAATGGCAATCAGGCTCTTTTGCTCATCCATTGAAAAGTCGAGGCGACGACTCAGCCCCACCGCCAGCAGGTACAGCACCACAGTGTTGAGCAAAAAGCTGGTGACGATCGCGATCGCACTGCCCAAAGCCAGCGTGGTTTCGGCCAGGCTGGTCAACACCAACGCGGGCAGCAGGGCGTAGATGTTTAGCCGCGTCAGGGTTTGCATATCGAGCTCAAAGCTGCGCCCTACGCCAAACCCCACCAGGGCCACCAGAGCAACGGGCAGCATTGCCGAAATCAAAATTTCCATCTAGACCGAAGCTTTAGGGAAAGAAGCTGTCATCGAGTACTTGTTCCCAGGTGTAACCACACACAATAGGGAACTGGCTCAGCGGCAAGTCAGTTTCGATCGCCGCTTCTTTGCGTGCGGTCTGGTACGTTTTCTCTAACCACTCTGGG
>JANPIO010000291.1:0-23696 GCA_031425055.1 Phormidium sp. VAR_61_metabat_6
CAGTTCGGGTGCGCCTCGCAGGTGGCCTTCGTCATCGGTTAGGGCGGCTAGGCGATCGTGAGAGCCCCAAATCACATCGGGAATGACGTTGTCGGTGTCGGTGAAAATTAGCACTGGGGCCAGAGACGGCTTACCCAATCCGCTCTGCTTTGACCATAGAAGCAACTGGGCATAAATCTCTCCGGCAGTATCTTGGTGTTTGATATGGGGAGCGCGAGTCACGCACAGTTCTCCATCAATGATTTCATAACGCTTCCATTCGTCGGCGGCCAGAACCTCCAGATCGGCAGTCGTCCAGCGAATTTTGGGAGTGGCTTGAGACATGGAAGCCTCCTAGAGGTGCCTTTTGCTATAGCTTAGCGTCGTCAGCCGGGGCGATCGCCTCTATGATGCGAAAGAATCAACCGCAGGCGATGGCGATGGCAATTTTAGCGTTGAGCTTGACGAGTCTGGCGCTCCTAATTTGGATTGGGATGCTGCTGTTTTGGGGTCAGTTTTGGCGGGCTGACCAGCGGCTTGATTTCGAGCGTCTGGTGCCCCTAGCCACCTGGCCCACAGTGGCGGTAGTGATTCCAGCCCGCAATGAGGCGGAGCTGATTGGAGTCGCGGTGCGATCGCACCTCAGCCAAACCTACTCTGGCAGCCTGCAAGTAGTGCTGGTGGATGACCAGAGTACCGACGCTACGGCAGCAGTGGCGCGGGAAAGTGCGGCTGCGGTAGACCAGTGCGATCGCCTTACCATCCTCTCGGGCACAGCCCTGCCCGCTGGCTGGACGGGCAAGCTCTGGGCGATGGAGCAGGGCTTGCGCTACCTGGCATCGCAGCCTACCCCGCCCGACTACGTGCTGTTTACTGATGCCGACATTGAGCACGATGTCGCCAGCCTGCAACAGCTGGTGACCAAGGCTGAGTGCGATCGCCTCGACCTGGTGTCGTTGATGGTGCAGCTCCGCTGCGAGAGCTTTTGGGAACGGCTGCTGATTCCGGCGTTTATTTTCTTTTTTCAGCTGCTCTATCCCTTCCCCTGGGTGAACAGTCCTCAGAAACAGACGGCAGCGGCAGCGGGAGGTTGCGCCCTGATTCGCTTCAGTGCCCTTCAGCGCATCAACGGGCTTCAGGCCATTCGTCAGGCGCTGATCGACGACTGCGCCCTGGGGGCAGCGGTCAAAGCCAATGGCCCGATCTGGCTGGGTCTCAGCACCACTATCCACAGCCTGCGCCCCTATCCCGACCTGCACAGCATTTGGACGATGATCACCCGCAGTGCTTACACCCAGCTCAACTACTCCCCCTGGCTGCTGATCGGTACGGTGTTGGGAATGCTGCTGGTCTATCTGGTCGCCCCCCTAGGGGTAGTTATGGGATTAATCTGGGGCGATTCTGCCCTGGCGCTAACGGGGTTGGCGGGATGGCTGCTGATGGCTCTAGCCTACTGGCCGACGCTGAAGCTCTATGGCGGCCAGCGATCGCTGGCGCTGGCGCTGCCGTTGATTGCCCTGCTCTACACGCTAATGACGCTCGACTCGGCACGGCGGCACTGGGCAGGGCAGGGCGGGGCTTGGAAGGGGCGAGTTTATAACGATCTGGGGTAGGTGTTCTGCCCGTTAAAAGGCTGCTGGCCCAAACAAGCAGTTGATCAATTGTTTGAGAAGGACATTATTGCTCTGAATTGAACAGCGTTAGCGTTAGCTGTTCCAAAGTTTTGACTGCTTGGAGTGAGCCACTAATAAATTTTAGAGCTGCAATGGGGCGTTTCAAAAAGCTGCGGGCTAGGAGGTCGGCGTGAAGGCTGCCATCTGGGCCGATCGCCCCGGCAATATCTGGCAAATCGTGACTACAGTCGTCGCTGATCACCCGCAGAATGGCGACCTTGGCCTGGGGCAGAGCTTCTAGAAGCACCGCACTTTCCATATCCACCACATCGGCCTGGTAGCGATCGCCCAGCTGCCGTTTCTCCGTGACTGTGGTGATGACGCGATCGCACATTACCCCCGTCCCTACAGGAACCCCAAGGCGTTGGGCCAGCTCGCCGGTGAGGGTGCGATCGCACTGATAGCCCTTCGCACCACCCCCCTCAGCAGCATCCCAAACCTGCTCAAGCAGCAGCCCGTCTCCCACCGAATGCTGGGGCGACAGGCTGCCGCCCAGGCCGATCAACAGAATTGCCTGGTTGGCAAAGCGCGATCGCCCTGCCCAGCTTTCTAAAAACGCTCGAAACGCCGCTGGCCCCGCGGGAACCGCAACCACCGGGGGCGCATGGGGAACCGCCTTGAGACCCCGCATCACCGCCTGATATTCCGCCCCGGCGGGCACAAGAATCACCTGAATAGCCATCAGGCCGACCGCTTGGTGAGCTTGAGCCAGCCATCTTCGAGCAGGGTGTAGAGCACCGGCACCACCACCAAACTCAGCAGGGTTGAAGTCAGCAGCCCGCCAATAATGGCCACGGCCATGGGCTGCCGCAGTTCGGCCCCCGCCCCAAACCCGAGGGCGATCGGCACCATGCCCAGCACCGACGAAACGGTGGTCATAAGAATGGGGCGCAGTCGCACCAAGCCCGTTTGTTTGATGGCATCAGTGCGCTCAAGCCCGGCCCGGCGCAGCTGGTTGATGTAATCCAGTAGCAAAATCGCGTTTTTGCTGAGCAATCCCAGCAAAAACAGCAGGCCCAACAGCGAGACAACACCAAAGTCGCTGCGGGTAATCCACAGGGCCAGCGTCGCCCCAACGACCGAGAGCGGCAGCGACAGACCTATTACCGCTGGTTCTAGCAGCCGCCCAAAGGGCACCAGCAACACCAGCAGCATGCAGATCACCGCCAAAATCAAGACTCGGCCAAAACTGCCCAGCACCTCTCCGGCCCTGGCCGAGTCGCCCGCCAGGTCAATGCGCACACCGGGGGGCACCACCGATTCCGCAATGGCTACCACCTGGGCGGTGGCATCGCCTAGGGCATTGCCGTCACTCAGGTTGGCGCTCACGATCGCGACCCGCTCGCCATTCTGCCGGTTGATCTCCACGATCGCATCGGCGGTGTTCTCGGCTCCCGAAATGCGCACATCGGCAAAACCGGGCAGCGCTCTCACCTGGGCCTGAATTTCAGCGGCAGCGGTTTGCAGTGCCGTCAGGTCGTCACCCACTAGGGCCACCTGGAGCGGTTTTTCTCCGCCGGTATCGACGAACTGAAGGTCTTCAACGCTGGTTTCTAGGCCCGCCCGCGTGGGCAAATCTTGGCGGAGCTGGGCCTGCACGGCGGCGGTATCGCGATTCGCAGAGCGATCCGTCCCGGAATCGCGATCCTCCCGCAGCTGAATGTACAGACTGCCCTCATTGGGTCGTCCCCGACCGCCTACGGTAGTCAACACCGACTCGACCTCAGGTAGCTGAGCCACCGCCGCTTCCAGGTCATTGGCCTGTTGCAGGGTCTGTTGCAAGAGCTGCGATCGCCCTGCTGCCGCTGCCGCCTCTGCTGCTGCCGCCGCCTGTGGTGCGCTCAGTCCCGTCGGTAGCTGTCCGGGCGGCGGTAGCTGGGCTCCACCGGGGCGCTGGGGCAGGGGCACCCGGTAGTTCAGCAAAAACTGCCCCTGGTCAAGCTGGGGAATAAACCCCTGGGGAATCAGCGGAATAATCGCAATGCCTGCGACTAGGCTGGCGATCGCCAGCCCCATCACCATCCAGGGATGGCGCAGCGACCAGGCGAGCAATTGGCTGTACTGCCGCTCTAGCCAGGTGCTCCCCCCCGTCTCCGCCAGGAGTGCGGCAACCGCTGGGCTCGAGGGCTCGGGGACAGCGGGCTCAGGGGTAGCGGGGGCAGCGGCCTGGGTCGAGCGAGAGGCCTTTAGCCAATACACCGCCAGCACTGGGTTTAGGGTGCGCGCCACCAGCAGCGAGAACAGCACTGCCGCCGACACCGTCAGGCCAAAGGGCTTAAAGAACTGTCCTACGGTGCCGCCCATCAGCGCCACGGGCAAAAACACAGCTACGATAGTCAGCGTCGAAACCGTCACCGTCAGGGCAATTTCGTCCGTTGCCCGCACGACCGCCTGTTGCGGCGTTGCCCCCGCTTCCAAATGGCGCATGATGTTTTCAACTTCAACGATCGCATCGTCGACAATGATGCCAATCACGATCGCCAGCGCCAGCAGCGTAATGGTCTCCAGGTTAAAGCCATAAATGGCCATAACAATCGTCGTGCCCAGCAGCGACAGCGGAATCGACAGCGCCGTAATCACCGTGGCCCGCCAGCTGCGCAAAAAGGCCAAAATCACCAGCACCGCTAGCACGATCGCCTCCACCAGCGCGTCGATAGTGGCTTCGGTCGACGCGCGAATAAAGTCGGCCTGGGTGGCGGCCAGGGCAATCTCTATCTGGGGCTGCTGCTCGCGGATTTGCGCGATCGCCGCCTCGACGCGATCGACCACCTCCAGGGTGTTGGCCTCGCCCTGCTTCACCACCTGCACCGCCAGCGCCGCGTCGCCATTGAAACGAATCAGCGTCGGTGGGTTTTGTAGTTCCGCCAAAAAACTGCCCTCACCGCTGGCCACTGCCTGGGTGCCGGTGCCGCGCAGATCGACCCGCAGCACCCCAGGAATGTCGCGCAGCGTTGGCAAGATCTCCGCCTCCACCAGCGTCGCCAGATCGGCTGGGGGCAGCGCCTCACTGGTCAGGGCATAGCTAATCGCCGTCGCCTCATTCAAATTGAGCGGAATGATCTCATAGTCAAACCCGGTGGCCAGATCGGTCTGGGCGATCGCCTGCTCGACCGCCGCCGTGGTTTCTTCTAGGGCAGTGTTTACCTCAAAATTGAGCCGCAGAATTGCCCGTCCCGGCGAAGTGGTCGAGTTGAGTTTGGTCAACCCGGCCAGGGGTTGCAGCTGGGCCTCTAGGGGCACGGTGAGCTGGGCTTCGGTTTCTAGCGCCGTTTCGACTGGGGCCGTGGCGTTGACCAGCACCACCGGAAAGGTGATGTCAGGAAACAAGGCATACTTCAAAGAGCTAAAGGCAAACAGCCCAGCCACCCCAATCACAATCCAGCAGAAGAGCGTCAGCCCCTTGTTGCGCAGGGCAAATCGAGAGAGATTTAATCGTTCTCGCAGCTGGCTGAAGTTGGGGCGGGGCATCGCGTTAGTAGGAGAACAGAAACGCAGATATCATAGCTTGTTCGACCTGCCGATCAGCCCATGCCTGTGCCTGTTACCCCCAGCGCCGATCGCCCGTCAGTCCGAACCACCATCCCCAGGCGTATCCCCCGATTTGCGAGACTGCCATGAGCTTAGTGTTATTTCTCTTGCAGACCTCTGGGCCAGCCCTAGGGATTGCCCTGGCCACCGGTCTGGTGAGCGGTGGTTGTAGTGCCGCGCTGATTGCGCTGATCAGCTACACCATTGCCCAGGGGGTGACTGGTGGGGGAGTGGCGGTGGCCTTTGTGGGCCTGGGCGCGATCGCCCTGACCACAGCGATGGTGTCGCGCATTTTGCTGGTGCGGTTTTCTCAAGCGGCGGTGGTCGAGCTTCAGCTTCAGCTCTGTCGTCAAATTTTAGCGGCGGAGCTGAAGTCTTTAGAAAGCCTCGGCCTGCCCAGCCTGCTGGTGCTGCTGACGGAGGATATTCAGGCGATCGCCGCCGCCGCCAGCATTCTGCCCGTGTTGATGATTAACATTGCGGGCACCGTCGGCTGCATGGTCTATGTGTCGTGGTTATCGTGGCAGGTGCTGGCCCTGGTGCTGCTGATTACCCTAATGGCCTCGGTCAGCTGCCGCTGGTTTTTGGTCGCGGGGCGGCGCGGTTTGGCCGCTGCCCGTGACCACCAGGAGCGGCTATTTCAGCATTTCCGCAGCCTGATCGACGGCATCAAAGAGCTAAAGCTGCACTACCTGGGCCGTCAAGACTTTTTTGCGATCGACCTCCAGCCCACCGCGCTTCAGGTGAAGCACTACAACCAGCGGGGGCTCAGCCTGTTTGCTGTGCTCGATAGCTGGGGCAAGTTTATCTACTTTTTTGCGGTGGGGCTGGTGCTGTTTGCCCTGCCCAACTGGGTGGGCATTAGCCCCAATACGCGGGTCGCCTACGTGCTCACCTTTACCTACCTGCTGGGGCCGATGGAGAACCTGGTGAATAAGCTGCCGCTGCTGGGCCAGGCCAGCGTGGCCCTCGACAAGCTCAAAGCCCTGGGCCTGAGCATTGATGCCGCGATCGCCGCTGCCCCCGTGCCGCCCGCTGCCCAGAACTGGCAGTGGCTAGAGCTTAAGGGTGTCACTCACAGCTATCGCACCGATCGAGACGCCACCGAATTTACCCTGGGGCCGGTAAATCTGACTGTGCACCCCGGCGAGTTGATTTTCATTATTGGCGGCAACGGCAGCGGCAAATCGACCTTGGCGAAGGTGCTCATGGGGCTCTATCGCCCCCAATCTGGGACAATTTGGCTCGATCAGCAGCCCATTAATGAGCAGAATCAGGAGTGGTATCGGCAGCATTTTGCGGCGGTGTTTGCTGACTTTTATTTGTTTGAGCGGCTGCTGGGCCTGAGTAGTGAGGCCGACGACAGCAAAGCCCAAGACTATCTAGAAAAGCTCCAGCTCAGCCACAAAGTGCGTATCGACCAGGGTCGGTTTTCGACGGTGGATCTCTCCCAGGGGCAGCGCAAACGCCTAGCCCTGCTCAGCGCCTACATGGAAAATCGACCTATTTACCTCTTTGATGAATGGGCTGCCGATCAAGATCCGGCCTTTAAGCAGGTGTTTTATACCCAGTTTTTGCCCGACCTCAAGGCCCAGGGAAAGACGGTGTTTGTGATCAGCCACGACGACCATTATTTTTATGTGGGCGATCGCATCCTCAAGCTCAACTACGGTCAAGTCGAGTCTGAGCAAAGCCCCTCATCATTGATCGGAATACCTAGGGCTGACTGACTTGAGGTGCGATCGCAGCAAGCCTGTCTTTTCTGGGAGTACCATAGCGGTAGATCATTTGCACGCCGGTATCGCTAACGGCGGTTCACGAATATGCCGAATATTTGGCAACTAAATATACTCCTACTTCGCAGTCAGAGACGGCCCCAAAAACCTACCGCCAGGCTGGAACGATGAAAGGTATGTTCACCATGGCCGAAGATTTTGATGCGCCCCTAGAAGATCTCAAAGACTATATGTAGCTATGACGCTGTTACTCGATACCCATGCACTTATCTGGTTTCTCGATAACGATATTCGTCTCCCAGCCAGCACCCGCCGTCAAATTGAGACTACGCCCATTGTTTTAGTCAGTGTTGCCTCGCTGTGGGAAATCGCTATTAAAGCCAACATTGGTAAACTCGACTTGTCTGCCCCATTTAGTACTATCGAGCCAAACCTAGTCACGCTTGGCATTAATCAGCTGTCTATTTCCTTCAGAGACTTATAAATCTATTTATCTCTGCATCATCGCGACCCTTTCGACAGAATTCTTATTGCCCAGGCCATCAATTCTTCTCTATCTCTCGTTAGCCAAGATACTAAAATGGATGCTTATTCTATTCAACACGTCTGGGAATAGTCAACAAGCTGCCCTGTGACGAAAGGTGAACCTTTCAAACTGTCTCTACGCTATAGCCCCACTGTCGAATGTAAACATGCCAATCCTTCTCGATCGCACTCACCGTTTCAGCATCCAGAGAATACTGATTTTGTCGGTAATCTTCTAGGCCAGCTAAATAAGCTTTAAAATGGGGAGAAGCTGCCTCAAAATCGGGAAGTTCTAGCTGGTCAAATAGAGTTTTTAACTTCCCCAGGGGATCGCTCTGAAAAGCCTCAAAGCTGAGTTCGGCAAATTGGTTAGGGGGTAGATCTGCTGTATCGGTTTTAAGCGCCTCCAACAGAAACGGGTAGCTCTCTAACACCAGCGAGTCAATCGGTAGCTCACCGTAGTTTTGCAGGGCCAACTCGGGCAGCAGCCGCGTAAAATAGTGCCGCGCTGAGACAAACACCCGGTAGGGGTTGCGGTAGATGTGAATGAACTTGGCCCCCGGCCACAGCTCTCGCAGATGGCGAATGTAGCCGGTATAAACCGGGTTTTTAATCAGCAGCGGGCGGTGCCCCTGGTGTACAGAAACTTTCTGAAGTAGATGGCGATGCAGGCGTTTCCAATGTTCAATATCGGCTCCTCCTCCCTCCCCAAACACCTCTCGGCGAAAGTGAGTTTCAAAGTGCTTTGGGAAGTACATGCCGTGGTAGTACGAAGCCACCCCCATCGTCGCCAGGGGAATAGAATCTTCTTGAGGCGAGGTGGGCGTAACCGCCACATTATCGACGTAGCGATCTTGGGGGAGAGCCTGCTCTAGCAGGGGCTCCAGCGATCGCACTATCCCCAAAATATCCCACGGCATCCCCGTTGCCAGCGGCGTAATGTAGCCAAAGGCCGGGCACTGGGCCATCACATTGTGCAGGTGGGTGGTGCCCGATCGCCAGTAGCCGACGATAAAGACGGGGTCGGGCATCGGCTGCTGGGGGGACAGCGCAAACGCCACTTGTTCTGCCGTCGAAAAGGGCCAGCGGGCCAGCGCTACCGCCAGGGCTAGGGCCACCTGGGGGCAGCGGTTGGCAGTAGGGAATCCATTTTGCAGCAGCAGCCTGAGCAGGGTCGGTGGGTTGCTGCCGCATAGGGGATGAAATAGGCTCGCCATGGCTGGGCTACCGAGCTCCGGCTTTGGTTTTCATCGCCTGGGTGGCCAGGGTTTTGCCAAATTCCCAGGCGGCCCCCGGTACCCGGTGGGCGTCGGCCACTACGTCGGTGACGGCCTCGACAATCCAGCGGCGATCGCTATCTTGCAAGGTCAAGGGCGGAATAAACTTGACCACGTTCATGCCGTAGCCTGCCACTTGAGACAAAATTCGGTGGCGGGTAAACAGCGGCACCGTGATGATCTGAGAAAACAGGCCCCGGTTAGCGGTTTCGAGCATCTTCCACGACATTTTTAGGGTCAAGCTCTTGGGTTCGCCAAATTCCAGTGCCATCATCATGCCCAGGCCCCGCACTGCTTTCAGGCACTCGTACTGGCCCACCAAAGGCTGCAAATCGGCCACAATCTGCCGTCCCATCTGCGCCGCGTGGTCAATCCAGCCGTCGGTCTCGAGCACGTCGAGGGTGGCCAGCCCGGCCGCCATGGCTAAATTGTTTTTGCCAAAGGTGCTGCCGTGAACCACGGCACGATCCATGCGGTTAAACACTTTGTCAAAGATCCACGACCGACAGGCCACGGCCCCCACCGGCACAAACCCGCCCGACAGGGCCTTGGCCATGCAGAGCAGATCGGGCTCGACGCCAAAGTGCTCGACCGCCCACCATTTGCCCGTGCGCCCTAGCCCGGTTTGCACCTCATCGGCGATGAACAGGCTGCCGTATTTGCGGCAGAGCGCCGCCGCCCCCGGTAGGTAATTGGCCTCCGGAATCCATACCCCGTGGCCCTGGATAGGCTCGGTGATAAAGGCAGCCACGTCTTTGCGGGAAAGCGCTTGGTCTAGGGCCGCCAAGTCGCCAAAGGGAATTTCGATGAAGTCGGGTAAAAAAGGGCCAAACCCCGCCCTGAAGTGGGGATCGCCGGTGGCCGACAGCGAGCCCATGGTCAGGCCGTGGTAGCCGCCAGCACAGTAGACAATCTTGCTGCGCCCGGTGGCGTGGCGGCTAAACTTGATCGCCGCCTCGACGCTTTCGGTGCCGGAGTTGGCGAAAAAGATGCGGTCTAACCCCGGTGGCGTGATCTGCTGTAGCTTTTCCGCTAGAAGCCCCGACAGAACCGAGACATCCATCTGCACCAGGTTGGGCAGGTCGGCGCTCAGCACCTCCTGTAGAGCCTGCACCACTTTGGGATGGTTGCGACCCAGGGCAAACACCCCGAAGCCGCTGAGCAGGTCGAGGTAGCGATCGCCTTGGTCGTCAAATAAATAGGGCCCCTCGGCGCGCACGTAGTGGCGATCGAACCCGATCGTCTTGAGCACGTTGACCATCTGCGGGTTGAGGTACTGCGCGTGCAGCGAGAAATTGTCTCGCTGCCGCTCAGCGATGCGATCGAGAATGTTCATTCACTAACGGGGTAAAGAGGGGCAACTGATCTAACTAGACTTTAGTCATAAGTTCGATCGATTTGCCAACGCCGAGCAGCGGCGTCACGATCGCCATCACGTCGGCCCGGCTGAGCTTCTCTCTGCCCTGGGCCAGAGCATCGATAGTGGCCGTAGCCAGGGCGAGGGGAATGCGGCAAAACAGCAGGGCTGGCCCCTTGGGCAGAGCTTGGGTGTAGGCATCGGCCATTTTGAGGTTGCGGCGAGCGTAGCGCTGCATGTCATCCGCCGTCCAATCGGCTGGGAAAAAGTCAACGCCGCGATCTTTGTCCTCCAGGTGGTTGCGCAAAATATTCACCGCCTGGAGGCCGCGACCAAACCCGATCGCCTCGGTGCGGCTGGTCTCGGTGCCGTCATACCAGGCCCAGAGGTCAGACAGCATCAGCCCCACGGCCCCGGCCACGCTAAAGGTGTAGCGATCGAGATCGGCTTCGGTTTTGATCTGCCAGTTTTGCTTGGCCCAGTAGGCCATGCGATCGGCCATGGCAGCGGTGGCATCCCAGATCCGGGGGGCGATCGTATCGGGGGCCAGCAAGGCCCATTCGCCAATGCGCAGGGTCACTTCGTCGAGCTGTTCGCTGTAGCCCTCTAGCCCGACCGCAAAATCAGCCACCGCCGAGGATTCTGTGCCCGCTTGCAGGTTGAGGCTAATTTGGCGCAGCAGCCTAACCTTGGTGCCGCCCTCTAGGGTCGGATGGTCTTCAATCTGGTCGATCGCCCGCATGCACAAGTACGCAGATGCCACCGCTTCCTGAAGCCCAGGCGGGAGTAAGCTGATCGGAATAAAAAACGTTCGGCTGGTCTCCTTTAGCAGGTCTAACGCAGATTTGATCGACGGCATTGGGCACTCTCCTCACGTTGCTTTAGCTTTCAACCATACTGGTTGACTTTCATTCTGTAAGCTTTAACAGAGCATTAATAATGAATCAACTCCACAGGGATAGTGTCTTGGGCTACTAAGCATCTAGATTACCTGTAGGCGGCCACGGGGCCATGGGCAGAATCAACCGCATCTTGTACCGTCAACTCCAGCGGCGTAGCCTGGGCTAGAACTCCCAACCACGACCGGGGTCTAGGCGAACACAGAGTGGGGCTACAGACAGCCGTTTTCGCCAAAATGCATTACGGTAGTTGGGTATCAACATCAGGGTTCGAAGCATCGGTAGCCACCGTGACCCAGGCTACCGGCCCGGTTCACGGGTTCTGCTCTCGAATCCTTCCCAACCGAGGAGTGAAGAGAAATGGCAATCAGTTTGCAGCAGGCCCTAGGCGTGGGGCAATATCTTGTCACTCAGCGCATCAAAGGGCGCAAGCAGTATCCTCTGGTGTTGATGCTAGAACCACTGTTTCGCTGCAACCTGGCCTGCTCGGGCTGCGGCAAAATTCAGCATCCCAAAGAAATTTTGAAGCAAAACCTGTCACCCGAAGATTGCTTTGCAGCGGCCGAAGAATGTGGTGCCCCGGTGGTTTCGATCCCCGGTGGGGAGCCGCTGCTACACCCTCAGATTGACGAGATTGTGCAGGGCCTCGTAGCGCGTAAAAAGTTTGTTTACCTCTGCACCAATGGCCTGCTGCTCGAAAAAAGTCTCGATAAATTTACGCCGTCGCCCTACCTCTCGTTTAGCGTGCACCTAGACGGCATGAAGGATCTGCACGATCGCTGCGTCGATCGCAATGGCGTTTTCGACATTGCCATCAGCGCCATTCGGGCCGCCAAAGCGCGGGGCTTCCGCGTCACCACCAACACCACCGTGTTTGAGGGCACCGACCCTCAAGCGATCCAGTCTCTGTTCGATTACCTGACCGAGCTAAAAGTAGACGGCATGATGGTGTCGCCGGGCTACAGCTATGATTGGGCTCCTAACCAAGAGCACTTCCTCAAGCGCGACCAGACCAAGGCGCTGTTTCGAGAAATTCTAGCCCCGTTTACGGCGGGCAAAAAAAAGTGGGAGTTTAACCACAACCCGCTCTTTTTAGACTTTTTGACCGGGCAAAAAGACTACGACTGCACCCCCTGGGGCAGCCCCAGCTACAGCGTGCTGGGCTGGCAAAAACCCTGCTATTTGCTCAACGAGGGCCACTACGAAACCTTCCAAGAACTGCTCGACAATACCGACTGGGAGCAGTATGGCCACAAGAGCGGCAACCCCGAATGCGCCGACTGCATGGTGCACTGCGGCTACGAGCCGACGGCGGCAGAAGCAGCCCTGAAACCGCAGAACATGCTGCGCGCCATGGGTAGCCTCTTTTAGCTCATCCCACTGCCAACGCTAGGGTGGTTGGCTACAGGTATGCATCAAAAAATCAACGTCTCCCGCCGGGGCAAACAGCCCTTTGTCCCTGCCCACTTAGGTCGCCGTTTAGCTATGCCCTAATGCTTAAGGCGTTGGAGTATGGGGTTCAAAGCTTGACGTTTAAAGCGAGGCATCACCCCTCGAACGACCGGAGCATGAGCAGTACAAAGCCTGTGCCGTAAAGCCACGGTAACGCCACCAGGCCATAGACCACCCCTGGTGGCATGCGGCCATAGGCGATCGCTACACCGACCCCAGATACGATAAACATAACGGGAATCATTAGTGCGGCGACCAGGAGTAACTCGACCCAGGGCACCTTCATGTTCGCGATGCTAATAATGCTCGCCCCGGCAAATAGAACGCCAAGCACAGTTCCCGCGACACATACCAGGCCGTTGATTATGACAGGTAGGGGCATCTCAGAACCTCTGGGCAATTCGCGAAGCGTAACGCCTGCAGCATGGTAGAAACGGGAACCGACCCGGAACGAGTATCCCACAGACATCGTCACCTAGGATGACACGGCCATCGCTCGCAGCACGGGCATCACTCCTGCTCCAGGCTGTTGGGTTTATGCCCATTCTTGCACTGTAGCTGCACTATAGGAACCAACTTTCAAGACATTGCTTGGACAAACCATGAAAAATGCTTTAAGCGCGATGTAGCAGTGGCTCTGGTGGCGTGCGACTGGGCAACCCTAACAATCTTGGCCGAATGCTTTGGCAACTGCATCCTAAGAAAAACAGGGCCAAACAGCATCTTTCTAATGATGGAGTCTGGCTTTGGAATTGGGCGATTTTCCTATTAAGCCAGATTTTTTAGTGTTGGTAAATTGAAACATAAATTTGGGTAGGGGCAAACGGCTGTTTGCCCTTACGAAAGACGCTGCAGTTTATGATGCATACCTGCATCCAGCAACGCCACCTTTAGGCCAAGATTGTCCCAGTCTCCTTGAGATAGACGCGGCTAAAGGGCTCTGAGCCACCTAAACGGTATTGCTCAATCAGCCCCTCGCGGCGAATCGAGATATTGCTGCCCTCGTGCACCACAACGGTTGAATGAGGCAAGACATCGCGGGCCAGCAGGGCCTCTGTTTCGGTAGGGTTATCTAAAACGACCAGATCGCTGCCCGAGTAGAACACACCGTCTTGCTCAAAAACTTCGCCACGATATTCTGCAATCAACATATCAAGTCTAGGGTTGCGCAGCAGGTTGCGCACGTTGACGTTGTAGTTAGGGCTCAAGGCCTTTTCTGAACGGTTGATCAGCACGCCTTCTCGACACACCCCACCAATCACCCAATTGGGATACTGCAACAGGAGGTGGTCAATCAGTTCTTGCAAATCGTGCAGGGAAACCCGATTGAACGTGATGGTGGGAATGCGGATTTTGGCGTCTTCAGGAAAGAAGGTTTCTAGAATAGGAGAGGTGACATCGACGCGATCGCCCACCGACGGATTGAGGTGCATCGAAATCCCCGGCGCGGAGTTGATTTCAAGAATGCCAAAATTCCCGTCCTTCCACGATCGCGACAGGTCGCGGGTAATCACATCGATGCCCAAACAGGTCAGGCGAAAGTGTTGCGCAATATCCTGAGCCAAAATCACGTTGTCGGGGTGAATGGTGGATGTGGCGTCAATGCTGATCCCCCCGGCAGACAGGTTCGCCACCTTGCGTAGATAAACGGTTTGATCGGCCTCTAAAATGCTCTCCAGGTTAAACCCCTGCTCAGCCAGGTACATTTCCATGGCACTGTCGGTTTTAATCTTGCCTAGGGGAGACATGGGGGTGTCGCTGCGGTTGGCGGCTCGGTTAGCGTCGCGAATCAGTTCACTGACGGTGGACTGGCCATCTCCGGTGACGGAAGCGGGTCGGCGCTCCATGGCGGCCACGAATCGACCATTGACGCACAAAATTCGGAAGTCGGAGCCTGCAATACTCTTCTCGACAATCACTTCTACCGGCTGATCTTCAGAAATGGCCTCGACGGCGCGATCGAAAGCAACTTCCAGCTCTTCATCGTCGCGCACATCTGCGGTTACCCCTTCCCCCTTGTGCCCCGTCACTGGCTTCACCGCGATCGGATAGCTCACTCGGTTAGCAGCGGCCAGAGCCTCCTTGCGGGTCGCGACAATTTCGCCATTGGGCACCGGGAAACCCAAGGTGCTAAGAAAGGCTTTGCAGTCGTCTTTGCGGGTCGTAAAGTCTGAGTCTAAATGGCTGTCGGTGTCAAAAGTGGTCGCCACACCGCGCACCAGCTTTTTGCCATAGCCGTACTGCATCAGCCCCTCATCCCACAGATAGAATGCGGGAATGCCCTTTTCGTGGGCGGTGCGCAGCAGTGCATAGACCGTAGGGCCACCGTAGACCGACTGCCGAAACAGTCTTTGAAAGACTTCAACCTGGTCTTCGATATAAAACTGATGGTCTTGGGTGATGGCCTCAAACCAGTCCCACACGGCGTAGACGACCGATCGCGTCGTGCGACCGTGCAGGGCTTCGATCGCAATGCAACAGCGATTCCCAGAGGGATCGCTTCGCGAAGCGCCTCGGTGGGTTACGCTCCAGCGATGCAGGTATAGCCCGATATCGAGTCGGTTGACCTCTGCTGCCACCTGGGCAAAGAGGTGGGCAAAGGAGTCGTAGGTGTGCTCTTTGAGGTGAGGGTAGCGATCGCCCACCGCCTCGACATAGGCCGCCAACGGCAGCGGATCGCTGTTGCCAGAGAGGGCAAAGTCGAAAACGAACGCCGCCGTATTGAGGTAGGGGTTACTGCCCTCACAAAACCGACTGTTGTGAATATCAAAGGCATCGGTGCTGCGAGCGTTCACGCGGGATACCGGAAGTTGATCGAGAATCACCTGCTCCTCCGAAGCAAACACGCTTCATTCTAGTCAGAGATCCCTTTCTCAGTCCTGTACCGCAAGCCTGAGAAAGCCTTGGCCATTGCCATACTGCACTCTCAATCTGAGGTATTGCGGCATGTAATTGGTAAGTTGCTCGCTGATGGCATTACACCGCTGTGCCGATATGCTTCATTGCGGCTTCAGTATGCAAAGTTGCGGGGGCAGTGGGCTTTATGCCAACGAACCAGTGCCGACGGCAAGCAGCACATAGCCACGCACATGCTCCATTGGCTGCTAAAAAAATTGCTGAACAAAAGCTTTTGCTCAGCAATTTCTGATCAGATAGCTTGTCTTTGGCTCTAACATCAGCCTCCGGCTACGGCAGGGACAATGCTGACCTCGTCTCCATCATTGAGAGCGGTCTCTTTGCCGTCGAGAAAGCGAATGTCTTCGCTGTTGACGTAGAAGTTGACAAACCGGCGTAGCTCACCAGAATCGTCGCAGAGTCGGGCTTTAATGCCGGGACAATTGCTCTCCAAATCATTGAGCAGATCTACGATGTTGCCACCACTACATTCCAGAGCAGCCTGGTTGTTAGTAAACTTTTGCAGCGGAGTCGGAATCAGTACTTTAACAGCCATATCAATGTTGAGTTCAAACAATAGGTGACGTTACAAATCAATAAAACAGCCATAGATTGAGAAGAATGGGGTGACTGCTCTTGGGGGCCACCGCATCCTTCTCAACGGCGACTCACTAAACGGATACTTGCTGCCATTCCAGTCGCTCCAGAGTGCGGGAGCGCTCTAGGGCACGCTCGAAGCTGTCGAGTTTAGGCTCAATAGTGAATGGCTCACCAATGTAACCCTGTACAGCTTCCTGGGTCTTCAGGCCGTTGCCGGTGATGTAGACGACTGTGGACTCATCGGGGTCAATTTTACCGGCTTCTACCAGCTTTTTGAGCACTGCAATGGTGGTGCCGCCAGCGGTCTCGGTAAAGATACCTTCGGTTTCGGCCAGCAGCTTCATGCCTTCAATCACTTCAGCATCGGTCACTGACTCGATGTTGCCGTTGGTCTTGCGCGCGATATCGAGAGCATAGATACCGTCGGCGGGGTTGCCAATGGCTATGGACTTGGCGATCGTGTTGGGTTTTACCGGAGTCACAAAATCGCGGCCTTCTTTAAACGCTTGGGCAATGGGAGAACAACCCTCGGCCTGAGCACCGCTAAAGCGAACGGGCTTATCGTCAACCAGGCCGACCTTAACGAATTCTTGAAAGCCTTTGTAGATTTTGGTGAACAGTGACCCGGACGCCAAGGGCGCTACGATATGGTCGGGCAATCGCCAACCCAGCTGTTCAGCTACCTCATAGCCCAGGGTTTTAGACCCCTCGGAGTAGTAGGGACGCAGGTTAATGTTGACGAACCCCCAGCCCTGGGTGTTAGCCACTTCAGAGCACAGACGATTCACTTGGTCGTAGTTACCCTGCACGGCCATGACGGTAGGGTTGTAGATGAGAGTGCCCAGCACCTTACCAGCTTCTAGGTCGGCGGGAATGAACACGCAGCAGTCAAGGCCAGCTTGGGCGGCGATCGCCGCCGTAGAGTTTGCTAGATTTCCCGTGCTGGCACAAGACACCGTCGTAAACCCTAGCTCTCGCGCTCGGGTCAGCGCTACCGACACCACGCGATCCTTAAAGCTAAGGGTGGGCATGTTGACAGCGTCATTCTTTATATAGAGTTCTTTTAGCCCTAGCTGCCGCGCCAGCCGGTTAGCGCGCATGAGGGGCGTCATGCCAGTGCCCACATCAATGGGGTTGTCGGTGCTGACGGGTAAAAATTCTTTGTAGCGCCAGATTGACAGTGGCCCTGCCTGGATGCTGCTGCGGGTGACCCGTCGGCGAATTTCGTCGTAGTCGTAGGCTACCTCTAGCGGGCCAAAGCACACGTCTTCGCACACATGCTTGGCACCTAAATCATAGGTTTCACCACATTCCCGGCATTTCAGTGCTGAAAAGGTAGGCTTGGTGGCGATCGCTTGCTCGATAGACTGCGTCATGGCGTTTTCTCTGAGGTTTTTGGAGGAGCGGTGATTAACTTCGTTAAGTTAGTCAAAACGTAACACTGGAGACAATACTTGGTCAAATATACCCGACTAAAAAGGTCGGGTATTGGCAATTCTTTTCGCTGTCAGTGTTTTACACCAATAGACGCTGATGCTTGATTGAAAGCGACTGGTCGAGTTGTGCCGCGTTTTGACTGCTGTCTGCCTCATCTGCGGTTATTTAGGCCCTTGATGGCTCGGCTAGACCCCCGCAGTGGTTCCAAAATCAGCCTGAGGAGCAATAAAGTAACTTGCTATACAAACGCTTGCCTTGTAGTTGAGGTTAAGTGATTTAAAGTCATGGAACGTTTGCATTCGTTAGTGTGCCAGACCAGTCAGACTGCTTTATGCTTGATGCCCAAGGTGGTCTGTACTATGGGTTTGGCCGTCATGACGACAGACAAACAGTGAATTCAGTGCAGATGCTCTCTGTGATGCTCTTAGCAAAACGTTATGGTAGTGACCCAAGATAAGCCTCTTGCCAATGTTTTTCGTCAGCTATCCGGAGGAGCGTTTCCCCCCGTAGTCGAATCCTATGAGCGAGGGAAGACGATTTTCTTCCCTGGAGACCCGGCTGAACGGGTGTATTTTTTGCTCAAAGGGGCAGTCAAGCTGTCGCGGGTGTACGAGGCTGGTGAAGAAATCACAGTTGCCCTGTTGCGAGAGAACAGTGTGTTTGGGGTCTTGTCGCTAATCACCGGCAATCGTTCCGATCGCTTTTATCACTCTGTGGCATTTACTCCGGTAGAGCTGCTGTCGGTACCGATTGAGCAGGTTGAGCAGGCATTAGAAGAAAATCCTGAACTGGCCTTGCTGATGTTGAGGGGGTTGTCCTCTCGCATCTTGCAAACCGAGATGATGATTGAAACCCTGGCCCATCGAGATATGGGCTCGCGGCTGGTCAGTTTCTTACTCATTCTCTGCCGCGATTTTGGGGTGCCAAGCCAGGACGGCATCACCATCGACCTGAAGCTATCTCACCAGGCCATTGCTGAGGCCATTGGCTCCACACGGGTGACGGTGACTCGCCTGCTGGGAGATTTGCGCCAGGAAGGCATGATCTCTATTTATAAAAAGAAGATTACTGTGCATGATCCGGTCAATCTGAGTCAGCAGTTTACTTAGTTTGGGTTTGGCTAGGTGGGATGGTTTTGGTAGCTAAACCAGCTATTGACAATATTGGGGCGTACGAGCCTTCAACCCATGCAGTAGAGTAAGTGCAAACTCCCCTGTGGTTGGTGCATGGCTTCGGGTTACGTATTGATTTTTGCGGTCTTAATTTTGGGGGGCTTTATTGCTACCTTGGGCGATCGCGTTGGCACGCGGGTGGGCAAAGCACGGCTGAGCTTGTTCAATCTGCGCCCCCGACAAACGGCTACCTTAGTCAGCATTGCCACAGGTAGCGTCATTTCAGCCTCTACGCTGGCTCTGTTGTTTGGGGTGAGCAGCCAGTTGCGCACTGGGGTGTTTGAGCTGGGTAAAATTCAGGCTGATCTAGCCAGCGCCGAGGCTGATCTAGCCCAGGCCCAATCTACCCAAGAGAATGTAAAGGCTGATCTAGAGTCGGCTACTGACGAACGGCAGCGGGCGCTGACTCGGCTGCAAGAAATCAACCAATCGCTCAACCAGGCCGTGGCTCAGCAGGAAGCAACTGAGGGTGAACTACGCCAAACTCTGGGCCAGCTAGATGCGGTATCGCAGCAGGCTGCCGCGCTGCGACAGTCGACCGCTGCGCTGCGGGTACAGCGCGATAACCTGCTGGCGCAGCAGGCCACGATTGGCAAACAGATTGCCGATCGCGATCGGGCGATCGCCGCCCTAGACGAGCAGATTGCCGATCGCGATCAGGCGATCGCCCAGCGTGAGCAGCGCCTGACTAGCCTAGAGGCCGAGCAAGACTTTTTAGAGCAGCAGGTAGCCGTGCTGCAAACGCAGTATCAAGGACTATTTCGGGGCAACATTGCGCTCAACCGTAACCAGGAAATTTTAGTCGCTCAGGGGCGTGCCGAAAATCGAGAGCAGGCCGAGGAGTTTGTCACCGGCTTTTTACTTGAGGCCAACCGCCTGGTGTCTCGAGCGATCGCCCCTGGGGCTTTAATCGACCAGCAAATTTTGTTGATCGGCAATCGCGAGGTCGAGGCGCTAATTGATCGCCTGTCCACGGGCGAAGACTACGTGGTGCGCCTGCTGTCTGCGGCCAACTACATTACAGGCGAGCCCTGCGTGGTGCAACAGGGTGAGCCCTGCGTGCAGGTTTTTATCGATGCCACCCCTAATCAGCAGGTCTATGCCCTGGGCGAGCGATTGGCAACGGTTACGCTAGACCCCCCTCCTTTGGGCGATCGCCAGCTAGTCGAACGCCTCAACCTGCTACTGGCAGCCGCCCAATTTCGGGCTCGACAGGACGGTGTCGTCAGTGACACGCTACAAGTAGCCGATAACCGACCTGAAACAGTGCTCAACTTCTTAGAGACCGTTCAGCAGTCTGGGCAGGCGGTCGAGCTCCAGGCCATTGCTGCCACTGATATTTTTACGGCAGGGCCAGTTCAAATTCATCTAGCAGCAGTGCGCGACGGCCGCATTCTATTTCAGACGAACGGATCCACTAATCCCTCAAGCAATAGCAGTAACCTGCAAAGCGAATAGTCTTAGAGCACCTAGTTTTAGGGAAACTCAAACAAAAAGGATCCAGAGCAAATTATCCTTGGTGGCGAATATTTAATAATGTCTAAAAAAATTTGCAGATAGTTACCATCTGCCCCTACTTCGATACTGTAGGGATCACCTGTGCTTAGAATTAACCTACAAATCTATCGGCTGCTAATAGGTTGCTTTTAACTCTGGCTTGTCCTAGAGCAGGCAAACTTTAAATATACCTGGAGCGATCCCATGAAATTTGAGGATATTTATCAGTTCTTCGAGGATCCACCGCCAATTTATCTCAATAAAGAGCTTGCCGTTTGCTATGTATTATCGGTATTGCTCCAGCAAGATTCCTACGGCACCGAATTGATCCAGCGGTTGACCCACCAGTATCCCCACTATCGTCTGTCAGATACCGTGCTCTACGGCGCACTTAAGTTTTTGGAAGACGAAAACGCCATTGACGGCTATTGGAAAAAGGTAGAAGGTCGAGGTCGTCCTCGCCGCATGTACCGACTTAACCCTGACTGGCGGCTTCAGGCCGAGGAACTGGCTGAATTTTGGAAAACCTACATGGGTGACCCAATTCGTCCCGCCTGCGCCCAAAGCCCAGCCTACTCTGCACCCCATCGATGAATCAGTGACGCAAGGCCTACCTGAATGATCCAACATTCCGTACCCTAGAGAGGTAGCTTTGCATAGCCCAGCGTGACTGACACTGTTCTCTATTCGACTCTGGTTCTAACCCTGCTAATGATAGTGGGGTTAGTTTTTTTTATTCGTGCTTCTACCAAAGACCGTATCGAAACCCTGACCTTAACGCGTCCCGTTGAGCCACTAACGTTACTGCAAAATCTGACCACCTACTTTGAGTCGCGGGCCTATGGTGTGATCGCAGCCGAAGCAGAGTCTCAGCGCATTACCCTACAGGGAAGAGTCCGTCCGAGCCTATTTCTGGCCGGATTTTTAACTCTGCTTGCCGCTGTGGGTGCTCTCTGTTTTGCCTTGGTACTGGCCAATCTATGGCCAGCCTATGGCGCTACCTTTTTGGGTTTGCTAGTGTTAAGCCCCCTAGCCGGCTGGTTCTACTGGCGTGGTGCCGATCGCGATGAGAAAATTTGCTTAGAAATCCGGCCCGACGCTACGGGCAATGACCAATCAGAGGGAGCGCTTGCTAAGGTGATGGTTACTGCCCACCGCGATGAGCTGATTGCCCTAGAGCAAGGTTTTGACCGCTAAAGCAAAAAAAAGCTAGCCCTTAGGCTAGCTTTTTCTATGTATGGAGCGACTCTGACGGCGGCATCGTTAGAGCAGACGTCCGCTATCAAAATCCTTACCTTAGTGAGTCAGGGTCTCTAAAACCGAGGCATTCTCTTCATCATCTTCTTCGCCGAGCAGCACCCGCAGACTGGGGAAAAGAAAATGATTCTCTTCTACATACTGGGCACCAAACAAACCTTTCTCGGCCCAAAAGTATCGGTCGGTGGTGTGCTCGTTCCGCTTAACCAGCAGCAGGGCTGGGGGGGCAATGCCCTCGGAATGAATAAAATTCCGAGCTGCGGTTACGGGTTTTTCGTTGCCGCTCTCAATACTATACTGAGGAACAGCTTCTAAAATACGACGGCCTTCTAAGCGACGACGACTCTTACGCTTGCGTCTCCTTGCCAAGTTGCCTACCTCCCTCTCAGTGGATATTTGGATGTAGTTTCGGTTACAAAATTTGTTAACCAGGCCAAGTATATAGGCTCAAAATAAGAATTTCAACTTCTCTTAAAAATCGGCCTAAAACCCCTGAACACTAAGAGCTATAAAGGATACAAGGGTGTCTGAGGGGACTAGGCCTGAACAGAATTGTTAAAAAATTGACAAAACTTTAATTTTTCTTCCGTCACACTCTTATGTTGCGCTGCCATGATTGGCTCTCCCAGCTCCGAATTTATCACCCTGTGCCAGTCTCAGGTACTCCTATTGACCCAGGCGTTAGGGGCTGCTTCCACGGTGGTGTACCTGGTCGAAGCTAAGGTTGAGACAATAAATCCTACCCTGATACCGCTGGTAGCCTATCCAGAAACTGCCGAGCTGTGGCATGACCTGCGGGAAGGGCTAGCGGCAGTATTTGATGCAGCCAATGACGTTGATGACGGCAATCAATCCCCAATCGCTCCATCAGAACAATGGCTGCAGCAATCCGCTGGCTCAGATCGAGACTCAGCTGGGCTACCGCCCAAAACTCGTATTTATTCAGAGGAGGGTTTGCTTTCGACGCCGTTTAGAATAGAGCCGGCATCAAATCTGGAGGGAGAGACTGATACAACGGCGTATCCCCTGATACTGCCGCTGGCCCACGATGGTGTGGTACTAGGCATGATCGTCAGTACTCGCGAAGCACTGCCCTGGACATCGGACGACTATCGACGGGCTGAGCAGGTTGCCAACACGTTGGCGATCGCCTATGTGCTAGATCAGCGCAACCAATGGCTTCAGCGTCAGCTTCACCAACGTCAGCTGACCCAAGCCGATCAGTCTGAAACCTTCCACGATCTGCTGCATCAGTTTCGCAATCCGCTCACAGCGCTACAGACCTTTGGCAAACTGATGGTCAAACGGTTACCCCCCGAGGATACCAACCGGCCGATTGCCGAAGGCATCGTGCGTGAGAGCCGACGATTGCAAGATCTAGCTCAGCATTTTGACACCGCTGTTGCCGAAGGGGATAAAACCTTTGAGCAGCCTACTACCCCACCAGCGGGTCGGTTGCTGCTACCGAGCTCACCTAGGAAATGGAGCGATCGCCCTAAGGTCGTTATCGATAGCGAAGACACTTTAAGCAGCGGGTTGGCAACGAGCCAGAGTCAGCCCCTCGGATCCTTGACATCAATGATAGGGCATGGCCTGGGACGATCGCTAAATGTGCGGCCCGGCGCGATCGCCGAGATTGCCCTTCCCCTGGTGCAGTCCATTGCTCCCCTAGCCCATGAACGGGGCCTGCACCTAGTGCACCATATCCCCACCCCTTTACCCAGGGTTTGGCTTGATGCAGCCGCTTTGGGGGAAGTGCTCCACAACCTGCTCGACAACGCCTTAAAGTATGCACCTGTCGGCTCTCTAGTTTGGGTTGCCGCAGGATTAGTGCAGCAACTTGGCAAGCAGATGTTCCAGGGAATTGCCGTAGGCGATACCGGTGCAGGCATTCCTTTAAGCGATCAGCCCCAGTTATTTGCCCGTCACTTTCGCGGTGTGCGGGCCCAAGGCGATATTCCAGGTACGGGGCTAGGTCTTGCCATTGTGCAAGATTTGGTGCAGGGCATGGGCGGGTACATCGATCTAGTCAG
Source organism: Phormidium sp. VAR_61_metabat_6 (assembly GCA_031425055.1). GTDB lineage: Bacteria > Cyanobacteriota > Cyanobacteriia > Phormidesmidales > Phormidesmidaceae > Nodosilinea. The sequence continues at coordinate 23,318 of JANPIO010000291.1, forward strand.
CCCTGTTCAGGGCACACCCTGGCTGCCGCTAGAGGCTGTTGCTTACCCCCCAAATCCTGGCGTTGTGTTTGTGGTTTGGCTAAAAGCCTTAGATAGTGAGGTATAGACCTGTCTAGGCTGGTGGGCCAAGGGGCTACCGTTGTGCTTCACACTACGGAATGTCGCATCCATAGGAGAATGGATTCAGTCTGTTCAGCAATCCATCGTCTTCGGTGTTACCCATGGCAACCACCCTCTCCCCCAATCCCTTTGCCCGGCTGGCACCGCTGCAGGTCGCGCTCTGGTTCAGCAGCACGGGCCTCGAGACCATCGACGTGATGTTCACCTCGCCCCGGCTCGAAACCCCCACGTCCAGGCTCTTTTACAGCGAGACCCTGAT
>JANPIO010000292.1:0-26824 GCA_031425055.1 Phormidium sp. VAR_61_metabat_6
GCTGCGGTGTCCACAAGGTCTAAGCCAGGTGCAGTACTTCGTTCCTCGTTCATGTTCACAAGGTTTAAGTCGAGCATTTGATTAAGAACCTCTTTGAAGAAATCCTCTAGATATCGGTTCAAGTCATACAAAGTAAGGGCCGATCTCATAGCAACCTGCTCAGAGATGCTCGCTAACGAATCGACGAGATCGCCGATAAAATAGCCTCTGCTAATCATTGATTACGATGTTCATGTAGTTGTTCGGCCTAACAGTTTTATTAGAGAGAAAGTTTCTATATATTATCCCTACTAGGATAGATGGACAGAAACTTTCCGCATGTCAACTTAGATTGGGCAGATCGCAAGAAACTTTCCGCATAATATTCCGATTTAAAGCGATCGCAAGACACTCTCCGCATATTTTCATGCTTGCTTGCCCCGCTTTACCTGCTTCAATCGCAACTTGGTCAACCCTTCATCGATTCCAGCGGCGATATATCAGCGTTATGATCCGCAGGCGAGGGGTCACCAGGCCCTAGTGCTTGCGCTGTAGATTGGTCAGCGCACCAGTGGAGTTGTGTTCCGCTTTGTTTTACCCAGCCTGCGGCGTCTATAGAGTCATGGCTCTAGCGTTAGGGCCATTGCTTGGCCTCACAACAGCGTTGTCGCGATCGCAAACCCAGCGCAACGGCCTCACAACACTGTTGCTCTTCCTCCCAAGAGAATTGTCATCCTCTGCAATACCATTGTCACCAGTCACAACGACGTTGCTACTCACAGCAATAGCGTTGCGATCGCCCTCAGAGCCATTCTCAGCCGCCGCAATTTGGTTTGCGCCTGGGCAAAGCTCCTACCAACTGGGCATTGTGAATCTAGGCGAGATGGCACCGGCTTAACAGGGTGCGTTTTGCCCCATTTCTCACCACCCAACCCAGTCGCCATGACCGATACAACCCGCCGCCTCGCGCCCAAGCGCATTGCCCAAGATATTCAAGCCCTCAACAGTCTGAGGGCGATCGCCAACTATGCGCCCATGCGACCAGAGGCGTCGCATCAAGCTTTACAGCAGGCTTACCAGGCTATGCGGCAAAGTCAGCAAGACGAAGTTTTGATGGAAGCGACATTCAAGGCCAGCCGCGACCATGCCCGCCAGGCCGAGTGGGCCTTTCACAACGCCGTCTTGGCCATGAAGCAGTCCATACTGGGTCAGTTTGGCCCCAACAGCGACGAAATTCAGGCTATTGGCTACACCAAAAGCTCAAAACGTAAGCGATCGCCCCGCAGAACGCCTCCCCTAGCTGGCGAAGACGTACCTCAGTAGCCGCAGGCGAGAACAGGCCAACTTTGGAGAGCACAATAGCTTGTAGCATAGGCAAAGCTTGCACCTATTAAACGTTAAGCGCTATTACCTTGCCCCACTCTTTACCATGGCCCCCTCGCCCGATGCCCGTCGCTATGCCCCCGCCACTGATCGCAACCGTGAGCCGATCTTAGCGGTGCTCCAGCTGGTGCTGCCCCCCACCGGCACCGTGCTCGAAGTGTCGAGCGGCACTGGAGAGCATGCCGTATTCTTTGCGCCTCGTCTCGCGCCTCGGCAGTGGTTGCCCTCAGACCTCGATCCCGGTGCCCGAGACAGCATTGCTGCCTGGCGAGAGGCCGCTCCTGCCGAAAACCTGCACGCGCCCATCGCGCTGGATGCCGCTGCCCCCCTGTGGCCAGTCGAATCTGAAAACTTTAGAGATTTGCTCTCAGAACTAGACTTGCAGCAGCACCCGATCACCGCCCTGGTCAACATCAACATGATTCACATTTCTCCCTGGACGGCCTGCCTGGGGCTGCTGGCGGCAGCGGGGCGCATCTTGCCGCCCGGCGGCATTTTGTATCTCTACGGGCCTTACCAGCAAAACGGGCAGCATACCGCCCCCAGCAACGCGGCCTTCGACGCCAGCTTGCAAGCCCAAAACCCTGAGTGGGGCGTGCGCGATTTAGACATGGTGGTGGCTACCGCCAAAATCCACGGGCTGGCGCTAGTCGAAACCATCGCCATGCCTGCCAACAATCTCTCCGTGGTGTTTAGGGCGATCGGTTAGCCTGGCGGCCATTTCGTCAGGGCCGTTTCGTTAGACTGTGGCTACCCTGCGTTCTGAGGTCGCCATGATTGTCAGCAGCCTTCAGTTGTTAACCAGCGATGCCACCTATCACGACCTAGCCCTGCGCTGCCAGGAGTATTTGCACTACCAGCAGCGGGGCTGGGCCGACCAGCGAGCACTGGCCGAAGACATGCTGTTTAACCTGCTGGTGGAATATTTGGTGAATACCGGGGTGCCCCGACCCAACGCCGAGCAATTCTGCACTGATGGCGACAACCTGACCGAGCTGGCGATGCGAATTTCTTCTGCCCTCGGCCCTGCAATCGCTTAGCTCCTACATAGACGAATAGATGAGCGACCCTTGAACCAAAGATCGGAGCCGCCAGGGATTGAGGCCGGGAGGGCGATCGCGCTTCCTAGAGGCGTGTGCCAAACGTAGGGAGTGATGCGCTCACAGGCGGCCTCAATTTCCTTGAGCGTTGGGAGTGAACTGGGGGCACAGTGATTGTTCTAGATCTAAATAATCTGCTGGCTGTGGAGAAAAAAGTACACTAGCCGGGCTAGGCTAAGCCCAATAAATGACACCAAAATAATGGTGATCGAGACAGTGACAATGTCGCGGACGGCTTTCATGGGCGTAGACTAAAGCGCTATGGTTTAGATCAGTATTCTCCCCTGGCATGGGGGCGCGGGGGCCAAATGCTCATGAATCGTCGTAGCTTTTTGGCGGGGGCCAGCGGGGTCACCTTGGCTACGCTGCTGGCCGGGTGTCAGCGGCCCAATGCTGCCAACCTGCGGCTGGCTATGGTGGTCAATTCGGTACCCGCTCAGTTGCTCAAGGCGTTTCAGCAGTTGCCCGAGCGAGGCAGCAGCGTAGCGGTGACGCCGCAAGAGTCACTACTGGGGTTGTACAGCCTACTGCAAGACTGGCACGGCCAGGCGGAGGGCTCGGCACCGATGGCCGACTGGGTGAGTTTGGCTGATTACTGGCTGGCCCCCGCCATTCGCCAAGAGCTAGTGCAGCCGATCGAGGTGGCGGCAATTCCCCGCTGGAGAGACCTGAATCAGGTCTGGCCAGAACTAGTGCGCCGCGATCGCAGCGGCACCCCCAGCCCTGCGGGCAGCATTTGGGCCGTCCCCTATCGCTGGAGCCACCTGGTGGTGCTCTACGACCCCGCTCGTTTGCCCCGTCAGTTGGCTCAGCTCAAGACCTGGGACGACTTGCTGCGGCCAGAGCTGGCTCGCCGCCTGGTGCTGCCCGACCATCCCCGTCTGGTGCTGGGGCTGGCCCAAAAGGCCTTGAGGGCCTCGGCCAACGGTACAGACCCGGCGGCTGTCGCGGGCCTAGATGCTTTTTTAGCCAAGCTGCATCAGCAGGTGCGAGCCTACGACTCTAACTACTACCTTGAGAGTTTGATTGTTGGCGACGCGACCGCTGTGGTGGGCTGGTCAGACGACATCCTGCCGTTGCTGCACCAGTATCGCCACTTAGCTGTCGCGGTGCCCCCCGAGGGAACGCTGCTAAGTGCCCAACTCTGGGTACGGCCCCAAGCGGTGCCCGCTCCTGCCCCTGTTGCTCTCGACTGGCTCAACTTTTGTCTGGGGGATGATTTCGCCACTCAGCTTGCCATCTTTGGCCAGACCACCTCGCCGCTGCTGTGGGAGATTGAGCCGCAGCAACAGCCCGAGCCCCTGCAAACGCCGCCGGGGATTGTGCTGACTCCGGCGATCGCTGCCCAGAGCGAGTTTCTTCTGCCCCTCAAGGCCGAAGCTGAAGACCGCTATGGTCGTCTGTGGCAAAGCCTACGCGCCTAGCTCAGCCGGTTGAATCTAACGATGAGCGTTGCCGTAGGCTCCCGTCTTGAGCGTGACTAGCCTGAACCTACGGGGTTTGACTGGGCATGGCCTGGGCGGTGGGCTGGTAGCGGCGCGCCCCCTCGGCCAGTAGATTGCGCTGAAGCTGAACAATTAACGCCGAATCCAGGTTAGCCGAGCAGGCATACACGTTATCTTGCTCGGTTAGGGGCAGCCCTGACTGGTCGACAAAATCACAGGCGTAGAGCCCCACCATCCGAGAGTTACGAAGGTTGCCTTGGAAGAAGCGGAGGTTGTGCCCAAAGTCTCGGGCCGCTGTGCCGAACTGGTTGAGCACGGCGTAGCGCTCGTTGTAGGTCAACACCGACCACATTTGAGGGTTGACCATCACATCAACTACCGTCGTGCCCGAGTCTTCAATCTGGTAGGAAATCCAGGATTCCACTAGGCGTCGCCCGCCCAGGTGCGACGTCAGCGAGTCGCGATTCCACCACAGGCTGGGCAGGGTCATGCTGGTAGGGGAAGCTCGGCGGCTATCGCTAGACAGCGAACCATCGACGATGCGATCAACAAAGTCGTCGCCGTTGCTCAGGGTCGCGGTGGGAAATACTAATAGCTGACAAAATGTTTGGTTGAGTGCCGTCGATCGCCCCGGCCAGTAGGCAGTGAGCAGCTCGTCTGGGCAGCAGGCCGCATCCAGGATGGCCACCTCTTCACCTCCCTGGACGGTGCAGGCCTCGGACGACTGCGCCTGGGAACGGCTGGCACCCCCGACCATCAGCAGACCTGCCCCAGCGATCGCCAACCAGAGCCGCCGATACCTCAGCTCAGTTGTCGTCGGCCTGCGCCCAGCTTGGGTACCAGAGTCCCAAAGCTGCCCCTTCACTGATACCCGTGGTGAATGGCCTGGTGCTCCGTCCATGGTGGTGTCCCCTCAGGGTTTTTCTAAAGAAATATGAGTCGGCTGCGATGCACGTGCTGTAGCGCTAGCGGCTGGTTAGCTACCTTCTCTACCATGGAGACGACGTGCTCTGGGCGCAGCAGGTTCCCATCATTGCGACAGTGGCCTACCGCTCTGAGCCAGACTCCATGGCTGTCTTTAGGATACTCCAGGCCCACGGGTAGGGTGTGCTCTGGGCCAACCAGCGCCAGCTCGTGTAGGCGCTCTCGCAGATTAATGAGCTGTATTTTCCCGGACTTAGTTTTCTTTTCCCAAGGCACTTCATCGAGGGCCAGGACGCTCTCAATCCAAGCCTCCCAGGCTGGCGATGCTGCACCGACGTTTTCTAAACTCACGTGTAGATAGTATTCGGCCTGGTCGAGGAGCTTAGTCGCAGAGGGCTCGTCTAGGGGCACCTCGGCAATGTCGTATAGCGGAATCTCTGGCGGCAGCTGAGCCCCTAGCTGTTCCAGAAAATCAGCGGGGGCGATCGCCCGCATCAGCTCAAAATCCACCACCTCGCCGCTGCTGGTGGCCCCCAGCGGTAATGCATTGGCGGGTGACAGGCGCGGCCCCGGATGGAAACCGCCGGTGAAGGCAATGGGCAGCCCAGCCCGCCGCAGAGCGCGATCGAACAAGCGCACCATATCTAGGTGGCCTAGCAGAGCCATTGATCCCAGCTTGCCCAGGGTCACCCGCAGGCGCTGCACCCGCTCAGAGCTGGGCTGGCTGTGACCGAGGAAGGCGGGAATCGGGGGGGGTGGCACCACCACATTGTGGCCGAAATCGGGGCCGCAGACACCGCAGTGGCTACAGCCCTCAAAGGAACAATCTGGCACGATAGCCGCCTCTAGGGCGCGGAGTAGGTCGTCTTTGAGCCAGGCTTTGTCGATGCCAGTATCGAGGTGATCCCAGGGTAGGGGAGCATTGAGTCGGGCACGTTCATGAATTGTCCACGTAGGGGAATCACCCTCGGGGTTGGTCACATCACTGTCCATCACGTTCCACTCACCCCGATCGACCTTGCGGTACTTCCAGGTCAAATCGGCTTCGTCGATGGCCTGGGCCCAGGCTTTAAATGCATTTTCCACGCTCTCCCACCAGCTGTCCATGCCGGCCCCCAGTTCCCAGGCGCGGCGCACCACGGCGGACAGGCGGCGATCGCCACGGCCCACAAAGTCTTCCATCGCCGAGATGCGCACGTCGGTAAAGTTGACCTTGGCCCAGCGCAGAGCCCGAAATTCTTCCCGCAGCAGCCGCTGCTTGCGACGAAACTCCTCCGTCGAAACCGAGTGCCACTGGAAAGGGGTATGGGGTTTTGGGGTGAAGTTAGAAATGGTGATGTTGAATGCCAGGGGCCGCCGTCCCGACTGGGTACAGGCCTGGCGCAGCCAGCGAACGGTTTCAGCAATGCCCAGCACATCGGCGTCGGTTTCGCCGGGCAGGCCGATCATAAAGTAGAGTTTGACCCGGCCCCAGCCCTGCTCATGGGCGGTTTTGATGCCGCGCAGTAGCTCTTCGTTGGTCAATCCCTTATTAATAATGTCGCGCATGCGCTGGGTGCCCGCCTCGGGGGCAAAGGTGAGCCCGGTGAGGCGGGTGCCGCCAATGATATTGGCAATATTCTCATCAAAGCGGTCAACCCGCTGGCTGGGTAGCGACAGCGAAATATTTTCATCTTTGAGGCGATTTTTGACCTCGACCCCCACCGCTGGCAGAGCCAGATAATCAGAGCAGCTCAGCGACAGCAGCGAAAACTCGTCGTAGCCAGTCTTGCGCATGCCCGTTTCAATGGCATCGATGACGGCCTCTGGCTCCACATCCCTCGCCGGGCGGGTTAGCATGCCTGGCTGGCAAAAACGGCAGCCCCGAGTGCAGCCCCGCCGAATTTCTACGGTCAGGCGATCGTGAACCGTTTCGACGTAGGGCACCAGGCCCATGGCATAGGCGGGAATGGGGGTAGCTACCCGACGCAGCACTCGGGCGGGCACGTCGGGCCGATTGGGATGCACCGAGCCATCGTCGGCCATATCGTAAAACCGAGGCACGTAGACCCCTGGTACTTGGGCCAGATCGAGCAGCAGAGCCTCTCGGTTCAGGCCAGCGGCTTTGCCCTCTTCCATCACGAGGGCGATTTCGGGCAGTAGCTCTTCACCATCGCCCAGGGCCACAAAGTCAAAAAAGTCGGCGTAGGGTTCGGGGTTAGAGGTGGCCGTTTGGCCACCCGCAAAAATTAATGGCCAGGAACCTGCCTCGGGGGCAAAGGCTCTGGCCTGCTCGCGCTCCTGCCAGGTAAGCGGAATGCCTGACAGCGATAGCATTTCGAGGATGTTTGTGGCTCCTAGCTCATAGCTGAGGCTAAAACCCAGAATGTCAAAGTCGGTTAGCGATCGCTGCGACTCGACCGCAAATAGAGGCGTCTGGGTTGCTTTGAACTTGGCGGCTAGGTCAGAGGCCGGTAGGTAAGCGCGATCGCACAGCTGCCGAGGCTGAGCATTCAAAATGCTGTAGAGAATGATGTGGCCCAGGTTAGAAGCGCCAACCTCGTAGACCTCAGGGTAAGTTAGCACCCAGCGCACGCTGGCCCCATCCCAGGGCTTGTGAGCCGCACCCAGCTCGTTACCCAGATAGCGACCTGGCCGAGAAATCCCGGCATTCACCAATGTATTAACTGATACAGACACAACCTAGCTGCCCCAAACGCTCGTGAGCATGACCACCATACTATAGCGGGGTGGGGTGGGCTTGGCCGAGCCTAGGATTAAGCAGCGGCAGGCAGCTCGTCTATCATTTCAAAGGCGCGATCGAGCTGGGTGAGCTCAAACACGATGCGAATCGCCGGTGGCACAGAGCAGAGGCAGAGACGCTTTTGAATCTGACGAGCGTGCTTCAGTGCCGACACTAGAGAAATCAGCCCGGCGCTGTCGAGCGACTCGACCTGGCTCATGTCTACGAACAGGCCATCGGCCCGATCAGACTGGATTTTCTGCATCAAAGACGATTGAAAATCGTGGGCGTTGGACGCATTGAGAGAGCCCTGGGCTTGAAAAATAGCCATTTCCTTAGTCATAGTCTGCATACTCGGTACACTCCAAGATTATGGATAATGTTAAAAACTATTAAAGCTAGTCTGCTATGTCACGACGATAGTCGGAATTAGACTGCCTTGACTACGTCTAGGGGCATAGTTGGTCATAACTTGATATAGATTCAGACCTCATTAATTCAACGCTTCCGTGAATCTACCGAACATATCCCCAACGGTTGAATCATTTTGTGATTTGAATCACGAATTGCCGTGGTAGAACGCACAACTTCTTTGGGGTGCCATCACTGGCTACAGCGCAGCCAAGCTCGACAATAGTCAGTAACGCAATCACGCTCAGGTAATGGTTCATGGCCCCTACATTCTCCATTCGTCGACTGGTAGAAAAAGCACTCCATAGTGGGCTACTAACCCCTGATATTGAGCAGGGCATCAACGCTGAACTGTCTCGCCTAGGGTATTTGCCCATTGGCGACTCCGAGGCCTTAGAGCTGCTCATGTACGAAATGGACGAAGGCCGCATTCGACTGGTTCCAGGAGGCGGGGCGCACGGTGAGCCGCAGCCGCAGCCAGTGTATGGCTAGATAAATGCGATCGCTCAACGTAGCTAGAACCTAGACCACCACTCAAATGCCCAACCTTGTCAGGTCACCTCAGGGGTCTCCCAGGGTGGCCTTAGTATCTTTATGAAAGCTTTACAAAAACTGTCCGGATGATCACCGAGCCTAGAGGCTGCTTGGATCTGAAGTTTGGCGATCGGCCCATAACCACTGCACAAACTCGTTGACAGTTAAATGTCCGTGGTCAGTGCCTGGGGGGAGTGTGGATGCTGAGGCCGCAGACTTATCTGAGAGGCTGGCCAGTAGCGGTATGACTTCGGTGTCTAGGGCTGGCTGTAGCTGCTCTAGGGGCCAAAGCATATCGGGGGCTGCCGATTTGTTAGTCGTCAGACCTGTGGCGTCAAAGTCTGCTCCTAGGGCGATGACCTCGGTTTCACTGACCAGCGCCAGAGGCCTGATCCAGCCTGTCGGGCGAAGTGCTAGTACCTGAATGATTTCGGCATAAAGACGGACTTGGCGGCACTCTAAAAATACAATTTGGCCTGTCACCAGAGAGGTCATGGACAATACAGCAGGAAACGAACGGGACAGCAAGCCTATCAAGTATTTTCTATAGTAGCTACTGCATTAGTCCGGCAGGGCAAGAAATAAAATGTAGAAAAGCGAAGACCCAGAAACGCGCTTAATAAGCTTGAATCCGGGCATTTTAGGCTGTCTTAACTCAGACTTCACCTGCTGTGGCTGAAATTTATAAGCAGGCTGGATTGTTGAGCTAACGATCGGCACCTCTGTCACTGACCTCAGTTAGTGAGACAACCGCTGCATCAAGTCCTAAAGGTCATGCATTGGGTTAGGGAGAGCTGAAATTTTTCCAAGCCTGTCCCTATTGTCATGCTAAAACCATCGTGAAGTTTTATGATGGGAACGTTGACCTAGGCCTAGAGGTTCTTGAAAACCTTTGCCTTGGAGCTTCGTCAGGAGGTATTGCTGTGTCAGTTGAAACCATCGAGCGGACTACGACATCTACAGTGCGCAAGCCTGCGCCCCGCTACCGAGTGCTACTTCACAACGATGCCTTCAACTCAATGGAGCATGTGGTGGAATCACTGTTAAAGGTGGTACCCAGTCTGACGATGCCTCAGGCGGTTGATATTATGATGCAGGCCCACACCGCTGGGGTAGCCCTAGTGATTACCTGTGCCCTTGAACATGCTGAGTTTTACAGCGAGGGACTATGTAATCTGGGGTTGACTAGCACTATCGAGCCAGATGAATAAATCATTTAGGGTTAAGTTTCCCTGGGCTAAGCTAGGTAGCTATCCACCGCTGGTACGGGTGATGGTGTTTTTGCTCATTGTGGTGGTGCTTTGGTTGCCCTTTGCTCTGCCGCTGTATGGCTTAGCGGGGCGCGGTTTGTTGCCGGGGGGCGATTTGTTGCCAACAGCACTGCTGTACGTTGTCTTTTTGCTGGTGCTGCCCCGCTGGGAACGGGAAGTGCGGGCTGAAACGCAGCCTTGGGCCAAAATTGGATTCTCCGGTCGCCGAGAATTGGGCCAAGGCATGGCAACCGGAGCTCTGATCGGTGCCGTGAGTCTGGTGGTGCTGGCGATAGTGCAGCTAGCGTTAGGCTGGGCCGTGTTGGACTCGGGCGGTGCGCGGGGTATTAGCTTGCTGCAAACGGCTCTGGTTGGGGCGCTGGCAGCTACTGCTGTTGGTTGGTCAGAGGAGGTGTTGTTTCGGGGCTGGCTGCTGCGAGAGCTGGAGCAGGGTTGGTCGGCGGGGGTGGCCTTAGGAGCAACTAGCCTGATTTTTGCGATCGCCCACTTTATCAAGCCCCTCGATGCGATTCTGGCTTTGCTGCCGCAGTTGGCAGGACTATTGCTGTTGGGTCTTGTGCTGGGCTGGGCTCGCCGGATACCAGTAGGCCTCAACAAAACCGGGCTGGGTCACCCGGTCGGTCTTCACGCTGGGCTGGTATGGGGCTATTACTTGCTTGAGGTGGGCAATTTACTTAGACCTACGGGAGTTGTCCCCACGTGGGTGACCGGCCTAGACGGTAACCCCCTCGCCGGGCTACTGGGGCTAACGTTATTGTCAGGGTTGGGGGTGCTAGTGTTTCGCTGGAGCCGTTTACCCCACTAAAGCTTTGCCAGCGTTGACCATCAACTGCTCCTGGGCACTGCAAATCTTTTCATCTGCCCCAGGGCGACGCTGGCGGTAGCTACCGTCGTCGGCTAAGTCCCAAGCTTGCCGGTTGTCTTCTAGGCACAGGTTGAGCATGGCCTTGAGTTCTGCTTGCAAAGCTGGATCGGTCACGGGCACCATCACTTCCACTCGGCGATCAAGGTTGCGCGGCATCCAGTCAGCGCTGCCCAAGAGCACAACCTCCTCGCCCCCCTGCCGAAAATACATGACCCGAGAATGCTCTAGGAACTGCCCCACAATGCTAATGACGCGAATCTTGTCGCTCACCCCCCGCACCCTAGGTCGTAGGCAGCAGATGCCCCGCACAATTAAATCGATTGAAACGCCCGCTTGAGAAGCCCGATAGAGGAGCGCAATTAAATCTGGGTCTACTAGAGAATTGAGCTTGACGATGATGCGCCCCTCCTTTCCCTTTTTGTGGCAGGCTACTTCATGCTCGATCAGGCTCACCAGTCGCTGGCGCAGGGTGAGGGGGGCAACGAGCAGCTGCCGGTAGACCTGCTGGCGAGAATAGCCAGTCAGATAGTTAAATAGGTCAGAGATGTCGGCCCCGACATCGTCTCGGGCACTGAGTAAACCAAGGTCGGTGTAGATCCTGGCGGTTTTGGGATTGTAGTTGCCCGTGCCGATGTGATAATACCGACGAATGTGCTGGCCCTCGCGGCGCACCACTAGCGTGACTTTGCAATGGGTTTTAAGGCCTACTAGGCCGTAGACGACATGCACCCCTGACTGTTCAAGTTTGCGGGCCCAGTTGATGTTGTTTTCTTCGTCAAAGCGGGCCTTGATCTCGACTAAAACCGTCACCTGTTTGCCGTTTTCTGCGGCTGAGATTAGAGAGCTGACAATGGGCGAATCGCCGGAGGTTCGGTACAGCGTCATCTTGATGGCCAACACCTGGGGATCGTGAGCTGCCTGCGTGATAAATCGCTGCACCGTCGCTGAGAATGAGTGGTATGGGTGGTGCAGTAGCTGCTCATGGTGACGCAGCAGCGAGAACAGATCGTCGGCGGCCTCTAGGGTCGTGTCGTCGTCCTCTACCCCCGGCGGGCTGAGGTGTTCTAGGGCCGGAGGCACGGTGGCTGACCAACTGGGGGCTGTGAGGTCAGGCAGGGGGAGGGCCGTGAGGATCATCAGGTCTCCTAGCCCCAGCAACCCGTCAATGTTGTACACATCGGTTTCGGCCAGGCCCAGTTCTTCTATCAGCATGGCTCGCACTGGGCCTGGGGTATCCCGTTGAATTTCTATGCGTACCGCTGACCCGCCTCGGCGACGCTTATGCAGCTCTTGCTCGATCGCCAGCATCAGGTCGTCGGCTTCGTCTTCTTCAACAGCCAGATCGGCGTCGCGGGTAACGCGAAAGCAGTAGTGTTCCTGCACTACCATGCCGGGGAAAAGCGCGGACAGATTGGCGGCAATCACCTGTTCGAGGGGCACTCCTAGCCAGCGATAGGTTTTGCCATCCGGTGCTTTTCCCTGGGTTTCTGCTAGGGGAATGAACCGAGGGAGCACCCGAGGCACTTTAACTCGGGCAAAGTGGGGCTGCTGGGTATGGGGGTCTTGCACCACGACCGCTAGGTTTAGGCTGAGGTTCGAAATATATGGAAATGGATGGCCCGGATCGACGGCCAGCGGGGTCAAAACTGGGAAAGCTTGCTCTTCAAAGTAGTCACGGCAGTAGGTCTGCTGAGTCGGTGTCAGTTCGGCATAGTCGAGCAGCCAGATGCCCCGGTCGGCCATCTGCTGTCTAAGGTTGATGCTAAAGGCCTGGTGCTGCTGCTCGACGATAGGGCGCAGGGCGGTGCCGACATCGTCGAGGTGTTCCTGGGGCGATCGCCCATCGGGCGATCGCCGGGTAACTTGAGCCTCGATCCGCTGCTTGAGGGCGGCCACCCGCACCATAAAATATTCGTCCAAGTTATTGCTAAAAATCGCCAAAAATTTCAGCGCTTCTAGCAGCGGCGTGCGCTCATCTAGGGCCTCGTGGAGCACCCGCCGGTTAAACTCTATCCAGCTCAGCTCTCGGCTGATGTAGTATTGAGGGTCGCTGAGATTAGCCGCTGGTTTACTACTGCGACGCTCTACCGTGGCCATTGTTTTAAGACTCCCCTGAAAAGGACTTCCGTCTACCCCATTCAGGGTTTTCCTGTTCTGGCTATTTGGCCTCTAGACCCATGGATTGAGCCTGGTCTTGGCTGTCCATAGATGCCTCTGGCTCTGGGTTACAACCCCCAAGCCGGTTTGTTAAGGCTAAGTTAATCATACTAACGCGGCAACCGACTGGAGGGCTGACCCCTCCGGCCGGTTGCCGGTGCTATTAGGGGTAGTTGGAGCGATTATTGGCGTTGTTTAAAGGAGGATAGCCACTCCCGCAGTTGGTCGGCAGCGACGTCGCGCCCACCTAGACCAAAGGCGATCGCAATCGCCACTGCGATCGCTCCTAGCAACAGCCCAAAGGCCAGATTGACGATGTCGGGGGCTACTCCCATTTGCTGTAGGGCCATGGCTCCCACAAAGATCAAGATGGCGATGCGAGCCGCTTGGGCCAGTACCCTGGCTTGCCCAGTGCCCATGGCGTTGACCAGGCGAAAGGCCAGATTGGCCAGGTAGAGGCCTACCGCAAATACCACCACGCCACTAAGCACCCGTGCCCCAATGCGCAGGATGGCCCGCACAATCTCGGTTAGACCGGCGAAATTGAGAATTTCGGTGGCGGTCACGGCCCCAAACAGCACGATCGCTACTAAGGTGATAATGCCAACGATCTCGGAGGGTGTGCGGCTTGGAGTCTGCACCATAGCCATAGGACGGCCTTCGGCATCGAGCCCAGACTGCACTGTGGCCCCTGTGCCCGGGTTCAAATCTGGTAGACCCAAAACGTTTAGGATGTTGTCAAAGCCAGCTCCCTGCAGCAAGCTCGTGACCAGGTCGGCTACAAAGCGCCCAATAAAGTAGGCCGCGGCGATCACGACCCCGGCCATAATCACCTGAGGAATTGCGGTCAACACCTGCTCTAGCATCCCAATGGCGGGAGCTGAAATGGCCTCGATATCGAGCTCGGTGAGGGCGGCTACCACGGCGGGTATGAGCACCAGCACGTAGGCTAAGGTGCCAGCCAGACTGGCGAGGGAAACACCTCCTGTCGCGCTGCTTTGCAGCCCCAGTCGGCGACCCATCTGGTCGACCCCGGCAGCCATCAGCAGATTAGTCACTACGCCGCGCACAATCCGAGCAATTACCCAACCAATGGCTAGGATAATTCCGGCAGTGACAATGCGGGGAATGGCCTGGAGGAAAGAATTAATTAACCCTTCTACTGGGGCCAGCAGCCCAGGTAGCTGCAGGGCGCTCAAAATTAGCGGAATAAACAGCAGCAAAATGAACCAGTACAGCACGTTGCCGATGGTTTCATTCAGCACGACCGGAGAGCTGCCCTGCTCTAAGCCGGTTTGCTGCGCCAGGCGATCGTCTAGGTTAAAACGACTTAGGCCGTTGACAACGAGCGATCGCACCAGAGTCGCCGCCAGCCAGGCCACTGCCCCTAGCAGCAGCGCGCCACCGATACGGGGCAAGTAGAGAAAGATCTGGTCGAGGAAGTTGTTGAGCGGGGCCGACACCCCGGCCAGGTTAAGGGCGTTGAGCGACGCCACAATGGCGAACAGAAAAATTACCCAGTACACCAGAGTCGATACCCATTTCTCAATGGGTATGGGCTGATCGGACGGGCGACCCAGCGCCCAGTGGGCAATACGGTCATCTAGGTTGGTGCGCTTCAGCAAATTGCGCACCACTAGAGCTGCTACCGTAGCTAGGAGCCAGCCCAGCAGCAGCAGTGCGATCGCCCAAATTAAGCTAGGCAAAAATCGCCCCAGTTGCCCAGAAGCCTCTTGCACAAAGCGGCTAGGAGACTCCACAGGCAGTGATCCAGGGTTGGCAGGTTGGGCTCCAGGCTCAGTCACCTGGAGCAGCGTTAGAGATAAAAAATCAATCATGATCCTTGTAGTTGGGAGCATCCTGAAAGAGCATCGTGCTGGGGGCCGTTGCGCGATCTCGACTGTTGGCCATCCACTACAGGCAGATAAGCTGATCAGCCGATCATGTCATCCTATGAACCAGCGCTTCAGCTTAGAAACGAGACCGCCTAGGCAGGTACGATAGAAACTCCCCAAAAATACAAGTTTTTGAGGATTTTGGCACCTACACTCGGGCTGATTCTCTCAGGACTCCGTCAAGATGTCTACTCGCCATGTCTTTGAACACAGCATTTCTATCAGCGTTAGCGCCAGTCAGGTAGAGCAGTGCTTGACCCGCCAAGACCTGATGCACCGCTGGCTCAATCCGGCCCTGCGCTGCGACCCCATTGGTGACTGGAGCACCGATTTGGGTGCCAAAAGCCGCTTTGTGATTCAGGTGCCGCTATGGCAGCCCGCGCTGGTCAGTACGGTAGTTGAGCGTCAGCCCGGGCTAATCGTGTGGGCGTTCGAAGGATTTTTTGACGGTCGCGATCGCTGGGAATGTACCCCCGAGCCAGCAGGAACTCGGCTGTTAAATCGGTTTGAGTTTGAGATTCCTAACCCCGTTGTACAGGCTGGGTTTAACTGGTTTGCCGCCAGCTTAACTCAGCGAGACATGGCGGCTCAACTGCGCCGCCTGAAACAGGTCGCTGAAACTCAAATCAATCAATGCTGATTGTGAGCATGGGCCACCGCCCATTAAAAAGGCCGTAGAGAACGTCGTCTCTACGGCCTAGTCATAACGTTTGGGAATGACTCCCTGAAAACGGTTAGCTAGAGGTTGTTTGAGCCGCTAGCATCTGCTTGAGCTTCTCTAGTTCACCAGCCCAGCGAGGATCTGGCTGAACTGACGCACTGGTGTTTGTGGCTGCCGCTGCTGGAGTAGCAGCCTTGCGGGTGCTTCCTTTCGGCGGCCGCTTGCCGCTAGGCTCGCCACTGGAACGAGCTTCCCCTTCACCCTCTGGCTTGGTGCGGGGCAGCGCTTTTTCAATTTTAATTGGCAACTCTGCTAGCATCTGGCCGTTCAGTTGCTCTACGATCTCATCGGCCTTTTCGTCGGTTTTTACGGTTACGAAGCCAAAGCCCCGGCATTTTCCGGTTTTTTTGTCGGCGATTAACTTGACAGAAACTAGGTCATCGGTAAAGCTAGCAAAGACATTTTCAAATTCTTCCCGCTCTAGATCTTTGGAAAGATTACCAACGTAAAGGCGAATTGACATTTGAGATACCTCTGGTGTTCTAAAACAAAGGGCCAAAATCGAAATCGTTGACTTGCGGCGTGAAGTTTGACTAGCAAGTCAACCATTACCTTTAACAACCCTATTCACGCGGTCGATTTCTATCAGGATTGCAGATTCTGCTCCAAAAATCTCAATAAAGCCGCGTTAAAACGTCAAATCTAAATCCTGTATCAACTTTACGAATTCTTCCTCAGTGCGATCGCCCCTAGGTTCTAAATCTACTGTTGGGAATGATTCTAAAGTCTTAAACCTCAGGCGAATAATGTTAACTGTCGCCCTGGAAAGAAACGACTCATCAAACTCCCTAAGTTTCTCAGAAGCTGCCTATCTTAATCATCTTCCCAAGGAAAGACCTAACCTGCATAGGTTATCAGCTAAATAGCTTGGGTAATGAGATGCCAGCGCTCCATCCCTCGAGACAATTATCTATTACGGTAACACGTTAGCTGCCCTGCGACGGGCGCAACCGTGAACCAAAATTAGCCCCTAAATAAAAACCAGCCGTCGAGGGCTGGTTCATTTGCTGTGTTGAGAGTAGGAGAACCCATTACCCAATAACCCCAAAGTCAGCCCTCAACAGGCAACCCAGGAACCTAGGAATGTGTTTCTGTAAACTAAATTAACATTAAATACGCGTTTTCGCAACACAACTTCACGTGTCTCGACTAGCCGCCACGAAAAATCGTCAAAATTCCAATTAGGCTGATGACTAGGCTCAGGAGCGTAGCCCAGATCGGGCCATAGGCTTGAAAGTGGTGATGGGAGTCGAGCTGCACCTGATGAATGTCGACCCACAACAGGCCACCACCGTAGCGACTCCAGCCGCTGACTGTGACTGCCTGCCCAATCCATTGCCGGGGGTGGCAACGAGGCTGAAATATTCCCTGAAAACTGCCCAAAGGAACCGGGTCAACCAGTTTGACAAGCCCTGAGCCATCGTTAAGATACAAATTTTGGCAGCCCCAATTCTCTACCCCTGCGGAACCTCGCAGCTGGCCTCGCAGGGTTACAGGTTTTCCCTGCACCGGCAGGACTGAGCTATTGCGGAGCAGATCCGCAATAGTGTCTGGGGCTGCGGTACTGGTTTGTCCAGCCGGAGGTGGGTTTCCCTGGTCGGGAAACAGGGCGTTGATGCGCAGCAGTAGGCCTAGGCCCATGCCTAACCATAGCCCTCCCACAAGTATGCTGGGGTCTTGGTAGAGCCAGCTTAACCATTGCCAGCCCAGTCGATTGACAATGCCGCCTAAAAACCACAGCCCCATGGCAATTCCACCCCCTGTCAGCAGGCCCGCTAGTGGACTCTTTTGCAGCAGCAGTAGTGGGGGTGAAAAGCCGTTTGAAGTTGGAGATGCCAGAGGCAACGCGACGACGGTGGGCTGTTGACGATGGGCTGCCTGCTGGCTGAGATCGAGCAGCCGCTCTCCTAGAGGTGGGTGGGTGGCATTGACTCGCAGCCACTGACGGTAGGGGTTGAGGCTGTCTACTGCAATCAGGTCAGCAATGGTGGTGGCGCGATTCGCGAAGCGATCGCTGTGGGAGTTGTCCGCTGTGTTCAGGTTTTGACCATCATGCCCTGCCTTTGCCAGCAGGCTGCCTGGGGTAATCGCCTGGCGACTGCTGACGGGCAGTAAAACCTCTAGGCTGGTAAGCAAGGGGTGGAGGGTGCCCCGCCGCTCAAGGTCGGCTGCGATCGCCTCAGTCAACTGTAGCAGTCCATCCGCCAGGTGGTCGGGGTGCTGAGTGAGGGCAATGGCGCGGCGATCGCCCCAGCTACAGCACGATCGCGATAGCCACAGCACCAGCTGCCGCAGCAGCCAAAACAGGCCGTAAAAGATGCTGGAGATTATTCCTAAGGTATTGCTTAGGAGGGGCTGGGTTAACCTATCCCCAACCTGGGCTAGGCGATGGTAGGCAGTATGTAGCAGCAGCAGCAGCAGCCCTACCGCTGAGAGAACCGATCCACTACCGTTCACCATCCGAGCTAGCTCGTACCCATACAGCGCCGTTATAGCTTCATCAGGTTCTTGGTCTAACATTCCTTGACTGACGACGATGCGACTATTGCGCGCCAACCAGCCATAGCCAAAACACAGTGGGGCTTGGTCGGGAATAACTCGTAGCTCGGGTAGTTGCCAACCGCGCTGGCGGCACACCTGGCGCAACAGGCGCAGGGCTCCTGGGCTATACCCCTGAAGCTGGCGCGTTGATAGAGGCTTTTGGCCATGCCAAAAAGCCAGGGCAAAATCCATAATCCACGGGCTAGCCAGGGCCAGCAGCACCAGCCCACCGATCACCCAAACGGTGTAGGTCTGATTTGCCCCCGGCAGGCTGAGCTGTATCGGCCACCGCACCCATCGCAGCAGTCTGTCTACTGTTCTGAGGGCAAAATGGATGGCCCAATTTGTTATCCAGAGCAGGGCGATCGCCGTCAGCCCCTGCTGTAGCCACAGCCCCAGCGGGTACTTTGGCAAGGGAGCCAAGGGCCGTGGCTGGCGTGAGGTAGCCGCGGAGCGCAAGACTGGCTTAGCCCTAGATTTAGGAGCTGGAAGCGTTGCATCGACGGTAGTATCTGGAGGGCGATCGCTGTCGTTTTGATCGATACCCGAGTGCTGGTTAAGCTGCTGAAAGTGAAAGAGCGATTGGTACGTTGACTCTGGTTCCCTCTCTTCAGCGGCGTCTAAATTGGCGTCTTCTAGCCTTGGCTGGTTCGGTTTTTCTGGGCCAGGGAGGGGAACGGGTGTTTTGGAAGCAGGTTTTGGTGTTGGCGGTGGGGTCTGAGAACTTGCGGTGCCTGCTAACGGCACAAAGCCACTTAAATCGGCCCTAGTTGGTGAGGCGGTCTCAGTTACTGAAGGAACATCCCCCTGAGTTCTGTCGGGCAGCTGCTTCAAAACTTGTTGAGCCCACTGCCGAGCTTCGGATGAAGAACTGGCGATCAGGACTTGGCAACCCGACCGGGCTTGGTCAACCTGCTTCAGTTGCTGATATACCCTCACCTGCCCCATTACAGCTTTGAGATAGTAAGGAGAACCCGGTGGCAATTGCCCCAGCCGCTGAAAAAGCGCTAGAGCTTGGTCATAGCTTTGAGCCTTAAAGGCAGTCACCGCCTGCTGGTACACCTGCTTGACTGAGGCACCAGAGCGATTACCAGGGGCAGAAGCGTGGGATTTGGGGTCTATGGGCTGCGCCATACGCCGCTAATTAAGGGTAGAAAAGCAAAGGAGAAGTTCAAGGATAGCCAACTATTCCCTTTCTGTTTCTTCCTCCTGCGGATGACCGTTTGTTAACGGTTGGGGAGATAAACCTTGGCAGAGGGCAACAGTTGCCCTCTAGACTAAACAACAGTGCCACTGTTGCCGCTGATCTATGATTGCCGTTAGCCTTTTTATTGCTAGTTTCTTGGCTTGGTTTCTCAGCATGCTAGCAGGGGGTGGCAGTCCGTTTATTCTAATTCCCATGATTTCCCTACTGCTGGGCTCCGCAGCGGTAGCTCCGGTAATTACGGTAGGACTGCTCATTGGCAATACCCAGCGGGGAATTTCTTTTTGGCATCATGTGGACTGGCAAGTAACGGTCTGGTACGTGCCAGGGGCCATGGTAGGAGCAATTATTGGCTGCTATGGACTCACCCAGGTTCATGTAGAGGGCCTACAACTGCTGCTCGGCATCGGGCTGCTGACTATGGTCGTCAACCATCTGCTGATGCCTGAAGATGCTCAGTTTGCGGTCAAAGGCTGGTACTTTTTGCCGCTGTCCTTTATTAATGCTATTGGGTCTGGGCTAATTGGCAGCACTGGCCCCGTGATGAACCCGTTGTACCTAAACTACGGGCTAGAAAAAGAAGCCATGGTAGCTACTAAAGCATTCAATAAGGCGGTGCTACATTTGGTTAAATTAACGGCCTACGCCGCCTTTGGCAGCCTTAGCTCAGACTACCTAATCTATGGGTTGGTGATTGGATTGGGTGCCATACCGGCTAACTGGCTGGGTAAGATGGTTCTGGCAAAAATGTCGGCCCAGCAGTTTAAACAACTGGTGTTTGCCTTTGTAGCGGTCAGTGGTGTAACCATGATCTGGCAGCAGCGCCATTTTTTGACTGTCTGGTTTATGTAGGCTGACTGTTGGCTTGCAGATTCTCTAGGGCGTCTTGAGTTGTTTCTAACGGTTCTTCGGAAGATTCTATCGGGCGGTCTAAACCCAGCAATGTATTGACGAGCCCGTAGAGTGAGATTTCGTCCGCTCCAGAAAGCTGGCGATCTTTGAGGTCAGTAAGTCCCTGGGCGAGTTCAGAAGCCCTGCTCTTGTAGTCGCGGTGGGCAGTGAGCATGTCCTCAAAAATAGATTGCTCAATTTCAACCCGATTCTGGCCATCGTTGAGAGGAGTTTGATAGGCCACATCCTCCACGTCATACTTAACTAGCACCACCAATGCATTGCTGGCGGATTTGATAGCCTCCTGTAAGCGGCGCGTGTCGAGTTCGAGCCGATCAAAGCCCACCTGGCCAGTAATTTTTAGCTCCAAAATGGGGGCGATGCTGCTCTGGTGTTTAGCGGCAGCGGCGATCGCGCAATCTAAGGCCATCTGGTTCAGTTCGTCTAGGCTTTCCTGACCCTTAGCCACCAACTCTACCCGTTCAATGGGGCGCTGAAAGTAATCTGTCTTGAGCTGCGCGTCGATGCGATCGGGCAACAGTTCTACTAAATAAGCACCTCGGGGATAGCGGCTTTCCTCGATATTGTTAGCTTCCAAAGAGCCAGGATTAAATACCCATCCCTCAGCCGTGTAATTTTTGTGGATATGACCCAAGGCCAAATAATCTACCCCAGCTGCTTTGAGCGGTAGCAGCTCGCTGTAGCGCAGTGCTCCAGCATAGCGAGAGATTTGCCCTTCTAGGCCGTGGTGAAACAGCAAAACTGTATGGTCGGGACCAGCGGGTAAGTCTTTAATAGCGCCAGCTAATAGCTCAATGGCGCGCGGGGCAGTGGCCCCATACCAGTTTGAGCCAATCACCCGCACGCCGCAGGATAGGTCAATATAGCCACCGGAGCGGGTGCTGTCATCCCACGGGGTGAGCCGATCTTCGGCATTCGCCCCGTCGTTGGGCTCCAGCAGCTTGAGCAGGTTCCACTCACAAAGATACTTGAGCCAGCTAGTGCGAGTGCCATAGGGGCGGTTGTCGTGGTTGCCCTCAATGGCCACCACGGGAATGTTGGCATCCTTCAGCGTTTGGAGACAAACCTGGGCCTGGTTGAGGGTAGCCGGTTTGATGTTGCGGTGTTCGAAGAGATCGCCCGCGATCGCCACAAAATCGACTTCTTCCTCAACAGCGTATCGTTTCAATGCCGTTTGCAGGGCGCGAAAAAAGTCTTTGGTGCGCTCAGGGGTGTCGTAGCGGTCAAACCCCAGGTGAATGTCGGCAATATGGAGAAACTTGGCCATCAGGCTGTCCGCAGCGCTACTTCCTCAGCCTAGTCCCGATTTTGAATTTTGGCAGGTTGATTTTGGCCAAAGAATTTCTGATGGGTAGCCTGACTGTCCGTGACCTCAGAGATTCCTAGACCAGGGATGACTCGGCTGCCAGCTCTTCTAAGCGTTCCTGCTGGTCTCGGCTAACGCACGACTGAACTAGGTCTTCAATGTTCCCTTCTAGAACCGGAGTGAGGGTGAAGTTTTGGTTGAGACGATGGTCAGTCACCCGATTGTCTTTGTAGTTGTAGGTGCGAATTTTTTCCGATCGCGCCCCGCTGCCCACCTGCGACTTTCGCATCGAAGATACGGCCTCCTGCTGCTCTCGCATTTTCATATCAAAGAGCTTAGCCCGCAAAATCTGCATGGCCCGTTCACGGTTTTTGAGCTGCGATCGCTCCTCGGTGCAAAACACCCGAATGCCGGTAGGCTTGTGGAACAAGTCGACCGCCGTTTCTACCTTGTTGACGTTCTGACCGCCGGCCCCACCCGATCGCGCCGTGGTGAGCTCAATATCCTTGGGATCGATCTGCACTTCTACCTCGTCCACCTCAGGCATAATTGCCACAGTGGCCGTAGACGTATGCACCCGCCCGCCCGCTTCGGTGACCGGCACCCGCTGAACGCGGTGAACTCCCGCCTCAAACTTGAGTTGGCTGTAGACGCGATCGCCCGCAATTTCTAAAATTGCTTCCTTAAAACCGCCCATGTCGGCCGCCGACTCGCTGAGCAGCTTTACGCGCCAGCCCTGCGTTTCGGCATAGCGAGAATAGAGACGCACCAAATCTCCAGCCCAGATACTAGCTTCGTCACCGCCAGTACCGGCACGAATTTCCAACATGATGTTTTTGTCATCGTTGGGATCGCGCGGTAGCAGTAGCACCTTGAGTCGAGCTTCTAGCTCCGCTAGCCGTGTGTCTAGAGCCTCAACCTCTAGACCTGCCATTGTCTTCATCTCAGGATCGCTGTTAGCTTCCTTGTAGATTTCGCGCGCGTCAGCCAGTTCCTCGCCGGTAGATTTCCACTCAGCGTAGGTTGTGACCGTTTCCTCTAGCGAAGATCTAGACTTGGCAATACGCTGAAACTCATCCGGATCCTTAGCTACATCAGGGTCAGCCATTCTCCGCGTCAGCTCTTGAAACGTCTGTTCCACAGAGTTGAGTTTTTCGATTAAGTACGCCTCAGCCATAGTCCCCTTTTGTCCGCCGTCTAGCCAGAATGCTTTGCCCTACTACTACAGCACAGCATACTAGGCCTTGTCGGCAGCGTCGTCGGTGGGAGTAGCCGATGTATCAGCCATACCATACTTACGCAGAAAGCGCTCAACGCGGCCTTCAGTGTCAATAATTTTTTGGGTACCGGTATAAAAGGGGTGATTCCCAGACCATACGTCTACGTGCAGTTCAGGCTTGGTAGAGCCCACGGTCATAATTTCTTTACCGTCGCAGAAGACCTTGGCCTCGGGATACCAAGTGGGGTGAATATCAGACTTTGCCATGACAGGGTTTGAAACAACGTCAATAGAGTGAGACAGACTTAGCAGAGATAGGAGCAAGGATTTGGTGGTAATGGCAAAAGCTCAAAATTGAGCTTTGCCAAACCATGTCTAAATCACTAACTTCAATCTAGCGCTTGGAGAACTGAGGCGCCTTACGGGCCTTCTTCAGACCGTACTTACGGCGCTCCTTGGCACGGGGATCGCGGGTTAAATACCCTTCTACTTTGAGAGGCTTGCGGTTTTCGGGGTCAAGCTCACACAGTGCTCGGGCTACACCAAGCCGAATTGCATCAGCCTGACCTGTTAGGCCACCACCCTTGACGTTGACTAAAACATCATAGGCGTTCTCCAAACCCAGCACCTCGAGAGGTGCCTTGGTAGCGTTGAGATAAGCTGGGTTGAACTGTAGGTAATCGTCACCAGGGCGCTTGTTGATTACTAGCTGACCACTTCCAGGTACTAGACGTACTCGCGCGATGGAGGTCTTGCGGCGACCGGTACCCCAGTACACAGCCCGTTCAGATTGATCGGTAGCCTGCATTATTTAGCTTCTCCAGGAATAGTATTTACAGCGTGAATTACAGGATTTTGAGCCTGATGAGGATGCTCTGGCCCGGCATACACCTTAAGCTTAGTGAACTGCTTGCGGCCCAGAGAATTCTTCGGCAGCATACCCTTCACAGCCTGCTCAAGAATTCGCGCCGGAATACGAGCCTGGAGCTTGTCAAAGGTTTCAACCTTCATCCCCCCAGGACGTCCTGAGTGGCGCCGATAGAGCTTCATGCTGGACTTACGACCCGTAACCACCACTTTTTCAGCGTTCACCACGACAACAAAGTCGCCAGTATCCATGTGGGGAGTAAAGGTCGGCTTGTTTTTGCCGCGCAGAATTGTGGCAATTTCGGTTGCCAACCGTCCCAGGCGCTGACCCTCAGCGTCAATTACGTGCCACTGCCTCTGAATAGAATCGGTGGGGGGAATGTAGGTCTTAGTAGTCATAGCGCTTGAGCTGCCTTTCTTGAGTAAACCACACTAAATAAAACAAACGAGCTAAATAAAATTGGACAACCTTTAGGCTACCGTCGAACCCCAGAAAAGATGGGGCTGAGTATCAAACCAAACCTCCTGAGCAAAGGGATGATCGTCGTAGCCAACCCGAAGCAGACACAACCCTTGGGCAGGGGCTGCATATTTAACCTGCTGACGCTGGCGTTGCTGCCACAGCTCACCAAACTGTGTCGGCGTCAGTTCGCCACTACCTACCTTCACAATCAGGCCCATAATTAGCCGCACCATGCCGTACAAAAAACCCTTGGCCTGAAGCTCAACGGTAAGGAAGGTGTCTTGGCGGTGACACTCAGCCACCTGTAGGTCTACCCAGGAATGACTTTTGCCCGATCGCGCCCGGTGAAAGGCCGTCATATCATGATGACCCACCATGGCATCAAGGGCCACCTGAATTTTTCCTTGGTCTAAATATTGACGGTAGTAGTGCCACACCAAAGGACGCACAAAAAGATTTGGCCGTTGCCCGGTGTAGAGGGTATAGCGATAACGCCGCCAGCAGGCTGAAAATTGGGCATGCCAGTTGTCAGCCACCGCCGCCGAAGTGCGAATCAGAATATCCTCCGGCAGTCGGGCATTGAGCACATCAGCCCAGCGGTGTGCTGGGATGAAGCTGGGAGCATCAAAGTGAGCCACTTGAGCCGCTGCGTGGACACCCGTATCAGTTCGTCCTGCACCACTGAGACGTACCTCATAACCCAGAACTGAACGCACGGCTGCTTCAATTTCGCCCTGCACTGTACGGGCATTGGGCTGCCATTGCCAGCCGTGGAGATGTGTGCCCATGTACTGCACAACCAAAGCCACTCGCTGAGTTGACTGAGCAAGCTCTGCGGGTTGGCTTTTCAGACTGCGCTGTATGGGTGACAACTTATCCATCAATGCGGGCTCAGGGCTAATAAACAGAAACGCTACGCTAGAAGAATTAGGTTAATTCAATGATGGCCATCTCAGAGTTATCGCCCCGGCGACGAACGGTTTTGACGATGCGGGTGTAACCACCATTGCGACTGCCGTAGCGCTCGCTTGCTTGGCTAAACAAAGCATGTACTAGCTGCTTATCATAGATATAACCCATAGCCTGCCGACGGGCCGGTAAAGAGCCATTTTTGGCTAGGGTAATCATTCGATCGGCTTCTTCACGCACGGCTCGAGCCCGAGCTTTAGTCGTGGTAATTCGACCGTGGCGAATTAGCTCTGTGGTCAGGGAACGCAACAGAGCTTTACGCTGGTCTGCTGGTTTCCCAAGTTGATGAACGCGACACTGGTGACGCATGGTGCTGAACCCAGATGAACAACAAAATTAAAGAACAAGTAACCAAGGAAAAATTAGAACGACTCAGCGTATTCGGCTGTTTAGTCCTAAGACTAACCCTGGAATTAGGCTGTCTTAGAGGCCTTCTCAAGGGGGAGGGTGATATCCAAGCGCTCCTGAAGAGCCTCAATCACTTCTTCGGCAGATTTCTGACCAAAGTTTTTGATCTCTAAAAGATCTTCTTGACTGAAGTCCAGTAAGTCGGCCACAGAATTAATTTGGGCCCGCTTTAGGCAGTTATAGGCTCGCACCGAAAGCCTGAGTTCCTCAATGGGAATTTGATTGTTGGGGTCTTCTTCCTTGACCTCTTCGTCAAACTTAGGCTCTAAGGTGACGTCCTTGAGGGGCATAAACAGACCCACTAGGATATCGGCGGCCTGACTCATTGCTTGCTGAGGCGTGATGCTTCCATTTGTCCAGATGTCCATGATTAGCTGATCACGCTGCATGGATCCGGAAACTATGACCTCTTCGACAGTGTAATTGACCTTTTTGACGGGCATAAACACTGAGTCGATCTGGATAAAGTCCAGTGCCGTAGCATCGTCCTTGCTCCGTGATACGGCTCGATAGCCCTGACCTCGCTCAACCCTAAACTCCATCTCAAGCGTATGGCCATCGGCTACTGTCGCCACATACTGCTCAGGATTAACCACTTCTACTTCAGACGGCAGTTCAAAGTGACCCGCAGTCACCCGAGCAGGCCCTTGAACTAGAAGCCGACCGATTTGAGGCTGGCTAGTGTAGCTCCTTAAGACGATCTCCTTCATGTTGAGAAGAATGTCGAGAACATCTTCTCGCACCCCAACAATGGTTGAGAACTCATGGGTCGCCCCAGCAATTCTTACGGCTGTAATTGCAATGCCTTCTAAGTTGGATAGCAATACCCGCCGTAGTGCATTGCCTACGGTAGTACCCTGACTACGTTCTAGAGGCTCGATAACAAATCGACCGTACTGACTTTGGTCGTTTTCAACGACAGACTCTACGCAATCAACATGAAACTGTGCCACAATCCTGCCTCCCTTAAACCTCGCGATCCCTGCCCGTCAACTGCGTCACTGACACTTAGTCAGTACCTAAACCCGGCGACGTTTGGGTGGTCGACAACCGTTGTGGGGGATAGGAGTAACGTCTCTGATGAGAGTAATTTCTAAACCTGCTCCCTGTAAGGCTCGAATAGCGGTTTCGCGACCAGCTCCAGGGCCGCTCACCATAACCTCAATCTGCCGCATTCCTTGATCCATTGCTCGTCGGGCAGCGCTATCGGCTGCTGTTTGCGCCGCAAAGGGGGTACCTTTTTTTGCTCCCTTGAATCCACTAGAGCCTGCTGAAGCCCAGGAAATTGCTTCCCCTGACTGGTCAGTAATCGTCACAATGGTGTTATTGAATGTTGAACGGATATGAGCGACACCGCTCGGTACGTTCTTCTTACTCTTACGAGGTCCAGTCTTTCGGGTTGGTTTGGCCATAGCGTTGTCACTAAATTCAATTCAAGGAAACTTGAGTCAATGCAATCGTCGGTGGGCCACTAGCGCCAGCAAACACCGGTAAACAGTCAGAAAAACTCGCTATAAAGCTTAGCGAG
>JANPIO010000293.1:0-9782 GCA_031425055.1 Phormidium sp. VAR_61_metabat_6
CTGCTTTTGCTCTTCTGAACTGATCTCGGCGGACAGGATGCGGTACACCGTGCGGCGGCTCGGATAATTAGAGCTGCCGATGGTTATATCAATATCTCATACACCTAATCTCGCATGAGGTAGGCATATAAGAGATTTATATCAATCAGTCTCAACGGCTTTTCAATGCTTTCAGCGATCGCCCACCGTACTGCCTATGTCATTGCCTTAACAGGGAACGGTATGGAACAGAATCTACGAAACGCCAAAGCCCTTTGTATAAAATGCTTTTAGGCTACAATGGAATTTAACCAGAAACATCTTGACTGCTATTGCATATTTATTGCAGTCATAATGTTATGAAGTAGTCAGAGTTCAGTTAACGACAGGACACCCCACGCCCCTACTACCGCCACCCCCAAACCCAACGTAAAGCGACACCTCGCCCTAGGGTTAGACCACAGGGACAAGCAGTAGCCCCTCCACCCCCCTGCTGAAGCCTTCTACGACTTCTCCACTGAATAGTTCCCACCGCCTACTCTCAGCGCCATGAGGGCACCCCACCCCACACGTTGAGGCAATCCCCCAGCATTTGACCATCGCGCCCTCGACATCTACCGCACTACATCAATCCTGCTCCAGGTCGCTGGCGGGCTAGCTTTCCTCGCCCGCCTCTATACCCTTCAAGCGGGGGATAGTGGATTAACGTGAAGGATAAGGCATCGCCGTCGCATTCCTAGATTCTGAGGGAGTAGGCCCCATGACCCTCGAGATGACCTGTCCAACGAGTGGGTTTCACGACATCTCCAAAAACGGGACGACCCGGCGCGGCAAGCAAAACTACAAGTGCCGAGACTGCAACCGTCAATTCGTCGAGGATCCTCAGTGGAAGCCGAAAGGGCGTTAGCTCACCTTTTGGGCTAGAGCCTGCCGCGCGACTCGGGTTACGTAGACCGTAACCGCCACCGTAGCAACCAAGCCAACGATGCGAATGGCCCACTGGGCGATGGGGTTAGCGGCCTGGCTTTCGGTGCCAATGCGGGCCAGATCACCCGCCAGAGAGCCGATGTAGACATACATGATGGTGCCCGGAATCATGCCGACTGAGCCTAGGGCGTAGTCTTTTAGCCCCACGCCAGTAATGCCAAAGGCATAATTGAGCAGGTTAAAGGGAAAAACCGGCGACAGACGGGTGAGGAGGACAATTTTGAAGCCCTCGTGGGCGACGGCCTGGTCGATGGCGCTAAAGTTTTGGTTGCCCGCAATTTTTTGGCTCACCCAGCCCCGAGCCAGGTAGCGCCCGACCAAAAAGGCGGCGATCGCCCCCAGGGTTGCCCCCACAAACACATACACCGACCCCATGGCAATGCCAAAAATCACCCCGGCCCCCAGGGTCAAAATCGAGCCTGGCAAAAAGGCCACGGTAGCCACAATGTAGATCGCCATAAACGCTAAACCACCCGCAAACCCCAGCCCGTCGATCCATTGCAGGGCGCTGAGTAGCCAGTCCTGGGGATTAAAGCCCCCGCCCTCTTGGGCCAGGGCGGGGGTGGCGGTGAGCAGCCCAGCGATCAGGCTGAGGCCGAGCCAGGTCAGGAGTTGGAGTAGGCAGTAGGGGCGTTGCATGGTGAGTGCTGAGGTGGGGAGTGGGAAGCAATTACTGACGGTTGAGAGCCCAGTCGTAGTCCAGGTAGGTGAGCGGGTAGCTGCCCGCCTTCAGGTAGGCCTGGTCGTCGGGGGGGAGGTATTGGCTGATGAAGTTGAGAGTGGCTCGCTGTTTGTCGCTGCCGGTAAAGCCGTCGTCGGTGGCGTATTGGGGCTTCCAGTCATCACCAAACCAGTCAAAAATAGTCGTCGTCGTAGGTGAGAGGAGCTGATGCCCCCGTTGCAGATACTACCGCTGCGGATGTCTCAGCCTGGGAGAGAGATGGAGCGCTACCGCAGCCCGCTAATAGTGCGATCGCACCGAGGACCATCGATACCTGAGGTCTAATCATGAGAAACCAGTGCGAGGGGATACCGTTTAGTTATCACTGGTTTGGCCCGAATTATCTGACTATTCTCTAAGGCTTTGCTGAGGATTTGATGAGTAGAGCATCTTTTCACGCTATCGCTTGGGACTTTAGGCGGCGCTGGGTCGGGCTCAGCCTGCTGGCCCTGCTGCTGACGATGAGCTGTGGGACAGCCCTAAGGCCAGCCCCACCACCGATGACGGCGGCCCGCTGTCGTGCTCAACCGGGCTTTGTTTTTGTAGCCGGGGGCCGCTTTCAGTCGGGCAGCGACCAACAAGAGCGCGACTACGGCTACCAAATTTCGGCGGCTGCCTTAGGTCAGACCCCGGTGGCGATCGCCCAGGCGGAAACCCAACTGCGATCGCGTCGCTGGTTTGACCGTGAGCTGGCGGCGGCTACCCTTGAGCTGTCGGGGTTTTGCATGGCCCAAAATCTTGTCACCCAGGCCGACTACCAGCGGTTTGTTGCAGCCAATAGCCATCGCGCTCCAGGCATTTCTGAAGCTGACTACCAACGGCAGGGCTTTTTGGTGCACCCCTACGCTGCCGTGCGCCCCTACCTTTGGCATCGCAATACCTCGCCGACAGCCCTGCAGCAACATCCCGTGGTGCTGGTCTCCTACGATGATGCAGCAGCCTATGCGGCCTGGCGCGGGCAGCAAGACGGTGCTACCTACCGACTGCCCACCGACCTGGAGTGGGAAAAAGCCGCCCGAGGCTCCGATGGGCGGTACTTTCCCTGGGGCAGCCAGTGGCGATCCGAGGCGACGAATTGGGGCGGCAGCGGTATCGACGGCACCAGCCCAGTGGGTCGTTTTGCTCTCAGCCGTAGCCCCTCCGGCCTAGACGATATGGCGGGCAATGTGTTTGAGTTCACCAGCACCTTGGTCAATGACGGTCAAGCCGCCGTGATGAAAGGCTGTTCCTGGGACGACCTACCGGGCTTTTGCCGGGCCGCCTATCGCCACACCCGCCCGATCGCTTCCCGCCATATTTTGTTTGGCTTTCGCCTGGTGATGGACTGATTCTCAGGCGCTACCCCAGAAACTCTCAGTTTATTCTCAGGTCGAAACTTACAGTTGTCAGCATGATTGCAGATACCCCAAGTCCAGCTTGGATTGGGTTTATACACCGCTAAGGGAACCGTTAAAGGAGAAAAATTATGCGTGTTCAATACCTGGGTGCTCTGGCGATCGCGGGCTTAATCACCGTAGGCACTGCTGCCTGTGGTGCTAACCCTTGCGCTGGCAGCACAGAACAGGTAGACCCCTGTGCCGGTACCGCAGACCCCTGTGCAGGTAGCTAAGGTTAATTGTTAATCCCAGACCCACAATCGGACTATTGACAAGCTCTTTCTGTCTTTGAGAGCAGGACAGAAAGGGCTTTTTTGTAGAGAATTTTAGGTTTTATTCAAAGATTTCATTTTTCTCAAAATCGCTGGGCGGTTTGCTGGTCTGGGTCAAACTGGTAGCGCTGTTGGAAATTGGTGACGCCATAGAGGTTGAACGAGATGGTGGGCTCGTCGCCCAACGGTTCCACACTGTGAATGGCATCGGTGGTCAGGGCCACGATATCGCCTGGGTTGAGGATGATTTCGTGGGTAGGGGCAAGGCGATCCGGGGAGTCGGTATGGGGCTGACGCTGCCACAGCCGGTTGCGCTCTTGACCACCAACCAGAGCCACAATGCCCCAGGTGCCGTGGTTGTGAATAGGAGACTGATGCCCCGGCAGCCAGGCCACCATTTGAATGGTGATGGGGAAGTCGTGCTCGCGGTAGAGAAAATTAACGCTCCAGCCGGTGGTCGGATCGGGCTTTTGATACTCCATCTGTAGCCAGTAGGAACTGACGAGCAGTTTTCGCACCAGGGGCGTAATGGCCTCTAGACGGGCTAGGTCATCGTCGCTGCTCTTCAGAATATCTTCCAGGTCGGTTAGGAATCGGTAGAGACGGTAGTACTCAGCGGGTTCGGCAATATTGGCATCGCCGAACTCGCGGTAGTGGCCATCGTCAGTGACAAGCCAATTGTGGTGGGTCATGGGTAGTTTAGGGCAAAAGAGAAGCGGCGATCGCCGGAGCTAAGACGACTAAATAGCCCGTTGCTGGGGGAATGACCGCCAATAGCAACAGGCTGCTGAGGTTGTGTTTAGCCCGCTACCGCTACGGCATTGGGCAAGGCTGGCTCAATGGGATACAGCTTACTGAAAGCGGCGTTCGGCGGTGGATGCGTCGGACTGGGCTGGCTTTGCGACTCGATCGCGCCTGGGAAGGCCATTAGTGCCAGCACTGGGCCACCAGCAATATATCGCGCTCTAGGTCAGGGGTTGGCGAATCCGCCGCAAAAAACATCGGCAGGTGAACGCCCGTGATGACCGCTGCCATGATCAGCAAACGCCGCGCGCCTCAATTTTCAGGCTCTGGGTATTACTACAGAATTCTCTATGACCATAGGGGCTAGATCTGGGCTCGGGCAAGGCTGCAATAAAGTTTCATAGATCTGCCGAAATTCTCCGCAAATTACTCTAGTTCTCTCAGCTCATTTTAAGATAAATCTTCCTTGAATTTAGTATTACAAATGCTCGAAATCATCTGTGCCATTAGAATATGCTCCTTCTATTTTTTTAATCAATCAGCTCGCCCAAGCGTTGGTTTTCTGCTGGTCTGTCAGGGCAAATATCGTTAGGTTGAGTTGTCAGTCAAAATGAGCAGTCATTAACCCAATACTATCTATAGCTTCTGTCAACCCACGCATTTCTTTAGCGCTGTTGCTAATGCGGCTGAGCGTCTTTTTGGCAGTCCTCGTGTGGACTCTGGATAAATTCTTTGTGCCAGATCACGTGGCAGCGGTGTTGGACGATCTCGACACCCGTTGGACGGTTGAGCGGGGACAACCTGCTGTGAACTGAGGCGAGACCTAGGAATTACCAGTTGAGGATGGTGCAGGTGATATGCAGCAAATTCTTGAGGGTTTATCAGCGAACTCTCAGTTGGGGTTGTTAGGTTTAGGGGTGTGACGCGCTAGGGTTAGCGCCTTCCTGAGCTTTCTTTTCGCTGCAATGGCCCCTGTAGAGCACTTGTTTCAAACCTTTCTCCATCGCTGGGGCGATCTCAATTCGTTGCAGGTGCGCCTCACCGCTGGGGTGATGCTGGCGTCGCTGGTGGCTATTGTTGCTTTGACCGGCTGGTTGGGCTGGCGCACTCAGGCCATTTTGCTCGATAGCCATCTCCAGCAGGCGAGCCTGGTGGTGGAGCGCTTTGCCGAAGATGTCAGCCACTATGCCCTTCAGATGCCGGTCGAGGAAGCGCTGCAAATGGTGATTGACCATCGCACCACCGGAGATTTGGCGATCTGGGTGACCACCGTCGAGGGCGACCTAATGGCTCAGTCTGAGACCCTCTCCATGGGATCGTGGCAGGGGTCGGGGGTGACCGATGACCTGCTGCAGATGGCGATCGCCGAGGGCATTGCCATTCAGTCGGTGCAGACCTGGATCTTCGTGGTCTGTGTCGAGCCGCTGCCCCTGGCAGGGTTGCCTGCGGCCACTCTGCACCTGGCCAACGACATCACCGCTGAATACCAGGGGTTGCAGCAGCTGCTGCGGATGCTGTGGCTGACCGGGCTGGCGATCGTCACCCTGCTAGCGGTGGCCTGTGCCGTTTACATCCGTCGCGCCCTGGCGCCCCTGCGCCAGTTGAACCACGCCGCCAGCCAGGTCACCGCCGAAACCCTGGGCCACCACCAGCTGTCGCTGCCCGCCGCCACGACAGAGGTGGCCGAGCTGGTACGCACCTACAACCTGATGCTGGCCCGCCTGGCCAAGGCCTGGGCTCAGCAAAAGCGCTTTATCAACGATGTCTCCCACGAGCTGCGCACGCCGCTCACCCTAGTGCAGGGCTATCTGGAAAGTACGCTGCGTCGGAGCGACAGCCTCACCCCACCCCAGCGCCAGGGGCTGGAGATCGCCGCCGCAGAGACCAGTCGCACCATTCACCTGCTGACGGAACTGCTGGAGTTGGCTCGGCTGGACAACCACCAGTTGTCGCTGACCCTGGAGCCCACCGACCTGGTGAAAGTGGTCACAGCGGCGATCGCCCTAGTCGAAAACGACTACCCCGACGCGCCCTCGCGGATTGTCTTCGACACCCCAGCCCTATCTCCCGTGGTCAAGGTCGATCGCAGCAAACTGTGCACCGTTGTGGTCGAACTGCTGGACAATGCCCGGCGCTACGGCAACCCCCAGTCGCCGATTCGAGTGGTGGTGCTGGAGCAGCCCGACTGGGCGCTGGTGCAGGTACATGACCAGGGGCCAGGGATTTCGGCACAGGCGCAGGCCGCTATCTTTGACCCCTTTTACCGGGTGGATGAAGACCGCTCCCGCCGCACGGGCGGTACCGGCCTGGGCCTGACCCTGGTGCGATCGCTAGTAGACGCCATGGGGGGCCAGGTCAGCCTGCGATCGCAGCCCCAGCAGGGCTGTGTATTCACCATTGCGCTACCCACCTAGGAGGATGACACTATGGGCTCTCGGATTTTGATTGTGGAAGACGAAGAAAAGCTGGCCCAGTTTGTGCAGCTGGAGCTGACCTATGAAGGCTACGAGGTCAGCGTGGCCCACGATGGTCTGTCTGGGCTGATGGCCGCCCGCGACCAAATGCCTGACCTGATCATTCTCGACTGGATGATGCCGGGGCTGAGTGGGGTAGAAGTGTGCCGCCGCCTGCGCCAGACCGGATCAACCACGCCGGTAATTTTGTTGACGGCTAAGGACGAGATCAGCGATCGGGTCGAAGGGCTAGACTCCGGGGCCAATGACTACGTGGTTAAGCCCTTCAGCATTGAAGAACTGATGGCTCGGGTGCGCGCCCACCTGCGCCACCTCCATCCCCAGGCGGCCGAGCAACTGGTCTATGCCGACCTGGCGCTAGACCGCAAGAGCCACCAGGTGAAACGGGGTAGCCGCTCAGTTGACCTGACCGCCAAGGAATTTGACCTGCTCGATTACCTAATGACGAACCCGCGCCAGGTGCTCACCCGCGATCGCATCCTCGAAGAAGTCTGGGGCTACGACTTCATGGGTGACTCCAACATCATTGAGGTCTACGTCCGCTACCTGCGGCTGAAGCTGGAGGCCGAAGGGGAAGCGCGCCTGATTCAAACGGTGCGCGGGGTGGGCTATGTGTTAAGGGAGTAAGGGGGGACGGGGAGACGTTGTGCACTGGCGCTCAGGAGATTCTCAGGCGGGGGTTTTAGGGTTGGCATGATCGTGAGCTGTGCAACGGTGTACTTTGTCTAGACTGCGGCTGAAACCGATTAAGGGCGGGCCGATCCAATTTGGGCTTTGGCTGGGGTTGGGCCTGGGGCTGGCGCTACTGCTGAGTCTGGCGCTCCGGCCCCAAAAGTAGTTAGAGCAACCTACCCCCCAAGCCCGGCTCATACAGGGGCGGCTTCACACCCTGGGGCTAGTCGCTACCGCTGCTGTCACTCTGATCATTTCCCGCCGCGCCCAACACACCTTGCAGCAAACCGTACCGCCAACTCCTACCTCTACCAAACCATGACCGCCCATTCTCTCAACCTCGAACCCGCGCTGGTGCCCCTCACCGGCCCCAACCAAACCCTGCAAGCCTACGTCCACCCGCCCGACTGGGCGAACCCCAGCCCCGCCCAGCGCTACGATCTCGTGGTGATCGGTGCCGGTACCGCTGGCCTGGTAGTGGCGGCGGGGGCAGCGGGTCTAGACCTGGGCCTCAAGGTCGCCCTGGTGGAAAAAAGTCTGATGGGGGGCGACTGCCTAAATGTGGGCTGCGTGCCCTCCAAATGCATCATCCGGTCGTCGCGGGTGGTGGCCGACATGCGGGGAGCCGCCCCCTTTGGCATTCAGCCACCGGAGTCAATCGAGGTAGACTTTGCCACCGTGATGGATCGCATGCGCCAGATTCGCGCCGACATCAGCCACCACGACTCGGTGGAGCGTTTCAGCAACCTGGGCATCGACGTGTTTTTGGGCGAGGCCCGCTTTGTCGATGGCGCAACGGTGCAGGTGGGCGATCACCGCCTGCCCTTCAAAAAAGCCGTGATCGCCACCGGTGCCCGCGCCCATCGGCCCTCGGTGCCAGGGCTGGCCGAGGCTGGCTTTCTCACCAACGAAACTGTGTTTTCGCTCACCGAGCGACCCCGCCGTCTGGCGGTGATTGGCGGCGGCCCGATTGGCTGCGAATTAGCTCAGGCCTTTCAGCGGCTGGGTAGCGAGGTGACGCTCTTGCACAACCACGGCTACCTGCTCAACCGCGAAGATGCCGATGCCGCCGCGATTGTGCAGCAGCAGTTGATCAAAGAGCAGCTCCATCTGGTGCTGGATGCGAAGCTGGAGCGGGTGGAAACTACCCCGACGGGCAAGGTGCTGCACTACAGCCAGAAGGGCTCGTCAGCGCCCCAAACGGTCGAAGTAGACGAGATCTTGGTCGGGGCTGGGCGGGTGCCCAATGTCGATGGCCTCAACCTGGAAGCCGTCGGAGTCGAGTACGATCGCCGCCGAGGCGTGGGGGTCAACGACCATCTGCAAACCACCAATCCCACCATTTTTGCCGCCGGCGACATCTGCATGGACTGGAAGTTTACCCACGCCGCCGATGCCGCCGCCCGGATTGTGATTAAAAACGCTCTGTTTGCTCCCTTTGGCCTGGGCCGCAGCAAGCTCAGCAGCCTGGTGATGCCCTGGGTCACCTACACCGACCCCGAAATTGCCCATGTGGGGCTGTATGCCCACGAGGCCAAGCAGCAGGCCATCGAGACCGACACTATCGAGATTCCGTTTTCCTCGGTAGATCGCGCCTTGGCCGATGGCGAGAGCGAAGGGTTTTTGAAAATTCTCCACAAAAAAGGCTCCGACAAGATTTTGGGGGCTACCATCGTCGCCCGCCACGCCGGGGAGATGATCAGCGAGATCACCACGGCGATGGTCACGGGGCAGGGGCTGAGCGCTCTGTCGGGGGTGATTCACCCCTACCCCACCCAGGCCGAAGCGATCAAGAAAGCCGCCGATGCCTACCGCCGTACCCTGCTCACCCCCCGCACCAAGTCTCTGCTGAAGCTGCTGACTCGGTTCAGCTAGTCAGGGGTGGCCTGCGGGCATGGGTTACAAGCTATGCCCGATGATGTGCAGTGGGTGCTGTTTTGTGATGGCGATGGCAGCGATGACCTGGGAGCAATCTCCGCTTTTTTGGCCCTGGCTCAGCAGGGGGTTGATCGGGTGCTGGGCGATCGCACCGCCACGCCCGCCGGACGGGCCGTCCTTACCCCGACCCAGCGGGCGTGGTAATCGGTTGGCCACGACCCTGATCTGGCTGGGCTGGGGCCAACGCTACCAGGATCTGGGGCCGCTGCGGCTGATTCGCCGTACCGCCCTAGAGCAGATTCATAGGGGCCAGTGGGCTGCTGCTGCTGCTGGGGGCGGCATGCAAACTCTTGACTCATCCCCGCCCATGCGCTCGCTCCGTTAAAAACACCAACACCGCTTCCGTGATCTCTCTCCTCACCCAAGCTCGTATACCGCTATAACTTTATTGACTGCTATAATTAAACCCGCAGACAATGCCATTACCATTCACCTGTCCATAGCCATGGCTGCTCTCGCTCAATCCTTCGACACGACCCGCACCAAAATTATCGCGGCAATGGAGGCTCGCATTGAACGCGGCAATCGCACCAAACTCACCAAAAAAGAACTGGAAGAGTTAATCGCCATCCTCGTGGCTCAACTGGTGGAAATCAATGCCCTCGGCACCGACACGAAG
>JANPIO010000294.1:0-4210 GCA_031425055.1 Phormidium sp. VAR_61_metabat_6
CAATAAACAGCGCCGACGCCACCACAATGGAGTAGCGCGAGGCCAAGGGTGCTACCAAAAACCGATTCAAAAAGCCAAACTCGCGGTCAAACATCACCGGTAGCCCGGCGTTGAGCGCACCCCCAAAGGCGGTAAACACGATGATGCCCGCCCCCAAAAACTGGCCATAGTTGCGGCTCTCGCCAAACAGCCCGGCGGGCACATTTTGGAATAATGCCCCAAACAGCACCAGCCAGATCAAGGGCTGGATGACCCCCGCCACCAGGGTCGTGGGGCGACGCTGGAGCTGAATAAACAGCCGCCGGGTCATGGCTAAGGTCTCTTGCACAAAGGCTCCAGAGACTAGCCCTTCGGATTTGATCAGGTTGGCCTTCCAGGCTGTGAGGTCTGAATCAAGGCTGGGGGCAGCCTCGCGGCGGGGGGATGGGGTGGGAATAGTGGTGCTCATGGTGTTATCCTAGCGTCCCTTCATAGCCTGTTTTTTTTCTTTCTTGAGGTCGCGCTGCCCTACGGCGGCTAGCTCCGCATCCATTAGGGTGCGGCCCGTGGCGGCCAGGTACACGTCATCGAGGCTGGGGCGCGACTGGGCAATGCCAAACACCGGCAAATCGGCGGCTTTGAGCGCCTGCTGCACTGTCAACAGCACATCGGGCTGACGGTCAACGACTAAGTTGAGAGAATTTCCCTGAGCCGCGTTGACGATCACCTCGCGCACAAAGGGCAGCTCAGCTAGCATGGTGCGGGCGTTGGCGGCCTCGTGGTCAGAGGTGAATTCGCGAATGCGCAGGGTGATGCGATCGCCCCCAATCTTATCCTTCAAGTCGCTGGGGGTGCCAGACGAAATCACTCGACCCCGGTCGATGATGGCGACGCGATCGGCCAGGGCATCGACTTCCTCTAAATAATGGCTGGTGATTAAAATCGTGGTGCCCGCCGCTCGCAGCTGTCGCAGAAAGCTCCACACCGCCGATCGCGTCTCAATGTCGAGGCCAACTGTGGGCTCGTCAAGCACCAGCAGATCGGGCTGATGCAGCAGCCCTAGGGCTAAATCCAGGCGCTTTCTCAAGCCCCCAGAATAGGTGCCGGTCTTTTTGTCGGCCCAGTCGCCCAGCTCTAGCAGGTCGATCATCTGGTCGATGCGAGGGCCAGAAACAGCCTTGGGCATGTGGTAGATATCGGCTTGAAGCCGCAACAGCTCACGTCCGGTGAGCACCTTGTCGAGGGCAACTTCCTGGGCGATGTAGCCCAGATATTGGCGCACCAGTCGGGGCTGCTCGACTACCGAAACCCCCATGACTTCAAGGGTGCCGCTGTCGGGGGTGGCCAGGGTGCAGAGGCAGCGAATAGTGGTGGTTTTGCCTGCTCCGTTCGGCCCCAGCAGGCCAAAGATTTCACCAGGCTCAATGGTGAGCGACACATCGCGCACCGCTTCCACCGCCCCATAGGACTTTTTCAAGTTTTGAATCGATACCGCTGCGCCCATCTGTAGAGTCAACCCCAAGCGTATTGGTTTCTACCCTTGTTATTCTACAGAACTCCACTGGGCGGCGGGGCGCGATCGGGTTTGTTGGCAAAACCTAATCTTCATCAGGAACTCGGCTAAAAGCGGTTATTTTGGGGGCAAGACACTTTTAGCCGAAAAATTCTGGTTTATTAAGGAAATCAGGATTCCGAACCCTCTGACGTTTCTCTAGCTCTATGCCGGTCTTTGAAGACGCCTTTATCTCCTACGGACGGTCTGACAGCAAAGCGTTTGTGATTGCTCTCAAAGGGCAGCTCAAAGCTAAAGGGTTGGGGAATATCTGGCTCGATCAGGATGACATCCCCGCTGCGACGGACTGGCAGCAGCGGATCGATGAGGCGATCGGGCGATCGCACCAGTTTATCTACGTCATCTCGCCCTCGGCGATGGCCTCGCCCTACTGCAAGCTAGAGCTGAGCCTGGCCCGCCACTACGGCAAACGCATTATTCCGCTGCTGCATGTGGGTGGGGGCGACTCGAAGGCTTGGGCGATCGCCGACCCAGAGGGCTGCACCACCGTGCGCCAGCTCAACTGGATCTGGTGCCGCGATGGGCTTGACGACCCCGAGCAATTTTTAGAAAGGCTGAGCCGCACGCTGAGCTATGGCGACGAGCAAACGGGGCAAGCTCAGACCCATGTGCAAGCCTACGTGCACCAGCACACGGCTCTGCTGGCCCAGGCCCTAGACTGGCAACGGCATCACCGCCAGACCCGCTACCTGCTGGTGGGCAGCGATCGCCAGGCCGCCGAAACCTGGCTGCAAACCCGCTTTGCCGATGGGGAATCGCTGCCCTGCACCCCCACCGACCTGCACTGCGAATACATCACCGAGAGCACCAAAAACGCCAGCAACCTGATGACCCAGGTGTTTTTGTGCCACAGCGACCAAGACCAGAAACCCGCAGAACAGATCCGCCGCTCTCTGCTGCGCCAGGGCATGACGGTGTGGAACTACCGCACCGACATTCAAACCAGCCAAGATTACAACAGCGCTATTAGTCAGGGCATTGAAGAAGCCGACAACGTGATCTTTGTGCTGTCGCCCCATTCGGCCCAGTCGCCCTACTGCCAGCACGAGCTAGAACAGGCTCAGAGCTTTAATAAACGAGTGATTCCGGTGCGGGCGGCGGCGGTGGAGCCGGAGCTAGTACCTGAGGGGCTAAGAACCCTTCAGCACATCGACCTCACTGAGAACGCCCAGGCGAGTGATTACGCGGCTGACGAAAGCCAGTTGCTCAGGCAGCTCAACACCGATGCCAACTACTACACCGAGCACAAAACCTGGCTGGTGCAGGCGCTGAAGTGGCAGCGGCAGCAGCAAAACCCTACCCTGCTGCTGCGGGGTTACAACCTGCGCCGAGCCGAAACCTGGCTAAAAGTGGCACGCACCCACCGCCACCCGCCCACGGCCCTGCACGAGCAGTTTATTGCTGAGAGCCTACGCCAGCCGCCCAACCCGGCGCTGGATGTGTTTATCTCTTACTCGCGGGTGGACTCTGACTTTGCCCGTAGGCTAAACGACGCCCTGCAAATCCAGGGCAAGCGCACCTGGTTTGACCAGGAGAGCATTGCCACCGGCACCGACTTTCAGCAGGAGATTTATCGGGGCATTGAAAGCTCGGATGTGTTTGTGTTTGTGCTGTCGCCGGAGTCGGTGAACTCGCCTTTTTGTGCCGATGAGGTGGAATATGCCCAGGGGCTAAATAAGCGCATGGTGACGGTGCTGCACCGGGCGATCGATGTAGCCGACCTGCACCCGGTGCTGGGCAAGCTGCAATGGCTCGATTTTCGGGAGCACGACGGCGACTTTCAGGCGAATTTTGCTGGGTTGCTGAGAACGCTGGATACTGATCGGGAGCATTTGGAGACCCATACGCGGCTGCTGGTGCGATCGGGCGAGTGGGATCGGCGGGGGCGCGATGAAAGCCTGCTGCTGCGGGGGCAAGACTTGCAAACGGCTGAAACTTGGCTGACAAGTAATGCCGAGGTAGAACCTCTACCTACGGGCTTGCAGCAGGAGTATATTCGCGCCGGTAGGGCGAGACAAGAGGCTGAAGCGGCGGCGGAAAGAAAGCTGCGCCGGGGTATGCGGCTTGGGGTATTAGCAGCAGCGGCGGGCATTATGGTCGCTGCTGGGTCTGTTTTGATTGCCTGGAACCAGCAGCAAAAGGCTACCGCCTCTATTCAGGAAGCCGATGAGCGCATTGCTCAAGCGGATACGCGGGTAAACGAAGCTGACGAAGAGGCAAAAGCGGCTGCCCAGCAAGCAGAAGCCGCTACCCAACAGACCCAGCAGGCCAAGCGAGATCAGCAACAGGCTGAAACTGCTGCCGAGGAAGCCGCTGCCGCCCAACAAACCGCCGAAACCCGCGCACGAGAAGCCGACGGCAAAGCCCAAACTGCGGCTGTGGCCCAGCAGCAGGCTGAAGCCAGTGCCCAATCTGCCGACGCCAAAGCCCAAGTTGCCGAAGGGAGAGCCCGAGAGGCTGACACCAAAACTGCTGAGGTCGAAAAAGCCCAGCGCCTAGCTCAAACTGGCACCCGCCTAGAGCAAGCTGGCACCGCTGCCCTAGCTCGTTTTGAGTTTGACCAAATTGGGGCTTTACTCAGAGCCATTAAGGCTGGGCGCGAGCTAGAAGCAGCCGTGGCCGAAGCTGGCATCCCTGTTAAGGTCGTCGCTGAGTACC